>JAEYTO010000001.1 GCA_023433925.1 Pseudomonadota bacterium | reverse complement strand
CCGAGCAGCGTGCGCAGGACGTCTTCCTTGCCCACGACACCCACGAGCCGGTCGCCCTCGACCACGGGCAGGGTATGGATCTTCTTCTCCACCATGATCTGGGCGATGTCCGAGATGGGCGTATCGGGCTGCACGGCCACGGGCTTGGCCGTCATGGCTGCGCCCACGGTCATGGCCGAGATCTTCTTCATCTCCTGGTCGATCTTCTCGTAGGAGCGCAGAGGGATGAAGCTGTCGAAGATCGTGAACAACGAGGGCAGGGACAGGATCTTCTGCTGCGCCACCAGGTCCGTCTGGCTCAGGATGCCCACGAGCCGGTCGCCCTCGACCACCGGCGCGCCATTTATCCTCTTCTCCAGAAGCACCCGGGCGGCGGCGATGATCTCCGTGTCGGGCGTGAAGGTGATGACCTTGGTGCTCATGATGTCCTTAGCGGTGAGCATGGCCTTTCAGCTCCTTGATGGCTTGGGGCAGGGCATGCGCGATCTCCAGCGGCATGTTGCCTCGATAGGGGAAATCCCGGGACAGGACCCTGCCTGCGTGCCCATGCCAAAGCACGCTCAGGCAGGCGGCCAGATACGCATCGAGACCTCCGGCCAGGAGGCGGCCGGCTACCCCGGAGAGCACGTCGCCCGAGCCGGCGACCGCCAGGTTCGGCTCGCGGTATGGAGACACCGCCAGTGGACGTCCCGCCTGGGCGACCAGGCTGGCCGCGCCCTTGAGCACGCACACGGCCCCGCACTCCTGGGCCAGCCTCCGGCTGCATCCGCTACGATCAGCCTGGACCTCGGCGGTTTCAAGGCCGAGCAGGCGAGCCATTTCCCCAGGGTGGGGTGTGACAATTGCCGACTCTTTGATTTTTTTCAAGAGATCCTTTTCAGAGGCCAAAACAGTGAGCGCATCGGCATCGAATACCGTCGGTATCCTTGAAGTATCGAGGTACGCACGCAGAAAGCCCGCCGCGCCGGGACTCCTGCCCAGGCCCGGCCCGGCCACGACCGCGTCGAAGCGCTCCAGCGCCGGAGCCAGCTCGTCCATGAGGTCCGCCGTCCACTGCGTGCCCTGGCCCAGCGGCAGGAGCATGACCTCGGGCCTGGAGGCCTTGACCTCCAGGGCGATGCCGGCGGGGCAGGCGATGGTGGCCAGCCCGGCGCCGGCGCGCATGGCGGCCACGGCCGCCAGCATGGGCGCGCCGGTCAGCCCGGCCGAGCCGCCCAGGATGAGCACGTGCCCCGCGGTGCCCTTGTGCATGCCGGCTCCGGGCTCCTCCAGGAGCGCGGCCAGCCCGGCGGTCATGGCCATGTGCTCGGTTGGATGGGCCTGGCGCACGGCGCGTGGGATGCCGATGCGCCGCACGTCCAGCTTGCCCACGAAGGGCGCGGCCTCGGGCTGGGCGAGCCCCAGCTTGGCCGCCTCGAAGGTCACGGTGCAATCCGCGCGTACCGCTTCGGGCAGCGGCCTTCCCGTGAGCCCCGAGAGTCCCGAGGGGATGTCCAGGGCCAGCACGAAGGCGCGCCGGCCTAAGTCGTTGACCATGCGCACGAAGGCGAGCATGTCGGGCCGCAGCTCGCCGGAGAGCCCTGTACCCAGCAGGCCGTCCACCACGATATCGAATGCGCGCAGGTCGCGCAGGTCGGCCTCCGCCGCGCGCCGGGCCGGCACGCCATCCCGCAGGGCCAGGTCGAAATGGTAGGCCGCCTCGCCCGTGTAGTCCGTCCGGGCCCTGGTGTGCAGCAGAAGAACCTCGACGCCGGCGTCATGAAGGTGTCGGGCCAGGACCATGGCGTCTCCGCCGTTGTTGCCCGGCCCTGCCAAGAGGAGAACGCGCCTGTCCGCCAGAGCAGTTTGGCTGTGAGACGCTTGCTCCGGCGTTGACGGCGCAAGTGAATCGCGCCGCCGCCCATGCGGCGGCAAGCCATGCCGACGCATGGCTAGAGGAATGTTTTCAAAAGCAAAATGCTCTGACTCGTCCGTCCCCACGGCCAGCGCATCGTTCAGGGCGAACATGGCCGCGCGGCCGGCGTTCTCCATGAGCAGCTCTGGGAGCAGGCCGAATCCGGTGGCGCTCACGTGATCCCAGTGGGTCATTTCGCTCGGGGTGGGCAGGGGAGAGAACATGGCGCTCCTCGGAGTGCTGTGCCTATCCTTCAAGTATTACCACGGCCGAGGCCACGTCCCGGCCGTGGGTCAGGCTCACGTGGAAGATCCTGGCTCCGCTGGCCGTGGCCAGCTCCAGCGCGGCGCCCAGGAAGCGGATCTCGGGTTTGCCGCTCGGCAGGGCCAGGACCTCGAAGCTGTGCAGGCACACTCCGTTCCTGAAGCCCGTGCCCAAGGCCTTGGAGGCCGCCTCCTTGGCCGCGAAGCGGGCCGCGGCGTACGGCACGGCATTGCGCGGCATGGCCTCGATCTCGGCTTGGGTGAGGATGCGTCGCAGGAAACGCTCGCCGTGGCGCTCCATGCCCCGTCCGATGCGGTCCAGCTCCACCACGTCCAGGCCGATGCCGATGATCATGCACGTTTCGGCCCGCCTACCCGGCGAACCCCTCCACGATCTCGACCATCTCGCGCACCGCCCGCTCCAGGCCGACGAGCACGGCTCGGGACACGATGCCGTGGCCTATGGAATACTCGCTGATGCCCGGCTCGTCCCGGAAGGCCTGGATATTGGTGTAGTTCAGTCCGTGGCCGAGGTTGACCTTCATACCGAGGCCCTTGGCCTGCTTGATCCCGGAGATGATGCGCTCCAGCTCGTTGTCACGCTTGGGTCCCCGCGAGTCGGCATAGTGTCCCGTGTGGATTTCGACATATTCCGGCGCGATTGTCCCGGCGGCGTCGATCTGGGCCGGGTCGGCGTCGATGAACAGACTGATGGCCATGCCGGCGTCGCGCAAGGGCGCGATGTACTCGGCAAGCTCCCTCTCGCGTCCCAGGAGGTTCAGGCCGCCCTCGGTGGTCAGCTCCTCGCGCTTCTCGGGCACGAGACAGACCGAGTCAGGCCGAATGGCCAGGGCGATGGCTTGCATTTCGCGCGTCGCGGCCATCTCCAGGTTGAATTTTGTCTGCACCGTCTTGCGCAGGAGCTCCACATCGCGATCCTGTATGTGCCGGCGGTCCTCCCGCAGATGGACGATGATGCCCTTGGCCCCCGCCAACTCGGCGAGCACGGCGGCGGCCAGGGGCTCGGGCTCCATGCCCTTGCGGGCCTGGCGCAACGTGGCGACATGATCGATGTTCACGGCGAGGATGGGCATGGCTGCTCCTGTGCGCTCAAGGCTTCGTTCCGCTTGGGACGCTGGAGGCATTCGGGATGGAAGAGCCTCCATTCAGTAAATCATGCAGCTTAGTGCTTCTTTGGATGGAAGTAAACCGAGCCGTCACAAGCCTGGTTGCGCCGGATTGAGGAAATTGGATGCCGAGGCTGATTGAAGGAAAACGTGCGAGCCGATGCCGAATTGCATCTATGTGATCGAGGCCGCCGCCTGCAAGCGCATGGTGATTCCGCGCCTCAGTCCGCGCGCCCTGGCGGCAGGCCGGGCAGGGCTTGGCGACGAGGACTGCCTCGCGGAGAAGCGCCGCGCCCGGCTCAGTCTCGGGTCAGGGACCGCAGGCAAGAGCGGAGCTGCAGCTCCTTGAGGATCAGGCGTTCATACTCAAGGTTGGACTCGTCCTGGAGTCCCGATTCCTCCTCCAGGAACCTGTCCAGGTATTGCGTCTCCTCCCAGAAATCGAGGAGCTCTTCGTCTCCAAGTGTCTTGATCTGCTCTTCGAGCGGGTAGTTGTCTTGACCCGCCATGAATTGGCCCATTCTCGGCGACCTCCTCGGGCGGCCGGACGGCCTCCCAAATGCCGGCGAGATTATGCTGAAAGAAGCTGTTCTCGGCAATCGCATTGGCGGCGGGCGCCCGTGACATGAAGCACAATGCTTTCCTGGGCCATTCGACAGCGATAGCCTGCAAGGCAGGCGGACTGCGCAGGCTTCACGATTCAGGATGCCTCCTTGTCCGTGGAGTTGCATTCGGAGCGGCAAACAGATATGGCTAAATCGACCCAGATATTCGAGCATTTTCTCTCTTTGCCAGGAACATTCCTCAAGGGATGACGAGGCCCGCCCATGGAAGCTACGCAGAAAAAGCAGGATATCGAGCTCTTGCAGCTCGTGACCTTCAGCATCGGCGACGAGGAGTTCGGCGTGGACATCCTCAAGGTGCAGGAGATCATCCGCACCATGGAGATCACCAAGGTTCCCCGTGCGCCGGCCTTTGTCGAGGGCGTCATCAACCTGCGCGGCAAGGTCATTCCGATCATCGACCTGCGCAAGCGCTTCGGCCTCCAGGCCAGAGGGCATGACAAGAACACCCGCATCATCGTCATCGAGATCAGCGCCATGATCGTGGGCTTCGTCGTTGATTCGGTCTCCGAGGTCCTGCGCATACCCGCCGGCACGGTCGAGCCGCCGCCTCCCGTGGTCGCGGGGCTGGAATCCGAGTATATCAGCGGCGTGGGCAAGCTGGAGGACAGGCTGCTCATCCTTCTCGACCTGAACCACCTGCTGAGCCGCGCGGAACGCAACGTCCTCACGCAGGTCTAGCCGGATCGCCGAGCGTGCTTCAAGCCGCTCGCGGCGCTTGTCGCGAGCGGCTTTTTGTGTTCCAACGCCTTGCCACGTCCGACCCAGGACATATTCTCCCTGGACGCACCAAGCACCTGTCAGGAGCCTCGCGACGTTGCTGCCCAAAGAAATCGACCACTTTCTAGCGCGCAGGACCGACCACCTGCGCATATTCAAGAGCGGCCCAGGCACGCAGGCCCTCATCGCCCAGACGCTCGTCTCCAAGGGCGAGAATGTGGTGCTGCTCGTGCCCGGCCTGCGGGAGCTGCACGAAGCCCGGGCGCTTCTGCACCTGCTCTCCGAGGCGGGCTTGAGGCAGGGCCGGGCGGTCCGGCCGGCCTGGGAGCGCACTTGGTGCTGGCTTCCGCCCATGGAGTCCCAGGAGCCCGAGGCGGCCTCCTGGGCATCCGTCTGGCCGACGCTTTATGCCTTGGCAATGGGCGGCAAGGGCCGCGGCATCATCCTCACCGTGGACAACCTGCTCGCCAAGTGGCCGCCGCCCAAGGTCACGGATGTGGCCTCCATGGCCTTGCGCCAGGGGGAGGACCTCTCGCCGGAAATGATCCTGGAGCAGGCCGCGGCCTGGGGCTACCGCCGCGAAGGCATGGTCGGCTCGCCCGGCGAGATGTCCATGCGCGGTGACATCCTGGATATTTTCGCGCCGGGCTACGACCAGCCCTTACGCCTGGAGTTCTTTGGCGACACCCTGGAGCAGATCCGCCTTTTCGATCCGTCCTCCCAGCGATCAAAGGCCGACCTCAAGGAAGTCACCATCCTGCCGGTGGCGCCCGCGATCCTGGCCGGCGCATACCCTTCCGAAGCCAAGGCCCATTGGGACCATCTCAAGACAACCGGCCAGATCAACGGGCAAGTTCGCGACGAGCTGCGCCGCAAGCTCGATGAGCACAATGGCTTCATCTTCCCTGGTCTCTATTATCCCAAGGCCGTGAACCTGAAGGCCTACTTCGCCGAGGACAGCATCTACCTGCTTTCCGGGGCCACGGATCTGCGCTCGCGCGTGGAAGAGGCTCATTGGGCCTGGCAGGAATTCCTGGAAGGCCAGAAGCGGGACAAGCGGCGGGTCGTGACCGAGTCGGCCCTGGCCTGGCCCGAGGCCGAGGCGCGCAAGGTCTGGACCGAAGGCCGGCAGATTCTCTTCGAGAACCTTGTCCTGGGTCAGAAGAAGGACGGCCTGGATCTGCCCGAGAAGAGCCTGGAACAGTTTTCGGATCTCTTTTGGCAACCCGAGCAGCGCAACCGGCCATGGAGCGCGCTGATCAAGGCCTTGCAGGATTGGCGCGCTTCGGCGCGGCAGGCGATTCTCAGCTTTCATACCGAGCGCGGCCGTAAGAAGTTCCTGGCCTTGGCCGAGCAGGAAGGGCTGTCCCTCTCGACCGAGTACGCCCTGGAGAGCCGGGGACTGTTCGCCCTGGTCTCGCCGCTCGACAAAGGCATGGAGCTGCCCTGGGCGGACGTGCGCATCCTTTCCGAGGACATCCTCCAGCCATCCAAGGACAAGCCGCGGGTCGCCAGGGACAAGTCCTTCAAGGGCATGTCCTCCTATGCCGACCTGCGGGCAGGCGATCTCCTCGTGCACCGCGACTACGGGCTGGGTCGGTTTGGCGGACTGGAACGGCTGACTCTCGGCGACGTGGCCAACGACTATCTGCTCATCCATTTCGACGCCGAGGATAAGCTCTTCCTGCCCGTGGACAGGCTGCGACTCGTGCAGCGCTACCAGGGCCCCGAGGGCGCCGACCCTTCCCTGGACAGCCTGCGCGGCTCGCGCTGGAAGCACACCAAGGAGCGGGCCAAGAAGGCCATCGAGAAGATCGCCCAGGAACTCGTGGAGATGTACGCCTACCGCAAGGTGGCCAAAGGCTTCGCCTATGGCCCGGTCAATGAGCTTTACTGGGAGTTCGAGGCCTCCTTTGGTTTCGAGGAGACTCCGGACCAGGCCAGGGCTATCCGCGAGGTCATCGAGGACATGGAGCGCCCCGAGCCCATGGACCGGCTCGTTTGCGGCGATGTGGGTTTCGGCAAGACCGAGGTGGCCATGCGCGCAGCCTTCCGCGCGGTCCTGAACGGCAAGCAGGTGGCGCTCCTGTGCCCCACGACGGTGCTCGCCGAGCAGCACTACCTGAATTTCAAGAATCGCATGCAAGGCTTCCCCATCTCCGTGGCCCAGATCAGCCGCTTCGTGCCCAAGGCGAAGCAGAAAGCCGTGCTCCAGGCCGTGGAGCGGGGCCAGGTGGACATCCTCATCGGCACGCATCGCATGCTCTCCAGCGACGTGTCCCTGCCCAATCTTGGCCTGCTCATCCTGGACGAGGAGCAGCGTTTCGGGGTCAAGCACAAGGAAAAGCTCAAGGAGCTCAAGAAGAACGTCGACAGCCTGACCCTCACGGCCACGCCCATCCCGCGCACGCTGCAACTATCCCTCTCGGGCATCCGCGGCCTGAGCGTCATCGAGACGCCGCCCGTGGACCGCAAGCCGGTTGAGACGGCGCTCCTGGAGAAGGATGATGGTGTGCTCAAGACCATTCTCGCCCGCGAACTGGAGAGAGGAGGCCAGACTTTCTGGGTGCACAACCGCGTGCAGTCCCTGCCCGGCGTGGAGGAATACGTGCGCAAGCTGGCCCCGGAGGCCCGCATAGGAAGCGCCCACGGCCAGATGCCCGAGCGCCAGTTGGAGGAGACCATCCACAAGTTCTGGCACGGTGAGCTGGACATCCTCGTGTGCACGGCCATCATCGAATCGGGCCTGGATTTCCCCAACGCCAACACCATGGTCGTGGACCAGGCGCACATGTTCGGCCTGGGCCAGCTCTACCAGCTCCGCGGCAGGGTCGGCCGCTCGGACCGCCAAGCCTACGCCTATTTCGTGGTGCCTTCGCTGGGCTCCATCGGCGATCTTGCCAGGAAGCGGCTGCAGGTCATCCTGGACATGGACTTCCTTGGCGCGGGATTCCAGGTGGCCATGGAGGACCTGCGCCTGCGCGGCGCCGGCAATATCCTCGGCGAGGCCCAGTCGGGGCAGATCGCCAAGGTCGGCCTGGATCTTTTCCTGGAGATGCTTGAGGAGGAAGTGCGGCGACTCAAGGGCGAGGTCCGCCACGAGACTGTCGAGCCGGAGATCAACTTTGTATTCCCGGCGCATATTCCCGAAAAGTTCATCCTCGACCCCGGCGAGAGGCTCCGGTATTACCGGGCCCTGTCCGCCGCGCGTTCCGAGGAGGCCATGGCCGAGATCGTGGGCGAGATGCGCGACCGCTTCGGCCACATACCGCAAGAGCTGGAGAATTTCCTGGCAGTCCTGTCCCTCAAACGCGCGTTGACCGAGTTGCAGGTCGTGCGCGCGGACCTCTATCCTGGGCGCTCCGTGCTGGCCTTCCGCCAGGATAACCAGGTCATAGACCCGGAGCAGCTCTTGTTTTGGTTGCAAAGCAGGCGGTCCTGGGCCAAACTCTTGCCTCCGAACAGGCTGGAGGCGCGCATTGGAGAGAATGACTCAGTTTCCAAGGGTCTTGAACGTCTGAAAATGGAACTTGAGCAGCTGCGGCTCCGCGCGCCGGCGGCCGCCGTGAACTCCTGAACAGACCAGATCAGCCTGCGGCCACGCAGGCCGGCAGGTAAATGACCGCCATGCCCAGAACGACACATTTCGTCATGGCCGCCATGGCCTTATTCCTTATGGCTTCCTGCTCCGCGGACCGCAATGAGCCGGGCGTCATCGCCAAGGTCAACGGGCAACCCATCTACTTGAACCAGTTGGAGTACAAGTACGACATCATGTACCTGGACTCCATGGACGACCTGAATCCGACGGTCAGCCATCTGCGCAAGGATTACGGCAACATTCTGGGTGACCTGATCATCCAGGAGCTTATCATCCAGGATCTGGCCGGCCGTGGCCTCGAAGTCACCGACGAGGAGCTGAACAAGGCCGAGGAGTCTGTGCGCAAGGACTATCCCGAAGGAGCCTTCGAGGAGATCCTGGTCGAGGAGTATATCGATATTTCCTTCTGGCGTAAGGAGCTCAAGGCTCGCCTGTCCATCGAGAAGTTTTTTCAGCAGGTCCTGCGGCCCGCCATCAAGATCGATTATACCGAGGCCGAGGCCTATTATAAGAGCCACCTGACCGATTTCTACCTGCCGACCAGGCTCAAGTTCATTCTCGTCAGCGGGCCCAGCCGCGACCTCGTGCTCAAGGCCACCCAGCTCCACGGCAAGGGCGAAGGCATGGCCGAGATCACTTCCAAGCTTAAGGAAGTCGAAGTGCGCCAGCTGCGCATGCGCGAGGATCGGCTGCCGGCCACTTGGCTGAACGCCCTGTCCAGCCTGGAGCAGGGCGAGGCGTCCAGCATGTTCACCGAGGACTCCAGATTTTACAGGATCATCCTTGTGGAGCGCAGCCCGGCAAAGGTTCTGGATCCGACGCAGGCCTATCCCCTGGTGGAGCAGATCCTCCTGGATCAGAAGATGCGTAATGCCTTTGACGCATGGCTGTCCCGGAAACTCCAGACCGTGGAGATATCCGTGAGCACGCACCTGCTCCAGCGGATGGAGGATGAGCAGGGCGAGCAGGACGGCGCCCTGGCTGAAGAGGGGATCATGGATGAGGGCGTGGAGCCCGGCGTTGAAGTGCCGCCCGAGGCCATGATCGAGGAAGGCGAGGAGCAGGATTATCCCGAGCAGTTGTCGCCGGGCCAGATACCAGCGGATGAGGATGATGAGCTTGAATCCATTCCCGTGCCTTCCCCAAAGAGCAGCTAGCATAGGCTTCGCGGCCCGCCACGGGAGCCGGCTGATCGGGGCTGCGCTCGCTTTCTGCGCGCTCGCGCTCTCCTGGGCTCCCGTATCCGCGACAGAGATAGTGGACAAGGTCGCCGCAGTGGTCGACGGTCAGATCATCACCTTGTACGATCTCGACAAGGAGCTGGCTCCATACCTCGCGCAGATGGGCGGCAGGGCGCTCAAGGAGCAGGACAGGCAACAGTTGGCAGCCATGCGCCGCAAGCTCTTGGACAGGCTTGTGGACGATATCCTCCTGCTCAAGGAGGCCGAGCGGCTCGGGTTCCAGGTGACCGACGCCGAGGTCGAGACCCACATCCGCCAGTTCAGGCAATCCAACAACATGACCGAGGAGGATCTGGCCAGGCAGTTGCGCAGGGAGAACCTGACCAGGGACGAATACAAGAGGAGCATCCGCGAGAGCATGTTGCGGCACCGGGTGCTCTCGTACATGGTCAGGCGCAAGGTCCTGGTCACCGACGAGGAGATCGGGCGCTACTTCGCGGAACACATGGGCGAGTACTCCATGTCCAAGGAGGTCGAGCTGGGCCTCATACTCCTGCCGCGGAGCGAGGACGCGCAAGCCCTGGGGCAGCGGCTGCGCAAGGGCGAGATCGCCTTCGAGGAGGCGGCCCGGAAGTATTCCAGGGGGCCGGGCGCGAGCAGCGGAGGAAACATCGGCAAGCTCAAATGGTCCGAGATCGCCCCTGAGTGGCGGGCGGCCCTGGAGCTGGTGCAGCCGGGAGACGTGACGGAGCCCTTCTTCGCCGGCGGCGGCCAAGTCATCCTGAAGTATGTCGCGCTCGTGCCGGGCAAGGAGCGCTCCATCGACGAGGCCAGGGAAGAGATTCGCCAGAAGCTCTACGAGCCCAAGTACGCCAGCCAATATGTCGAGTACATGAAGAGCCTGAAAGACAAGGCTATCATCGATATTCGTTTGTAGTTCAGCTCTGGGAATGCATCCGCTCCATGGCGGAAGCGTTTCGAGCTGCTTCACAAGTCGAAAGCTCATTTTCGACTCGTTCACGCTGTCTTTGGGCGGATTGACTCGGAGACGCTCGCTCCGGCGTTGACGGCGCAAGTGAATTGCGTCTATGCGGCGGCAAGCCATGCGAGCATTTTCAAAAGCGAAATGCCCTAGGAGACGAGATCGCCGGCGGCCCCGATGTCATATCCCTTTCATGTTTTCGAGGGACGCCGCAATAGCAACCGCGGCCTGAGTACGGGCCCTGGGGAGTTGTGTCATGGAGTTGCTTGAGCTTGGGACCTTGCTGCGCAAGGAGCGCGAGAGACGTGGCCTCAGTCTGGAGAATATCGCCCAGCAGACGAGGATCAGTCTTACCAGCCTGGAAGGCATCGAGAGCGGCAGGAGCGATCTGCTCCCTCATCCGGTCTATGTGCGAGGATTCATCAAGGTCTACGCCAAGCACCTGGAAATGGATCTCGGGGAGATCCTGAGCGAGCTGAAGTTTGAAAAGGAAGATGCGCCGTACAAGCCGGTATACAAATCCGCATCGCCGGAGCGGGTCAAGGACGAGCCGGAAATGCGCTCCGTGCGCTCGGGCAATCGCCTGGCCATGGCCGGCGTCGTGCTCCTCATTGCCGTGGCGGGCGCGACGTACTGGTTCTTCGCCACCACCAGCGAGCCGGCCAAGCCCGTGGAGCAGGCCGCTCAGGCGTCTGTCGAGGAGGCGGCCCCGCCCGCTCAGGCCAATGAGCCCGCCGAGGCTCCGGCCGAGCCTGAATCCGCGGCCGAGGCGACTCTTGTACCCGAGGCGGCGCCGGCGGTGAACGCCCCGGTCGCCACGGCCCAGCCGGCCTCCGCGGCTCCTCGTGGCGCCATTCCCGACCAGCCCGTGGCCCCAAGACCTGCCCAGCAGGCCCAGGCGGAGCAGGCTCCGGCGGCGCAGGCCCAGCCTGCCGTGACAAATACGGCCGTGATCCAGGCGCGCGAAGTCTGCTGGTTGAAGGCCACTCATGAGGACGGCACCGTGCGCGAGTACATGCTCCAGCCGGGCGGCAGCGTGCGGTTGAGCTTTAGCAAGATTTCGCTCATGCTGGGTAATGCCGGCGGCGTGGACATCACCGTGAATGGCCAGCCGTACGCGCTCAACGCCCAGCCGGGCCAGGTGCGGAGGCTGATGCTGCCTTAGGCCGGGCCGAGGTCGGCGCCGCCCAGGATGATGGAGCAGGATGGAATTCTCCGAGCATGGGCTCATTCTCAAGACAGGCCGATTCAGGGAGTGCGACCAGTGGGTGCGCCTGCTGACACCCACCAGGGGCATCCTGACGGCCTTCGCCTTCGGCGGGAGCAAGAGCCGCAGGCGCTTCTGCGGCTGCCTGGATTCGCTCAACCACGTGCTCTTCAAGGTTCGCACGAGTCGCAACGGCGCCTACCTCCAGATGGAGGAGGGCACTCTGCTGAACCGGTTCCCGCGCCTCAAGGCCGACCTGCCCCGCCTGGGCATGGCGGCCAACTGCATCAAGTTCCTGATAGCCTTCCAGATCGGGGCCGACACGTCCAGGGTAGTCTACGACCTGACCCTGGAGACGCTGGAGGTCTTGGACGAGGAAGAGAGGGGACAGGACTTCTGGCCTCTTTTCTTCCGCGCCAGGGTCGCCTTCGAGAGCGGATTCGCCCCTGATTTCAAGGCTTGCCATCTTTGCGGCAAGGATATAGAGCACATCTCTTCGCCCTTCTTCCTCGTGGAAAAGGGCGGCGTGACCTGCCAGGCGTGCAGGCCCCCCGCCGGGCTCATCTTGCCGGCGAGCAGGGGCACCCTGCGTCTCCTCTCCCGTCTCCAAGCAACCGGTCCCAGGGAATGGAGAAGCCTGCGGGTAGTTTCCGAGGTCCGCGCGGAATGCTACGAGATCGTGGACCAGTACGTGCAGTACCACCTGGACCTGCGCCAGGACGGACGGGGATTCAGCCGGGGGTGACGCACCGCGGCTCAAGGCACAGCAGCATCGGGGAAGGAACATGACCTTTCAGGAAGTCATCCTGCGTCTGCAGCAGTTCTGGTCCGACTACGGCTGCGTCATCGGGCAGCCGTACGACATCGAGGTCGGAGCCGGCACCTTCAATCCGCACACGTTCTTCCGAGTCATCGGCCCCGAGCCGTGGAACGTGGCCTATGTCGAGCCTTCCAGGCGTCCCACCGACGGCCGCTACGGCGAGAACCCCAACCGGCTGCAGCATTACTACCAGTTTCAGGTCATCCTCAAGCCCTCGCCCGACGACGTGCAGGATGTCTATCTTGCCAGCCTGGCGGCGCTGGGCATCGACACTGCCGAGCATGACATCCGCTTCGTGGAGGACAACTGGGAATCTCCGACCCTGGGCGCCTGGGGCCTTGGCTGGGAAGTCTGGCTCAACGGCATGGAGGTGACCCAGTTCACCTATTTCCAGCAGACCGGCGGCATCGATCTGCACCCCGTGAGCGTCGAGATCACCTACGGCCTGGAGCGCATCTGCATGTACCTCCAGGAGAAGGAGTCGGTCTACGAGCTGGACTGGAACGGGCGCGTCAAGTACGGCCAGGTTCACCACCAGAACGAGGTCGAGCAGTCCAAGTACAACTTCGAGCATTCGGACGCCGGCATGCTGTTCAAGCTGTTCGACTCCTATGAAGGCGAATGCCTGCGACTGTGCGAGATCGGCCTGCCCTGGCCGGCCTACGACTACTGCCTCAAATGCTCGCACAGCTTCAACCTGCTCGACGCGCGGGGGGCCATCTCCATCACCGAACGCACGGGCTATATCGGCAGGGTGCGCAACCTGGCCTCGCGGGTAGCCCGTCTCTACGCCAGTCAGCGCAAGGACATGGGCTATCCCCTGCTGAACACGACGCCGACCAAGGACTAACAGCCATGCCCCAGTTCGTCTTCGAGATCGGGACCGAGGAGATGCCGGCGCGCTTCGTTCCCGCGCTGTCCAGCGAGCTTGCCGCCAGCCTGTCCGCCCGCCTTGCCGAGGGCAAGATCGACTGCGGGGAGATTCACGCCTACGCCACGCCCCGCCGCCTGGTGGCCATCGTCTCCGACATGGCCGAGCGCCAGCGCACCGAGGTCGAAGAGATTACTGGCCCGCCTGCGCGCATCTCCTTTGATGCCGAGGGCAAGCTGACCAAGGCGGGCCTGGGCTTTGCGAACAGCCAGGGCGTGCCGCCCGAGTCCCTGTACACGCTGGAGACGCCCAAGGGCAACTATCTGGCGGCCAGGAAGGCGACTGGCGGCGCCGGATCCATCGACATCCTGCCCGGAATCTGCCAGGCGGCTCTCGCGGCTCTGAGCTTCCCCAAGAAGATGCATTGGGGCAGCGGCGACTTCACTTTTGGCCGTCCCATCCGCTGGATCCTGGCCATGCTCGGCTCCGAGGTCGTGCGTTTCTCCGTTGCCGGCGTCGAGTCAGGCGACCGCACTTGGGGCCACCGGGTCATGGGCAAGGGACCTTTCACTGTCGCGCGCGCCGAGGATTACCTGACCATCATCAAGGACAAGGGCAGGGTGGTCCTCGATCCGGAGAAGCGCCTGGACATCGTGCGCACCCTGGGCGACGCCTCGGCCCAGGCCGAGGGCGGCGGCGTGGTCTGGAAAGACAGCCTGCTGGAGGAGGTGGTCAACCTCGTGGAGCACCCCATCCCAGTGCTCGGCGGGTTTGACAAGGCCTATCTGGAGTTGCCGCGCGAGGTGCTCCTGACAAGCATGGAGAGCCACCAGAAGAGCTTCGGCGTGCAGGGCGGGGATGGCAGGCTGCTGCCATTCTTCCTCACGGTCATCAACCTGGAGCCCAAGGACGAGGCGCTCGTGCGCAAGGGCTGGGAGCGCGTGCTCAAGGCCCGGCTGGAGGACGCCCGCTTCTTCTGGAAGGGCGACCTGTCCCGTGATTTCGATTATTGGAGCCGCAAGCTCGACAGCGTGACCTTCATCGGCCCCCTGGGCAGCATGGGCGACAAGTCCAGGCGGCTGGAAAAGCTCTGCGGCTACCTGGCCAAGCAGGCCAAGCCCGAGCTGCTGCTCGACCTCTCCGAGGCCGGCTTGCTGGCCAAGTGCGACCTGGTCACGGACATGGTCGGCGAGTTCGACACGCTTCAGGGCATCATGGGCGGCATCTATGCCCGCAAGAAGGGCAAGAGCGAAACCGTGGCCCAGGCCATCGCCGAGCAGTACCTGCCCACGGGCCCGGACAGCCCGACTCCCCAGAGCCTGGCCGGCGCGCTCCTGGCCGTGGCCGACAAGGCCGACACCCTGGCCGGAACGTTCGGCCTGGACATGGTTCCCACCGGCGCCGCGGATCCATACGCCCTGCGCCGTCAGACGCTGGGCATCTGCCGCATCATCATCGATCATGGGCTGCGCCTGAGCCTGTCCGAGTTCCTGCGCACGGCTCAGGAGACCTATGGCGGCGTGCACTGGAAGCTGCCGCCCGATGAGGCCCGGCGCAAGCTGCTGGACTTCTTCGCCCAACGGCTCAAGGCGTACTTCACGGCCAAGGGCCACGAAACGCTTGTCGTGGAGGCCTGCCTGGGGGCCGGCTTCGATGATGTCTGGGCTTTTGGGCACAGGTTGCAGGCTCTCAGCGAGTTCAGCCGAGGCGAGGGCTTCGAGCAGGCCGTGCTGACCTTCAAGCGCGCGGCGAACATCATCCGCAAGCAGGGGGCCGAGGCCGGCGTGGCCTTGAGCGGCGGATACGACTCAGCCCTGTTCGAGAGCGAGCAGGAGCGCGAGCTGGCCAAGGCCCTGGAGGCCGTGGCCCCGCGTTTCGAGGCCATGTGGGCCAAGGACGACTATGCCTCGCTCATGGGCCTGCTGGCCGAGTTGCGGCCATTCGTGGACCGCTTCTTCGACCATGTCATGGTCATGGCGGAAGACCCGGCCTTGAGGCTCAACCGGCTCAATCTGCTGCAGGCCCTGGTCGCTAGGCTGGGCAGGCTGGCCGATTTCAACGCCTTGCAAGTATGAGGAATCCTTGATTCTGGCTTCAGAGATACTTGACAGTCTGTCCAGAGGTGTGTATCAGCCCTTTTTCGCCATTTACCGTAGCCAGTTCGGCGCGGTGGCAATATTTGAACTGAGCGGAATCAACTCCGAGGAGGAACCACGTGGCAAATCATAAGTCCGCCGAGAAGAGGCATCGTCAGAGCCTGAAGGCCCATGCCCGGAACAAGGCCATGAAGACCCGCGTCAAGAACGCCGTCAAGGCCGTGCGCGCGGCCGTTTCCGAGGGCAACGCGGTCAAGGCTTCCGAGGCCCTGACTCAGGCGACTTCCGTTCTGGACAAGGCGTCCCAGAAGAAGGTCATCCACTGGCGCAACGCCGGTCGGAAAGTTTCCCGCCTGTCCCAGGCCGTGAATAAGCTCCGCTCCGCCTAGGCCAGACCGCCCAGGCTCCAGTCATTCGATTGCCGGAAGCCCGCTGCGTCACACGCTGCGGGCTTTTTACGCATGTAATGGGATGCCTCTGGGGCATGTCTTCATATCCTTGGCGGAAGGGCGCTATTCCCTCCGCCATTGCTGCTCAATGACCTCTTGCCCGGCCGAGCCGGGCCTCTTCGTCAAAAGATGTCGCGGCCCTGGCCAGCGGCCTTTCCGTCGCGGCGGGAAAGCGTCGTCCATGCATGGCCTTGCGGCTGGTCCGGCAGCACCATTTCGGATATGGCTCTCGTTGCCGGGCCTGCGGTTGCGCCGCCTGGTATTGGAGCCGTTCAACGCGGCTTTTCTCGGCAAACAAAGTTTGCGCGAAGCGGCCTTATGTGCAAAGAGGATCGATATCTTGCACGGGATGCTGGCGAACGAAGGGGGCATGCATGGAGAAGACAAGCGAGAAAAGCGGGCTCATCGCGGCGGTCAAGGACTTCGAGAGGTGGGGCATGGCCTGGGCCATGCGCCAGGCCAAGGACGAGAGGCGCATCATATTCAGCCTGCGCAAACGGCTGAGGGGAAAGGTGATTGATTTTGAAGTGATGATCAAGGAGGTCAATGGCACCCCCAAGTTTGCAACCTTCGTCTTCCATCAGCCCACGGTCGCCTCGTTCACTTTCTTCTCCTATGACGGCTCCGGCAGGCGCTATTTCAACCGCAAGATGTTCGACCGCATGTACGAGTATCTCGACTCGGGCTTCCTCATCCCCGAGTTCAAGGAACTTATCACAGCCGAGCGGTTTGAATAAGGCGGTCTCCACGCCTGGTCGTTCCGGGACCGGTCCCGGACGCTTCGGCATGCGGCCTGTCCGCCGGGCTGGCGCAACCGAAGGCTCGGCCTTCTCATCGCCGTCACGGCGCCCCGGGGGGAGATTGACTTTGAGACGCTCGCTTCGGCGTTGACGGCGCAAGTGAATTGCGCCGCCTGCGCGGCGGCAAGCCATGCCGACGCATGGCTTGCGGAGCATTTTCAAAAGCAAATGCCTAGCGCCAGCGCACGACCTGTTCGAATCGCTCGGGTATCCGGCGGTAGCGGTACTTGGGATGGCCGAGCATGAGCCCGCCATAAACCTGATTACCCTTGGGCAGCTCCAGGGAGTCGCGCAAGGCGGTCGATGCATTGGCCGCCCAGGTGACGAAACCGGCCCAGCAGGTCCCCAGATCGCGCGACAGGGCAGCCAGCTCGACATAGGTGATGGCCGCAGTGCAGTCCTGGGCCATGAAGGGCACACCGGCCGGCGCATGGGCCAGGAGCAAATGGGGCGCCCCGCGGCAGATCAGGTCCTGGCCCTGCTGGAACATGGCCACTATTCCGGGCAGGCGGTAGCTCCTGGCCGCCTCCATGTCCTGGGCCATCATCTCCTGCATCCAGCCGGCCACGATTGCGGCGACCTGCCTCACCCCTTCCGGCTTCTCGAACACGATCCACTGGACCGGCTGCCTGTTGGTGGCCGAGGGGGCCCAGCGCGCCATGTCCAGAATCTCTTCCAGCACATCGTGCGGCACGGCCTTATCCTTGTAGGCCCGGACCGAGCGTCGGCGCATGAGAAAGTGCTCGGCCGCGTCGGAGCTGATGCGCAGGCCAGGCTCCACGGGAATGCACTCGTCGGGACTCATGCCCTCCAGGGAGATGGCGGCCTTGGGGCATGCGGCCACGCAGTGACCACAGGCGATACACCTCTCGGCGGCGCCCTTGATGGTCTCGGGCCGGTTTCCGCGCATGACGTAAAGCCTGCTGGGGCAGACGTCGGCGCAAATGCCGTCGCCATCGCACCGGGCATAGTCGATATGAATGCTTGGCATGTGTGTCTCCATGTTCAGCGTGACCCGGCCGGGGCCATGTCCCGCACGATAAGATGGTGGAAGAGGCGGATGGTCCCCGAGATCCACGGACAGCGGGCCGGATGGACCAGGGGGATGCGTCCGGGCTCTTTCCTGCATGAGCGAAGCGAGGCCGGACAATATCGTCGCGGGAAGAAAAAGGGAAGCGCCAGAAAAAGCGGAGAGGGAAGGCCTTACCGGCCTTCCCTCTCCGCGCGTGTGAGGATGATGTGCTTTAGGCCAGTTGCGAGAGCAGCGTCTGCTTGATGGAGTCG
Organism: Pseudomonadota bacterium; assembly: GCA_023433925.1. Taxonomy (GTDB): domain Bacteria; phylum Desulfobacterota; class Desulfovibrionia; order Desulfovibrionales; family Desulfovibrionaceae; genus Desulfocurvibacter. Next base: position 92,707 of record JAEYTO010000001.1, on the reverse strand, counting down.
ATGCTGCCTTCGCCATTGAGCTCGATGTACTTGCAGCCGCCCTGCTTGCACTTGTCCTTGAAGAAGTAGGCGGCGGCGAGGGTGCCGGTGTTGGTATCGTAGTAGATGTCGTGGCGCTTGTTGATGGCGACCTCGTCCTGATCGTCGGAGCGGGCCTTGAGGTTGCCGCCGCAGACACGGCATTTGTCGCCGTTGGGCTTGATGGCGTCGATGAAGATGTTGTTCGGGTGGTTGGGGTCCTTGTCGCACAGGCGGCGGCCCATGATGCGGTTCTTGGCCACCTCGCGCGGCAGAAGGATCTCGATGACGTAGTCGAGCTTCACGCCATCTTTCTGGAGGGCGTCCCACAGCTTCTGGGCCTGCACGATGGAGCGGGGGAAGCCGTCCAGCAGCCAGCCGTTCTTGCTGGAGTTCTTGAGCACATCCAGAACCATGGGGATGGTGATGTCGTCGGGAACCAGCTCGCCGCGGTCGATGTAGGCCTTGGCCTTCTTGCCGAGCTCGGTCCCGCCGCCGATGTGCTTGCGGAAGATGGCGCCGGACTCGATGTGGTCGAGGTCATACTTCTGCTTCACAAGAGAGCCCTGGGTGCCCTTGCCACTTCCATTAGGTCCGAAGGTCAAAATATTCACGAACGGCCTCCTATTGTTTCAAATTTCACAAGCTTTTATCCTCTCATGCAAGCAGTGTCAATGCATGGGAAGTACGACATCTTCTCTGTCCGACGGGCGCACATGGAGAGGCGCGGCAGACTTTCGGGCATGGCGGAATGATTCCTGGAGCCTTTTGCGCCGGCCCGCGAGTCAGGTGGCGAGTCACAAAGTCAGGCTTGCCCTGGTTTCCCCTCCGCCGTGCCCGTCTATGAGCCTGGCGCGGGCCAATTGAAGTCAGGTCCCGTGCAGCGTTTCCGATCAATCTGGCAACCCGTTTAAATCATCAAAATTGAGCATCTCCTGGCTGCATGGGTGAATTCCCTGATCATGGGACGGGGTGCGCCAATTTTGCCGATGAAGCGTGCCTACGCGTTGCGCCGCCCACCTGCAAGGAGAAAGAGGATGAGAGCGCGGGAAAGCCTTCGCGGCAACCATGCAATTCGAGCTGCATCGTGAGATCGCTCAGGCAAGCTGATGATCGGGCGTGAGCATGCTTCTGTTCCGCCAAGCCGCATGTGCAGCGCGATGCATTGACAGGCTCCAGGCCGCGGCAGTATTGACAAGGAAACTGATTCAGTCTCTCCATAGTTGCTCCATTCGCCTGGAGGAGGACTCCCACTGGGCCAAACCATCAGGGCTTTGTCTTGTTTCGTCAAAGTCCTTCAGAGGAAGGCCATGCCGCGAACGCTTTGTCTGGCGCTTGCCTGCCTGCTACTCGCCTCCTTCGAAGTTCCTGCGGATGCCCGCGAGGGCAAGGCGGTGCAGTACTCCCGCGTCGATGTCGGTCTGGCTCTGGCCTGGTTCGGCTACAACGAGTCCGATATTACCCAGTACGGCTTTCTGGAGGGAGTGGACCTGAAAGCCAAGCTCTCGGTGCCGGCCAAGCATCTGTGGAATGCATACCCTGCGCTGATGTTTGAAGGAGACCTGCTGGGCGGCTTGTTGACATATGACGGAAAGAGCTTGGACGGCCAGCCGCTGCATACGGGTTCAGCCGATCTGCTCGGCAACGTCCGGGCCCTCATGGGGGTCGATTTCCTAATCGGCCGCAGCCGCCTCATGCCGTATTTCGGATTAGGGGCGCGCTATTGGTTTGACGACGTGCAGGACTCAGAGGGGTATCCCCGCTGGTCCAGGTTCCTCTATTTCCCCATGGGCATGGAGATAGGCTTCGATGCCGGCCATAAGGACGAGTTCGGCATACGAAGCGAGTTCGCCCCCATTTTGATGGGGTGGATTTCGACCTATCTTGAGGAAGTGGACTCCGATTACCAGGACGCGCATAACACCAAGGACTTTGGAAGCGGATTCGGATTGAACAACTCCGCCTTCTACACCACGCAGCTTTCGAATGGGAAAAAGCTGACATGGGAGGCCTTTTTCCGCTACTGGGTAAGCATGAAAAGCAACTCGACCACCCTTCGAGGGGATGATCCCGGAACCGCGGCGGCAGAGACCGAATACGAATATTCGGTGCCCCACAACAGCACGGCCATGTATGGTCTGCGGGTGAGCATCGGCTTCTAGAGCCGGTGGAGCCGAGCCCTTGCCCGGTACTCGTAAGAAAGGGGATTCGTCATCTTATGGCGGTGAGCGTGCTGGAAGAACCGGCCTGTCCAAGCGCCCGCCTGGACAGGCGCGCGGACAGGCCGGCCTTGACTTGCCGTGATGCTCAGGGAGAAACGTTCCGCGGGCTTGCATCCGAGACTCATCCCCGCGTCCTCGTGCCGGTGGCCATTCTGCTGCTTGCGTTCCTTGGCGCGCATCCTTCCTTTGCCGGATCCGCTGATCCGCTCCGCCCCAAAGGCATTGAGGCCAACCTAGCCGTGGCCTGGTTCGATTATGAGGAACCGGGGCTCATGCGGGAATACGGATTTCTGCCTGGGATAGGCGTGCGGGCGAGATTCAGGCCTGACGCCCCCGGCATCGTCCTCGACGCCCAGGCCGAGCTGTTCGGCGGGGTGCTCACCTACGACGGCGAGTACCAGGACGGCACGCCGCTCACGGCGGACACGGTGGATATGGTCACCGAGGAGCGGGGCACCATCGGCTACGACCTGCTTGGCCGGGACTGGCGTGTGACGCCATATTTTGGCCTTGGATACCGCTACTGGTTCGATCGGGTTCAGGTCTCGGGCGGATATCGCCGCGAGATACGCTACCTCTTCGCCCCCATGGGCCTGGAGGCCGCTTGGAAGCTCGACAGGTCCGCCGTCGTGGGCATGCGCGGCGAATACGACCTGTTTCTTCAGGGCTGGGTCAGCTCGCACTTGAGCGACGTGAGCGCGAGCTGGGATGATGCCGAAAACGGCCAGGATTTCGGCTCCGGGCATGGGGTGCGCGGCGCGGCATTCGCGACCTGGCCCATCGGGCAAAGCCATTTTCTCACCCTGGAGGCCTTCGCGCGCTACTGGTGGGTCGGGGACAGCAAGCGGACCATCATCAACGGCCCGGATGATCCGGATACTACCGTGGTCGAGCAGCGATACTACGTCTGGGAGCCCAAGAACGAGACGCTCATGCTGGGCCTCGCCTTGAGCTTGACCTTCTGATCGCCTATCCCCGTCGCCCGCGCCTGCCGGCCCGCGCATGGATCATCTGCTGCCTGCGCCTGGAGCGAGGCGGCTGCGGCACGAGGATCATGAACACCAGGGGCATGGCCAAGCCGAACACGAACCCGCCGATGTGCGCGAAGAAGGCCACGCCCGCGGTCTCCTGGGGCGCTACGCCGAGCCCCAGGAGACCGTTGGGCCGTTTCACTTATCGAAGCAGGCTGCGTGTCAACGCGAGTCTCGACGGGATGGGGGGTGCAAGGGCGAGGACCTGGCCGCGATACGGCAGACCAAATCCTTGTGCTCGACTGCTATCTGCTTGTCTCCGGGAAATTCGATCACCGATCCGGTGCTCCTGGATTTCACGGCCTCCTCCAGACGCGTAAGATTCTCCCATAGCGCCTGCCCAGGCCCGAGGGCATCGAGCAGGCTCTTGTACACCCTCAGTCTCACGGCCGGGTGGAGCTCCAGCAGTCTGTCCAGCGGCAGACGGAATTCATTCGTCTCGGTGTCATGGTGGATTTCAAGGCCTGCCCTCAAGCCGCCGAAGAACTCGCGGTCAAGCGCGGCTATGCGCCACAGCCGGGCGATGGATTCCAAGAAGCCCGGATTCTCCCGCAGGAACAGAGGCAGAATGGAGTGGCGCACGCGATTGCGCAGGAAAGCCTGATCCACGTTGCTGGGGTCCTCGCGCCATGGAGCGCCGATCAGCTTCAGGAATTCGCGCAGCTCGGCGCCGGGAGTGAGCAGCAAAGGCCGCAGGAGCCGGCGCTCCGGATCATGGGCGGGCATGCCGGCCAGCTCGGGCCAGCCCGCGCCCCGGATGAGGCGCATGAGCGCATCCTCGGCCAGGTCGTTGAGCTGGTGCGCCGTGAGCAGCAGGTCGAGCCCTTCTTTGGCCAGAACCTGTCGGAAGAATCCATAGCGCGCCTCGCGGCCGGCTTCCTCGATACCGGTGCGGCCCTGTCTGGCAAGTCCGGCCACGTCCAGCCGCACCGTGCGCAAGGGCACTGACAGAGCAGCGCACAAGTCGCGGCAATGATCGGCATCCCGGCCCGATTCGGGCCGCAGCCCATGATCCACGTGCGCCGCCAAAATGCGCGCGTCGAGACGTGGAGAGAGGTAGTGCAGACAGCAGAGCAGGGCGGTGGAATCGGCCCCGCCGGACAAGGCCACGAGCAGGGATTTCCCCTTCAGATTCAAGCCCAGGCCGTGGCGCGTGAAACGCTCGACATCCAGGCAGAGGCGGGCCGCCTTGGGCGGCAGGTCCTGAAGTCGAGACGGCAGGCGCATGGAGATCCTCCGAGGTGAGCATGCCACGGACATGGCCGGGCGTGCGTCTGGTCTAGCCGTCAAAGGCGGACCCGGCAACCATGCGGCGCCGTGTGGGAGGCAGTCTGCTCGCGGCGGCCGCCGTGAGCGAGAGGCCAAGCCGGGAGCACCGGTTGCGGACAGGCATCAGAACTCGACCTCCTGGCCCTGTGCCGCGGCGAAACAATCGAGGCTTGAGCCCGTCCTTATCGCGGCTTGCCGGCACTGTTCGGCCATGGCCTCGACCTCGGCGTCAGCCCGATCCTGATTGTGATGGTACAGGGCGAAACGCCGCACGTCGGCGGAGAGGGCCAGGCCGAGGGCCCTGTCCGCGCTTGAATGGCCCCAGCCGCGCCGCATGGCGTACTCGGTTTCGGTGTATTCTGCGTCGTGCACGAGCAAGTCGGCCTTGCCGGCGAAGGCGACATACTTTTCCATCCGCGAGTCGTGCTCGGCATCGAGTTCGTTGTCCGTTAGAAATACGAACCTGCCTGATTCGTCCTCCAGGCCGTACCCCAGACCTGGAGAAGGATGGCGCAGGGGAATGGCCGTTATGGCGAATCCGGCGATGTCAGTGCCGGACAGGGGCACCCGCATGAATGACAGCCGGGCCCGGATGCGCTCCCATGGAACCGGGAAGTGAGGCTGGCGCATGAGCACGGATAAGGCCTCCTCGATCAGCTCGGGCTCGGTTGGCCCATGGATGGTGATGCTGAAGCGGGAGTCGTATAGCGGCCTGAAAAAGGGCAGGCCGAGGATGTGGTCCCAATGAAAATGGGTCAGCAAAAGGTGGATGTCGCCAGGCTCGCTCGCGGCCAGACGGTTGCCGAGTCCGCGCAATCCGGTGCCGGCATCGATGATCAGGGAACTGGAGCCGCTCCCGAGGACCTCGATGCAGGGAGTTTCGCCGCCGAACCGTTCATAGGCCTTGCCTGAAACGGGAATGGAGCCCCGCACGCCCCAGAATCGCACGCGCATGCATCTACCCCGCAGGATCCATCGGACTGGGCGGCCACGCGCCTCCCTCCCCCGGGCAGTCGCACGTCATGCGGCCGACGGACGCACCATTGCAAGTTGAAGTTGTTGGACTTCCCCTGGTCAAGTAATGAGAAAGCCTCTCAGGGTCAATGCGCGCCTGCTGTTCCGGCGCCATGCGGGTCCGGTCGCGCGGCGGGGCGTCTACGATCTGGACAGGCAACCATTCGCCGGCCTTGCCGGCGGCAGGGTCAAGCTGAGGCGGGGTTTCGGGCGGCAGCCCCGGGTCTAGGGCCGGCGGAAGGGTGAATCTTGCTACGGAGCACCGCCCGCAGGAGATTCAGGTGCGCGGGCATGAGCCGGCGCAAGGCGAAGCGGCCTTCGATGGTGGCCCTGGCCTCCTCGCGCAGGGGGCGCAGATCATCCTTGCGCTCCAGGGCCTGGACCACTGTCTCGGCGATGCGCTCGGGCGAGAAGAAGGGCGCCAGCAGGCCGTTGACCCCGTGGCGGATGACCTCGCGCACCGGCTGCGTGTCCGAGGCCACCACAAGGCAGCCGCAGGACATGGACTCCAGGAGCGACCACGAGAGCACGAAGGGCCGCGTCAGGTAGACGTGCGCATTCGAGGTTTGCAACAGCCGCTTGTATTGGCCGTAGGGCAGCGCCCCTGGGAAGTGCAGCCTGGAGGTATCGAGATCAAGCCGCTTAAGCGCCTGCTGCTTATGGCTCTGGCCCTCGGGCAGCCGCTTGCCGTAGCAGACCCGGTCGCTCCCCGCGACCACGATGTGGCAGCCGGGCCGCTGCTTGAGGATCAGGGCGGCGGCTTCCATGAACTGGGGAAAGCCCCGGTAGGGCTCCATGCCTCGGGTGGCGTAGGTCACGAGTTCCCTGGCGCCGGACAGGTCGATGCCCGCAAGCTCCAGCGGAGGCTCTCCTTCGTAGGCTGGCCGGAAATAATCGGTGTCGATGCCGTCGTGGATGAGGGCGATCTTGTGCCGGAACTCGCGCGGGAATTGCGAACGCTGCCAGGCCGTGGGCGAGTAGCCGAAATCGCAGCTCTCCAGGTCCAGCAGGATGGAGGCGTTCTTGGCGCGCACCGTGGCCACCGTCTGCCAAGTCGGCGGCTCGGCGGGATCGAAGTCCACGTCCGAGCCCCGCGCCCGATAGAACCATTCGAAGTAGGCCAGGAAGGCCGCGTCCGGGAAGACGTCCTTAAGAAACATGGTCGCGCCCCAGCCCGAGTGGCCATAGACCACGTCCGGGATGAAGCCTTTATTCCTAAGTTCGCCCAGGGCGCGCGCCGTGTCCTCGCCGCTGCGCACGGCATCCTCGAAGCCGCGCGCGAAGGGATGCGTGGTCCTGGCCCTCTTATCCTCAGCGCTTCCCGGCCCGATGAGGTGTTTCTCCACGCCGGGAATGGCCCACTCTGGCCGCTCGCTCCTCGTGGCGAAGACGACCTTGTTGGCTGGATCCCTGCCCAGGACCGTGGCCAGGTGCCGGAATTGGGCAGGGAAGTTGGGATGGATGAACAGGACGCGCATGCCGCTCCCCGGGTTCATTTTTCCGTGTGGATGAACACTCCGTCCCAATCCTCGGACACGCCGTCGCGAGCCAGGTCGCGGCAGCGTTCAATGTAAAGGGCGTAGAGCCGCTTGCCGGGATGCGTAACGGCCAGATCCGCGAAGACCTCGGCAGCCGCGCCGAAGTCGCGCGCATGGTAGAGGGCGAGAGCGCGCGCGTGCTCCTCGATCTCGCGTGCGTGGCCTTGGCTGCCGGCGTCCAGAGCCGCGAATATGGTCGAGACCTGCTGCTTGCCCTTGACCTTGACCCGGTCGAGCTCCTGAAAGGTGAACTGGCCCTGGCAGCGGCGCGCGACCTCCTCGGAGCAGACCAGGGGCACACCATAGAACTTGGTCAGCCCTTCCAGGCGCGAGGCGTAGTTCACGCCGTCGCCGATGACCGTGTAGTCGAAGAGGTCGTCCGAGCCCATGTTGCCCACGCGGACCGTGCCCGTGTGCAGTCCGATGCCGATGTTCAGGCGCAGCCCGAAGCGTCTCTCGAAATCGTCGTTCAGGGCCGCGAGGGCATCGAGCATGCGCAAGGCCGCCCGGAGCGCCCTGGCGGGATGGCCTTCCACGTCCAGCGGCGCGTTCCAGAAGGCCATGATGGCATCGCCGATGAACTTGTCCAGGGTGCCGAGCTCCTCGGTGATAAGCCGCGTCATGGGCGTAAGATAGGACCGCAGCAACTCGCTGACCTGGCTTGGCGTGAGCTTCTCGGAAAGACTTGTGAAGGAGCGGATGTCCGAGAAGAGGATGGTGACTTCCTTCTCCTCGCCCGCCAGGCTCAGGGCCTGGGGCGAGCGCACGATTTGCGAGACCACGGCTGGGGCCACGTAGCGCGAGAATGCCGTGTGCAGGAAGCGGCGCTGCCGCTCCTCGTGCATGAACTTGAGAAAGGTCAGCAGCACGAAGGACAAGCCGAAGGAGAGATATGAGTATAGCGGCGAAAGGTACATGCCCCGGACCGTGAGCAGGTGCTCCGAGCCCCACCAGATTGCCCAGCCCACGAAGCCCAAGGGAATGATCATGCGCTTGGAGGCGATGAAGGTCATGAGCAGCACCGTGCCGAGGCCCGTGAGCAGCAGGAGGGCCAGTTCGACGCCTGGGGCCCAGTCGGGGCGGACGATGAAGTCCTGCCCGAGGATGCTGTCCACGATAGTCGCGTGCACCTCCACGCCGGGATAATCGGGACCGAACGGGGTGGCCCTGAGGTCGAGCAGGCCGGCCGCCGAGGTGCCCAGGAGCACGATTTTGCCGGCGAAAGCGCCGGCCGGAGCCGTGCCGGCCAGCACGTCCGCCGCGCTGATATGCGGGAAGGCATGGGCCGGACCGCGATAGTTGACCAGCAGGCTGCCCTGCGGGTCCAGGGGCAGGGTCACTCCCTTGGCCAGCTTGAGCCCCTCGGGCCCCAGCGGCCCGACCTTGAGCAGGGGGCTGCCGCCACCCATGGCCTCCAGGACCACGGCCAAGGCCAGGCTTGGATAGTACTTGCCTTCGAAGCCGATGATCAGCGGCGCACGGCGCACCACGCCATCGAAATCCGTGAGCGTGTTGTAGAAGCCGCAACGCCTGGCCGCGCCGGCAAGCTCCGGCAGCGGCGTGATGGCTTGACCGGGCTGGAGCAGGGTCTTGCCGGGCTCGGGTGCATCGCCGGCCTTGGCGATGGCCAGGTCCAAGGTCGGAAGGTTGGCGAAGCCGGCGGTGGTCACGGCTTTGCGAGCGCCTACGGAGAAATCGAAATAGAAGCTTAGTACATATGGCCCAGCGCCGAGGATTCGCGCCAGCAAGGCGTCGTTGTCCTCCAGGGCGGCGGGCAGCCCCGAGAAAACCATATCCAGGCCGAGATCCCGTTTGAACTCCTGCCTGAGCACCACGGGAGAGGTCCTATCGGGCTCGGCCAGGAGGATGTCCAGGCCCAGGCTCAAAGCCCCCTGCTGCCGGATGCGCTCGGCGAGCAGGGCCAGGCGGTAACGCGGCCAGGGCCACTGGCCATACTCGGCAAGGCTGCGCTCATCCAGGTCGACGATGACCACCTGACCCGTGACAGGCGGTGTCTGCCGCTTCCTGAGCAGGAGATCATAGATTTTGAAGTCGATGAATTGCAGAAAAACCGGGTGGATGATGTACAGCGCCCCCAAAGCCAGTACGAGCAACGTGCCGGCCGACAGGAGCATCGGCTTCTGGCCCGAGCGGAACCAGGACAACAAGGTGCGCATGGAGAGATGTCCTCTGCTTGGGCCAAGCGATGGGTCCGAGGTCGCTATTGATTTTGATGGAACGTATCTTTTTTTCAATTGGACAACAACTGGCTCCCGTCAGGGGTTGTAAGGATGAATTCTCCTTCGACCTGCTTGCCGAATGACTTCGGTAAGCCGTGCATGCAATTGGGTTCAGGTGCCTTATGGCTTGTTCACAGGGTCGTGCCATGCATGTCGACCGAGATGAATGGCCTCAATGCCCAAGGGCTGGTTAACATGGTTCGGGATGTGCCGTGACGTGGCTTTGCCGTAAATCAAGCAGTTGAAAATAAATACTATTTTTGGAAGGCTTGACCTTTACACACATGACGGGATTTGTTAGTTAATCATTGACTATTCCACATAGTTATCCGTTGGCGCGGCTCGCCATGCTGAAGGGGAGCTTGTGGGCACGTTCAGCACGCCTGGCGACGGGAGTTTCCGCTTCGCGTATCACCCCACCAGTCGCGGCCGTGCGCCACAGGTCTCGGCACCTCGAAATAACCGGAGTCGCTGGCCCATGGTCCATGCACCTTTTCTCAGGCCTTTTGTGCTTGCGCTGTTCTTCGTGGTCGGTCTTCCGTCTCCGGTCCAGGCTCAGGTCGCCTCGCCCCAGGATCAGCCAATCAAGGAGACGGACCTGAATCTTCCGTCCCTCCTCTCTCGGCTCGTGACTTCCCATGACCGCATCCTCGCCGCCGCCGCACGCGCGGAGTCGGCCCAGCAGCAGTACAGACGGGCGTGGTCCGGCTGGTATCCTCGCCTCGGCGTGTTCGCCGATGGCGGATACGAGTACATCGACAGGCCAGATGATGGCGAGCTGGACGTGGACGTTGACGAGAGCTCCAAGCTCAAGAACATGCAGAGCCTGCGCCTGACGCAGCTCCTGTACGACTTCGGCCGCACGGGCGGGGCCATCGGCGGCTCCCTGGCCAGATACGAACAGGCGGGACAATCCCTGGAGGCGATCCGCCAGGAAGTGCTCCTGGCCGGCATCCGCGCGTACGTTGATGTGCTGAGGGCCTTCCGCGTGCTTGGCTTCGCCATGCGCAGCGAGCAGAACATCAAGCAGCAGACCGGCATCGAGGAAGCGCTGGTTCAACGAGGCGCGGGCCTCTCCTCGGACGTGCTCCAGGCGAAATCGCAGCTCTCCGCGGCCCTGGTCCGCAGGATCGCCGGGGAGGGCGACCTGGCCAACGCCCTAAGCTACTTCAAGGCCATCTATATGCTCGAGCCCACGAGTGAGATGATCCAGCGCTTCGTCATGCCGGAAATTCCCACGGCAGCCCTGCCCCAGAGCGTGGACAAGGCCGTGGCCGTCGCCCTGGAGCGCAACCCCAGAGTGCTCGCGTCCATGAAGAACATCGAGGCCGTCGAAGGCGACGTGGATGTCGCCCGCTCCAGGTTCTTCCCGGTCATCGACCTGGCCTCCGATGCGACCCGCAGGGAGAACGAGCTCAGCGTCAGCGGGGTCCGGACCGAGGCCCGGGCGCTTGTGGAGTTACGATATGATTTTTATTCCGGTGGGGCGGACAAGGCCGCGCTCGAATCGGCCAAGGCCGAGCGCCTCGGCGCTCGGCGCAGCCTGGATGACCTCAAGCGCCAGGTTGAGCAGCAGGCGCGCATCGCCTGGAGCAATTACCAGACCTCCATCCAGCGCGCGGAATACCTGTCCGTCCAGGTGGACATCCTCCACGAGTTCCTTGATCTGGCCCGCAAGGAACGCCGGCTCGGCAAACGCTCGCTGCTCGACGTGCTCAGCGGAGAGGTCGACTACATCAACGCCCAGAGCAACCTGGCCGCGGCCAAGGCCGAAACGGTCAAAGCCGCCTACGAATTGCTCTATGCCATGGGCCGGTTGAACCCTGAAGCCGCGAGCCCGCGGAAAGGATAAAAGCGATGAGCGAAACCCGCGCCGCCATTGGAACCGTTGTCAAGGCTGCTGGGACGGCTTTCGCCGAGTCGGACGGGGGAAAACGCCCCCTGGCCGAAGGCGGCAAGGTCTTCGAAGGCGAAACCATTGTCACCGCCGATGGCGGCAAGGTCGAGATACGCTTCAAGGACGATACGCTGCTCTCCCAGGGCGAGAATTCCCGTATCGAGCTTGACGAGTATGTCTTCGGAGGAGACAAGGGCGCCGCTTCGCTCATGTTCAATATGGTGGAGGGCTCCTTTCGCACCGTGACCGGCAAGATCGTCGAGCAGAATCCCGAGGGCTTCAATCTGTCCTCGCCACTGGCGACCATCGGCATCCGCGGGACGACGACCTTCCACTCCATAAGCCGCCTCTCGGAGAAGCACGGCGTCCAGGACATCGAGAACCCCTCCCTCGGCGGCCTGGATTCTCCGCTGCATGGCATGCCGCAAGGCTTCCATACCATGATCGTCCGTTTTCACTCCGGCGATCAGCGTGTCATCTCCGATTCGTACATGATGGTCGAGATGACGCCGTCCGGCATGGGCATGGTGCGTCTGTTCACCCAGAACGAGCTCCGGGATTACATCGACCTCTCGGCCTTTACTCCCGAGGAGCGCAGGTCTCTGTCCGACCAACTCTTCCAGGAGTACCGGGAAGTGGCTCCAGCGGACCCCCGGAATGCCCCGCCTGCTTCGGATACGTCAGGGGAAGGCTCGAGCGACACGCAGGCGCAGCCCCCGCAATCCTTCCAGTTCTCGCAGGAACAATCTCAACAATCGACAATTGAAGTCCCGCCAGAGCTTATCACTCTTCTGACCGGCATCATTCCGGCTGCCGTCAACGAGCAGGGAGATCTCGACAGGAGCTGGCTGGAGACGCTCCGCGAAGGAGTCCGCATCGAAAATTTCCTGACCAGGTCCGCCGGGGAGTCCCTTCCCGGCAACCTTGTCGCCACCCTCATGGGAAGCGACGGGAACGACACCATTTTTGGCTCCAATGCGTCCGAGCGGATTCTGGGATTGGCCGGCGACGACATGCTGTATGGTAACGGCGGCAACGATACGCTCCTGGGCGGTGAAGGCGACGACAGCCTCGATGGAGGCGACGGCAACGACTTTCTCGACGGCGGCGCGGGCGATGACGAGCTTTACGGCGGGGTTGGTAATGACCTGCTCGTGGGCGGTACGGGCGACGACCTGCTCGATGGCGGCGAGGGCCAGGATAGCGTTTCTTATGCCTACTCCCAGGCCGGCTGGACGATCAACCTCTCGGGCAGCGCCCAGTACGCCTTCACCAACGATGAAAGCGAGTCAGACATCCTGTTCTCCATCGAGCACGCCATCGGCTCGGCCGGGGACGACTCCATCCTGGGCAGCGAGGGTGACAACATCCTATACGGCGGCGACGGCAACGACACCCTTGAGGGCGGCGACGGCGACGACACCTTGGACGGTGGCTCTGGCAACAATTATCTTGATGGTGGCTCTGGTGATAACTGGGTGAGCTATGCATCACTACAAGAGACTTATGAAGATAAAGGTGTTGTGGTGTATTTGGGTAGTGAAGATGACTATTCTGGCGAGGCTTGGCGCGGTCCAATATACGACGGCAGTAATGGAAGCTTTACGGGCGAGTATGAAGAATCTGATGTCTTTTTTAATATTCACAACGTGGAAGGATCCAGGTTTTCGGATAACATTGAAGGCAATGATTTGGATAACTATCTAAAGGGGCTTTCTGGTGACGATTATATATGGGGTGGAGGCGGCAATGACACCATAGATGGTGGCGGCGGTGATGACTTCATAAGTGGTGGCTCTGGCCAGGACACGCTCACGGGCGGGGAAGGGGCGGACACATTTTTATATTTTGAAGGCGATGGTCTGTACATCGAAGAAAACGTGGCCAGTGCGGGCGTTCAGGGAGATTACATCACTGATTTCGTTTCAGGCGAGGATATGTTGCTTTTGGAAGGATGGGATTCCTATCTAGAAAGCTCCATCATTTCAGATTTCAATTTCTTCTGCATCAATGAGATCTACACGGGTACGAACGTGAATGATTCGAACGGCAGTTGGGCTAACGGAGATGCGTGCCTCATCTATGACTACGATTCCGAAGCGAACGTGCACAGGCTCATCCACGATTCCAACGGCAGCGAGGATGGGTACGAAATCCTGGCCACATTCTCAGGCTCCACGGAGCTTCAGGCCAATGACATATCGCCAGACGTTTTGGGATGAGGCCCGGAGCCAGATAATCCATGCGTGAGCTCTTGCGGCGGTTACGGGGCCGGCCACGGCTGACGGCCGAGCTTTTGGCCGCCTCGCTGTGCATCAACGTGCTGGCCTTCGCATCGCCGGTGTTCACCATCCAGGTGCTCAACCGCTACGTGACCTTCGGCTTCGACGGCACGCTGGCCACGCTCACGGCGGGCATGCTCGTGGCCGTGACGCTCCTGCTCCTGTTCCGCCAGGCCAGGTTGAAGCTGGCCGAGGCCGTGAGCGCCCTGCCGGATTATCGGCTGGCCTCGCGGACCCTGGACATCCTGGCCACGGCCCGCGCCCTGCCGCTCTCGCGCATGCCGCCGGCCAAGCGCCAGGAGATCCTGAGCAACCTGCAAACCGTGGAATCGGCCATGATTCCGGCCAATATCTTGGCCGTGCTCGATCTGCCGTTCTGCCTGCTGTTCATCATCGCCATTTGGCTGCTCCATCCTGCCTTGGCGCTCATTGTTCTCGTGGCCCTGGCCGCTGTGCTGGCCATGGGACTGATCTCCCTGGCCTCGGCCAAAGCCCCGGCCGCGGAAATCCAGGATCTGTCGGCGGCGCATCGCGGGCTGACGCTCTCGGCCCTGGACGGCGCGGAAGCCGTGCGGGCATTCCGGGCCCTGCCTTTTCTCCGCCAGGTCTGGCACGAGCAGCTGGAGCGCATGCTCACCCTGCGCCACAGCCTCGGCTCGGCCAAGGGCCTGTCGCAAAACCTGATCCAGGCCACGGCCATCCTGCTCAAGGTTCTGCTCTTCGCCGTGGGCGCCAAGCTCGTGGTCATGGGCAAGCTGAGCATCGGCGCGCTGTTCGGGGCCTCCATCCTCGGCTCCAACGCATTCCAGGCTGTGGCGGGTTTCCTGGCGGCCGGGAGCAGCCTCGCCCGCGCGGACGATGCCTTGCGCGGGCTGGCGGAGCTTGGCCGGTTGCCTCGCGAGGCCGAGTCCGGCGCGGCGATCAGGAATTACAGCGGCGCCATCGAGCTCAAGGATTTGGCCTTCATGTACCCCGGCGACAGCGGGCCGCTCTTTGAATCCCTGTCCTTGAGCCTTCCCACTGGCTCGGCGCTGCTCGTCACGGGGCGCAACGGCGCGGGCAAGACCACTTTCGCCCGCATCCTGTGTGGACTCATGGACCCGTCGCGCGGGCAAGTGCTCGCGGACGGCGTGGACCTGCGCCAGCTCGCGCCGGCTTGGTGGCGGTCGCAGATCATCTACTTCCCGCAAGATCCGCAACTGCTCAACGCGACCATCCGCCAGAACATCCTCATGCCCAACCCGGGATTGGCCGAAGAGCGCCTGGGAGCCATCCTGGAAGCCGCGGACCTCAAGCGTTGGCTGGACAGTCTTCCGGAGGGGCTGGAGACTCGGGTCATGGCCGGGGGCAAGATTTTTTCCGAAGGAATACGGCGGCGCATCGCTCTGGCCCGAGCCTTGGCCACCGAGGGCATGTTGGCCGTCTTCGACGAGCCGTTCGACGGCCTGGATGCCGAAGGCCGGTCAGCCGTGGCCAAGGTGCTCGCCGAGCTTTCCAGGCGCGGAGTGACCGTGGTCGTCCTGGCCCATGACTCATCCATGGTGCATGGCGCGCGCATCCATATGGACCTGAGCGTCAAGCCGGTGCCCGCGGTAAGAGTCCTGGAGATCGCCAGCGCCAAGCCCGCCCTTGCGAGGCAGTGACATGGACGCGCGCGAGCAAGCCATCGAAAAAGCCGTGGAGGCCCGGGGAGCCACGATCCTGGCGCGGCTGCTCGGGCTGTTGCTCCTGGCGCTCGTGATCTGGGCCGCCGTGGGCAAGCTCGACATCGTCAGTTCCGCTGGCGGCGAGGTCGTGCCGCGCGGCAAGATCAAGGCCGTGCAGCACCTGGAAGGCGGCATCGTGCGTGAGATCCTCGTGGCCGAAGGCGCCGAAGTGGAGGAGGGACAGCCCATCGTGGTCCTCGAATCCACGGCCAGCGGCTCCGGGGTGGACGAGCTGCAAGTGCGCATGCAATCGCTGCGCGTGGATATCGCGCGGTTGGAGGCGGAGGTCCAGGGCCTTCAGGCGCCCAGCTTCGGCGAGGATCTCGTCAGCCTGTGCCCGGACAGGGTCGCGCAGGCCCAGGAACTGTTCACCGTGCGCATGACGCGCCTGGCCAGCGAGGCGTCCTCCCTGGACGACAGGGTCAGGCAGCGCACGCAGGATGTGGCCGAGAGCCAGGCCAGGCTGCGGAACCTGCGCAAGAACCTCGAACTCGTCAACGAGCAAGTGGCCCTGAGCGAGGACCTGCTCAAGGACAACCTGTCCACGCGCTATGAGCACCTTTCCTACCTCAAGGAGCAGACCAAGCTGGTCAGCGCCATCGAGGAGGAGGAGGCGGCTCTGCCCCGCGCCGAGTCGGCTCTGAACCAGGCCCGCGAGGATGCGCGCAGGTTGCGGCATTCCTTCCAGGAGGACGCGCGCGGCAAGCTGCGGGACGCCACGCGCGAGCTGGACGAGCTGAGCCAGCGTATGCGCCGCATGGCCGACAGCCTGGAGCGCACGGTGCTCCGCTCGCCCGTGCGCGGCACGGTCAAGGCCCTGCACGTGACGACCATCGGCGGAGTCGTCACGCCGGGCATGAGCGTGGCCGACATCGTGCCCGCGGGCGGCGAGCTGCTCGTGGAAGCCAAGCTGCCGGTGAGCGACATCGGCTTCGTGCGCGAGGGCCAGAATGCCGTCGTCAAGCTCGCCTCCATGGACGCACGACGCTATGGGACGCTACGGGGCAGGGTTTCCACCGTCAGCCCGGACAGCTTCGTGACTCCGGACGGCGGGGCCTTCTACAGCGTGCACATCGAGACAACGCAGGGGTACTTCGAGGGCAGTGGTGATCGTTACGCCCTCTATCCGGGCATGCGGGTCGTTGCGTATATCCACACCGGCCGGCGGACCGTGCTGCAGTACCTCTTCGATCCATTCCTGGATTCGCTGGGCAGCGCCCTCCAAGAGCGATAGGGTTCGTATTTTAGAGCCTTTTGCTTTTGAAAATGCTCTGCAAGCCATGCGTCGGCAGAGCTTGCCGCCGCGTAGGCGTAGGCGCAATTCACTTGCGCCGTCAACGCCGGAGCGAGCGTCTCAAAGCCAGACTGCTTCAGGCTGCTCGCAAAGACCCGCCTTCTTCGCGTTCCCGTCGTATGTGCGACTTTTTCAATCCACGTATTCAGTTGCTGGCCCCAAAGAGAGGCGCGCACGGGGGAGCGCCCCCGCATGCCCTCCGTTGGATCGCGAACGGCTCGACAACCGCCCGCATCAGACGGCTGCGGCTGCCTCGGCTGGAATCTCGCGGTACTTCTCGCGGATCGCCACGATGATGTCGTAAATCTGGAAGAAGGCCTCGACCACTTCCGGGTCGAAATGAGTGCCCGAATCCTTGCGCAAGGTTTCCAGCACACGTTCCTCGGGCCAGGCCTCCTTGTAGCAGCGCATGGACATGAGCGCGTCGTACACGTCGGCCAGGGCCACGATGCGCGCGCCTAGGGGGATGCCTTCCCCAGACAGGGGCTGCGGGCCTTCGTCCGGGGCTGCGCCGGGAGTCCAGCGGCCGGGATAGCCGTTGCCGGCCCACTTCTCATGGTGATGCATGGCGATGTCGCCGCAGAGCCTGTCCAACTCGGAAGTTGGCTGGCTGAAAAGGCGGGCGCCCTTGACCGTGTGCTGCTTCATAAGCTTGAACTCATCATCCGTGAGCTTGCCGGGCTTCTTGAGCACGGAATCGGGCACGCCGATCTTGCCCACATCGTGGAGCATGGCCGCCAGGCGGACCATGCCCTTCATGTAGCGGATCTGGTCGCCGGAATGGCCTTTGTTCATGGCGTATCGATGGTAGATTTCGGCCGAGAAAGCGCCCACGCGTTGGACATGACAGCCTGTTTCGCGCGGGTCATGCAGTTCCGCCATGCGCATCATGCGCAGGATGATCTCGCGCGTCATCTTGCCGCGCTCCACCGCGCCGGTGGCGTGATTGGCGAACAGGGGCAGGAAGATGAGGCTGTCCTCGCCAAAGGGCGCGGGCTGGTCATCCTCATTCAAGGCGTTGATGATCTGCATCACCCCGAGCAGACGATTCTCGAAGGAACGCATGGGGATGGTCAGGATGGAGGTCGTGCGGTAGCCGCTTTTCTCGTCGTAGGACTTGTTGAAATGATAGGGCAGGTCGGTATCCAGCGAGTATGCGTCGTCGATGACCAGGGTCTCGCCCGTCTTGGCGGCGTACCCGACGATGGACGTCTCGTCGATGGGCACGCTGAAGTCGGAGTACACGGCTGGAGACAAGCCTTGTTTCCCGAAGAGCGTGTCATTCTGCACGTAGCTGAAGCGGAGCTTGCCATCATCCACGAGGAAGATCGAGCCCGCGTCGGCCTTGGATAGCCGCCTCGCTTCGAGCAGAATGCGGTCGAGTATGGCGTCGATGTCCTGAAGCCTGTTCAGCTCGCTCATGATGCCGAGGATTCTGGACACGACGTTTTCAGCCGTCATGCCCTCCATGGACCTGCTCATGACTTGCGTCCTTGGCTGGAAAACCTGGAAAATGTAGGGACGATAGGCTTTCCATGTCATGAAACAGGACCATTGTCCATGAGCCGATATGGTCTGTGGATGCCCTGGCAAGCGATAAGTGCGATGTCCCGCCCCTCGGCTTGCGCGTCGTGAGAGGGTGCCAAAGGGGCGGCGAGGAGTCATCGCGCTGTTCGTGTCGGGCCCAGAGCGATGCATGGCAGGGGCGAAGCAGGACTTTGCTCGCGCAGCATGCCGCAGCTACGCTGCCTTGGGTTAGAGCATCTTGCTTTTGAAAATGCTCTGCAAGCCATGCGCCGGCATGGCTTGCCGCCGCGTAGGCGTAGGCGCAATTTACTTGCGCCGTCAACGCCGGAGCGGGCATCTCAAAGTCAATCTGCTCTAGACAGGGATATCCAGCTCGCGGACGAAGCGGTCCAGGAAGTCGATCATGTGCATGCGCAGCGCCGGTGCGGCATACGCCAGGCAGGAGCAGCGCAGCTTGTTGCGCGCGCGGACCAGAAGCTCCATCTTGAGCCAGGTCTCGCCAGTCTCCAGTGCCAGGATGTATGGACCGCACTCGCCCAGGTGCGCGCGCTGCTCGTCAGTGAGCAGATCCTCGGGCACCGGAAGGTACCAGATGCCTTCCAGACCTCCGGCATAGCCCTGCTCGCCAAGGGCCTTCTCGATGCGCCGCACGTCCTCTTCATAGAGCTCGTCGATGAGATAGTAGCGCATGGCTCTCTAGTGGTGCTTATCCGCGCCTTCGGGGGGCATGGGATGCGCCGATGGCTGGCGGCGGCCGGCGTGGGCGTCCTCGGGGATCTCCTCGCCGTCCAGGTTGAAGATGCGTCGGATGGTGTGCACGAAGCGATCGGCGGAGCCTTCCTCGCGGGCGCGGCGCTTAAGGTAGATGATGGGCTCGTGGTAGAGCTTGTGGGCCAGGGAGGCCACAAGCACCTCCAGGGCCTTGCGCGTCTCCTCGGGCGCATCGGGCCCAAGGCGCTTGAGGGTCTTCTGCAGCTCGCGCTGGGCGATGCGCTCTCCCGAGGCCAGCAGGTCCACGATGGTCGGCTGCAACTCCAGCGAGCCAAGCCACTGGCTGAAGGCGACCACCTCCTCGCGCACGATGGCCTCGGCCTTCTCCGCTTCATCGCGGCGTTGGGCCAGGTTCTCCTCCACGACTTCCCGCAGGTCGTCGATGTCGTAGAGATATACGTTCTCGATCTGGTTCACGTCGGGGTCGATGTCGCGCGGCACGGCGATGTCGATGAAGAACATGGGCCTGTGGCGGCGCTTCTTGAGCACCTGCTTCACGTCGCGGGCGCGGATGACCGCCACGGGCGCGCCCGTGGAGCTGATGACAATGTCCACCTCGGGTAGCCGCGCGTAAAGGCTCTCGAAGGGGATGGCCGTGCCTCGGAAGCGCGCGGCAAGCTCCTCGGCGCGTGAGAAGGTGCGGTTGGTCACGCAGATATGCTCGATTCCCGCGCCCAGCAGGTGCATGGCGGCAAGCTCGGCCATCTCGCCGGCGCCGATGAGCAAGGCCCGCTTGCCCTGCAGCTCGCCGAAGATCTTGCGCGCGAGCTCCACGGCCGCATAGCTGATGGACACGGCGCTGGAAGCCACGCCCGTCTCGCTGCGGATGCGCTTGGCCACGAAGAAGGCCTTGTGCAGGAGGCGATTGATGATGACCTTGGCCGTGCCGTGCTCGACCGCCTTGCGGTAGGCCTCCTTGAGCTGGCCCAGGATCTGCGGTTCGCCAAGCACCATCGAGTCCAGGCTTCCGGCCACGCGGAAGAGGTGCTCCACGGCCTGCTCGCCGTCATGGGCGTAGATATGGGAAACCAAGCCGCTCACGGACTGCTCGCAGGAATCGGCCCAATGATGCAGGATCTGATCGGCTGCCCCCGGCGAGCCGTCGCTCACGGCGAGGATCTCCACACGGTTGCAGGTGGACAAGGCCATGGCCTCGCGCAACGGACCCTGGACAAGCCTTTTCTCGAAGGCTTCGACATTGGTCAGGGCGTACTTCTCGCGCACGTCCACGCCGGCTGTGCGGTGGTTGAGGCCTATGAGGTGGATTGTGGCATTCATGGCTGCACCGCGGTGAAGCTGTGGTGCGAGGGCGTCAGGAGGTTGATGCCGAACATGGACAGCAGGGCGATGGCGAAGACCCAGACGGCCAGGATGGCCGTGCTTCTGCCTCGCCGGCCGGTGACGATGCGCTGGTGGAAAAGATAAGCGTACAGGAGCCAGACTCCGATGGAGGTGATCTCCTTGATGTCCCAGGAGAACACGCGGCCCCAGGTCAGCCGGGCCCAGGCGAAGCCCGCGGCCAAGCCCAGGGTATAGAGCGGGAAGCCCGCGGCCACGGCCCAGTGCACGGCGCGATCGAAGGTGGACAGCGAGGGCAGGTCCTTGCGGAAGCCGGTCAGAGGCTCCTTGGTCTTGATCTTGCGCTCCAGGTGGATGAAGGCCATGCCGGCGCCGAAGGACACGGCGAGGAGCGCCAGGGACAGGAAGAGGGCGCCGATGTGCAGGCCGAAGAACAGTCCCAGGAGGGTGTCGGGCGTGCTCACCTGCGCGGGGGCCATGCGCAGGGAGGAGATGTAGAACAGCAAGGCCAGGGGAGAGACGGTCAAGGCCAGGAAGCCGAGCTTGAGCCGCCACCAGGCCAGGAACCAGACGAGCAGGAGCAGCCAGGCGAACAGGCTGTAGTAGAATCCGCCGGTGGCCAGCGAACTGCCGGGCTGGCTCGTCACAAGGCCCATGTCCAGCGTGTGCAGGACGAAGCCCGCCGCCGCGCAGGCCAGACCAGCCGTGCGCAGGGGTTTGCGCGTGGCGAAGGTGCCTGCGAAGGACAGAATCGTCCCGGCCAGGTAGAGGCCGATGACGAGCAGACTGACGAGATCAGCAGAGGCCACGAAGTAGCTCCTCTATGCGCGGTTCAAGCTCCTTGGGCAGGATGCGTTGCAGGATCTCCACGACCCGCTCGCGGTCATCGCGCTCCATGGCCTCCAGGAGGTCCGAGTCCACGAGTTCGCGGAACACGGCGCTGTTCTCGAAGGTGGGACGCCCTCTGCCGATTACCAGCGGCCTGACGCGGGACATGAGCTCCAGGAAGGCCCCGTAATGCCGGCCAAAGTACTCGTCAAGGTCCTTGCGGATCCTCTTGGCCAGGGCAGGGCTGGAGCCCCCCGTTGACACGGCCAGCGTCAGATCGCCTTGGCGGTACACGGCCGGAACGATGAAGCTGCACTTTTCGGGCTGGTCCACGATGTTGCACGGGATGCGCCTGTCACGGCACAGATTGCTGATGGACCAGTTGAGCTCCTCGTCATCCGTGGAGGCGATGACGATGGATTTGCCGTCCACGTCCTCGGGCCGGAAGGCGCGGGTCTGGTAATCCACGGCGGGATTGGCCACTATCTCCCGCAGCTCGTCGTCCGGCGGGCGCGTGTCCACGACGAGCACGCGGGCCGGGCCGCAATCGAGCAGGGAGGCGATCTTGCGCCGGCCGACCTGCCCGGCGCCGACCACGAGGCATTCGAGTCCCGTGAGCTTGACGAATATGGGGTAGTATCGCATCAGCACCAGTCTAGCAAAAGAGTGCGGAAAGGGAAATCCTGGGCCGCCTTGCGACCATTCTGCAAATGGGGTAACCGGTCAACACCGGCGATAACCCCCAAGCATCTGGCAGGCCATCCGACGACATGCGACGCTTCCTGGTCATCCAGCTGGCCCGCTTCGGCGACCTCGTGCAAAGCAAGCGCCTGGTGCGCTCCCTCGCGGCAAGCGGAAATACGGAGGTGCACTTGTGCATCGACGGGTCGCTGGCCGATCTGGCCCGGCTTGTTTATCCGGAAGCGGCGGTTCATGCAATCGTGGCTCACGGCGCAGGCGCGCCCTTGTCCATGCCCGAGGTCCTCGGGCGCAACCGGCGGGCATTCGCGACCCTGGCGGCCCTGTCTTTCGACGAGGTCTACAACCTGAACTACTCGGGCTTGAGCTTCGCGCTCTCGCGGTTGTTTCCTTCCGAAAGCGTGCGCGGCTACGTGAGCGATGCGGGCCAGGACCTCAAGGACCCCTGGACGGCCCTGGCTTTCCGCTGGATGCGCCGCAGGGAAACCGCGGCCGTGAACCTGGCCGACTTCTGGGCTCATCTTGCCTCGAAACCGCTGCGGCCGGATGAGGTGAATCCGCCGGCCATGCCCAGGGGAGGGGGCCTGGGCGTCGTGCTTGCCGGCCGCAATCAGCGCCGCTCGTTGCCGCCCAGGGTCTTGGCCGAGGTGGCCCAGGCCGTGGCCGCCTTGCGGGGTTTCTCGCGTCTGGTGCTCCTGGGCGGCAAGGCCGAGCTGCCCATGGCCAAGGAAGTCCTCGCGGCCCTGCGGCCGGCCATGGCCGAGCGCACCGAGAGCCTGTGCGGCCGCACGGGCTGGCGCGAGCTCATCGAGGCCGTCGCCGGTCTGGACCTGCTGCTCACGCCGGATACGGGCAGCATGCACTTGGCGGCGCACCTGGGCACGCCTGTCATGGCCTTCTTCCTCTCCTCGGCCTGGTGCCCCGAGACAGGTCCCTATGGTCTCGGCCACACGGTTTGGCAAGCCGTCCCTCCCTGCGCGCCCTGCCTGGAGGCTGCGCCGTGCGATTTGGGACTCACGTGTCTTTCGCCCTTTGCCGGTCCCGAATTCCTGCGCCTGCTGAGCGGCAAGGGCACGGGTGAGGGCCTGGCCGTGGCCGGGCTGCGCTCGGCACTGGACACCCTGGGAACCACCTGGGAGCCCTGCCACGGAGACTTGCCTTTCGCCGCCGAGCAGGCGCGCTTCCGGCGCTTCCTCATGCGGCACCTCGGGCTGATCGCCGATGGCCCGGCGGACGCCGAGCTGGCCGGGCAATTCTATATGGAGCGCGACTGGATGGGCCTGGAGCGCAAGAACCTCAAGCGGAACTTCAAGGCATATGTCTGACAAGCTGAGGGTCATGGTCGTCCTGCCCATGTACGGGGGCTCCCTGCCCGTGGGCCGATACTGCGCCACAGCCCTGTCGCGGCTGGGGCACCTTGTGGAGTGCTTCGAGGCCCCGGCCTTCCATGGGGCCTACACGGCTCTCAAGGACCTGCGCGTGAGCGGGGAGCGGCTGGAGCACCTGGAGAACAGTTTCCTGCAGGTCGTGTCCCAGGCCGTGCTGGCCAAGGTCGAGAGCTTCGAGCCCGATCTGGTGCTGGCCCTGGCCCAGGCGCCCCTGAGCAGGGCCGTGCTCAGGAAGCTGCGCAAGGATGGGGTGGTCACGGCCATGTGGTTCGTGGAGGACTTCCGGCTGTTCACCTACTGGCAGTCCTTTGCCCCATACTATGATTTCTTCGCCGTGATCCAGAAGGAGCCATTTTTGACGCAGCTCGCGGGCATGGGCCAGCCCAATGCCCTGTATCTGCCCCTGGCGGCGGATCCGGAATTCCACAGACCGCTGGAGCTCTCCACCGTGGAGCGGCGCAGGTGGGGCAGCGACGTCTCCTTCATGGGAGCGGGCTATCCCAACCGGCGCTTGGCCTTCCGCCAGCTGCTGCGCCATGACTTCAAGATCTGGGGCAGCGACTGGGACGGCGACCCCGTGCTCGCGGCGCACGTGCAACTGGGCGGCGCGCGCATCGATCCGGCCGACTGCGTGCGCATCTTCAACGCCACGAAGGTCAACCTGAACCTGCACTCGAGCATCGATACCGGCAAGCTCGTGTCCCAGGGGGATTTCATCAATCCGCGCACTTTTGAATTGGCCGCCTGCGGCGCATTCCAGCTCACCGATGGCCGCGCGCTCCTGCCCGAGGCCTTCGCCGCTGACGAGATCGCCACCTTCGGCGGCATGGACGAGCTTCTGGCGCTCATCGATTACTACCTGGCGCGTCCCGAGGAGCGCGCGGTCGTTGCCGCTCGTGCCCGCCAGCGCGTTCTGAGGGAGCACACCTACGAGCAGCGCATGGCATCGCTCATCGCCTTCGTGCGCGAGCGCAGGCCGGACTGGCCGGCGGCCCGCCGGCAAGATGAGGCGCTCATGGCCGAGCTGCCGGAGGGCCTGCGCCAGGAAGTGGGAGCGTTGCTTGATCGGCTCGGCCTTGCCGCGGATGTGGGCTTCGCTGATCTTGTGCAGGCCGTGCGGCGTCAACAGGGCGAGTTGAACGACCTGGATGCGGCCATCCTGTTCCTAGACGAATGGCGTAAGCAGTACGGAAGGTAAGGGGGCGGGGCAGGCATGCCCGCGTCCAGATTCCGTGCCGGCCTCCGGACGCGGGCCGAGCTTCTAATGCAATCCGGGGCTGCGGGTTTTGAATTCCCACTGGTCGCTGGCGATCTCCACCGAGATATCCGATTCCATGCACTCGGAGCGCATGATCACGACCAGGCTGCCGGTTTCCGTCTTCCAGTAGATCTCCCAGAAGAGGCCGGTGAAAAAGGTCTTCAGCGGCAAGTCGAGCGTGGCGGCAATGTCCTTGACGGTTTTGCCCAAGGTCTCCCTGGCGCTCGATGTGAAGATGATGCCGGAGAGGAATACCCTGGGAGTTGTGTCCCGCCTCGGCTCATGCCCCAAGGCCCGCTCCGCTGCCTCGAAGGATGGTTCCTGATGCATTGCTTCCTCGCTGATGCTGTGGGATGGCCCAACCAAGCAACATGCGAGCCAAAGGAAGCATCACCATTGTTGCCCAGGGCTTGGCGCCGGAGCCTGGGCGGCGCCGAATCTATCGTGTGAAGATTTTGTCCGACGGTCCTGTTCGCGAGCGCCCATCGGTCCCGATGAGAGGATCGCCCCCGCCGGTTTTAAGCGCGGCGACCCTGGCGCTGGCGCAGGTCTCCGCCCTTGAGACTTGCCTGGGTAGAGGCAACCACGTAATCGTCACTTCATGGATAAACCACGAGTCAAGAGGCGCGGGCCATGACCTTTGCTCAAGGCGCGCCGGATTCGGTTGGCGTCGGCAGCCCTCTGTTCAGGTCCATGACGATCGGCGGGCTCGCTCTTCACAACCGCATTGTCGCGCTGCCCCTGTATACCGGCTATGCCCATCCGGGCGGCAGGGTCAGCCCGCTGCTCGTGGAGCACTACTGGCGACTGGCGCGGTCGGGAGCCGGTCTGGTCGTCGTGGAGAACGCGGCGGTTTCGTTTGACGGAGCCACATCGCCGGCGACCATCCGCGCCGATGGCGACGAATTCATCCCTGGACTGAGCCAGTTGGCCAGGGCCATCCATTCCCAGGGAGCCGTGGCCTGCCTGCAGCTCAACCATGCTGGCCGTTATGCCTGGACGGAAAGGCCCCTGCTGCCGGCGCCCATGAGCGCCGGAAACCTGGCTTTTGACATCGCCGCGCTCAAGGCTTTCATGGAGAGTTTCCCCTTCGAGCGTCGTTTCGGGCTGACGCGCATGGTCATGGCCAGGGCGGTCGCATGGCAACGCGGCATGACCGATGCCGAGCGCGAGCGCGTGGTGCGGGACTTCGGCCTGGCCGCGGCGCGCGCCGCCGAGGCCGGCTTCGACATGGTCGAACTCCACGGGGCCACGGGCTACCTCATCTCCCAGTTCCTGTCGCAATATACCAACCCTCCGGGAACAGCCTTCGGCGGCGACCTCCGAAGTCGGGCGCGCTTCATCCTAGATGTCCTGCGCGAGGTGCGACACTGCCTGCCCGGCGGCTTCCCCGTGGGCTACCGGCTCATGCTGCGCGAGTGGACGCCCGGAGGGATCGAGCTGGATGAGGCCCTGGCCCTGGCCAGCATGTTGGAGGAGGAGGGCGTGGCCTACCTGTCGGCCACGGCGGGAACGTACACGTCATTCTTCCTGCCCGAGGTGCGCGCCTTGACGGCCAGGCCCGGGCACCTAGCCGAGGATACGGCGGCCCTCAAGCGGCGAACGGGCGTGCCGGTCATCGTCGCCGGCAAGATCATTGCTCCGGTCTTGGCCGAAAGGCTGCTCCGCGCCGAGGCGGCGGATCTGGTGGGCCTTGCCAGGCCGCTGCTGGCGGATCGCGACTGGGTGCGCAAGGCGCGGGACGGCGGCAAGGTCCGTCCATGCCTGGACTGTTTTCACTGCCTCAAGCAGGTGGTGCGGAACGAGGGCGTGAGCTGCGTGCGCTGGCCGGAGATCGAAACCAGCCGCCTGCGCCTAGAGCTGGCCATGCTCAAGCGCCGCGCGTTCCACGGTCTGGTGGTCGCCGCAAGCATTGAGGACCTGCATGTATTGCGCCGTTTCTGGCAGGCGCGAATCCCTGCCAGGGAGGATGTCTCGGCGACCATCTGCCTTGTGGGCGACGGATCGAATGGCGAGCCTTGGCAGGCCGAAGTCGAAAGCTTCCTGGGCTGGAGCAAGGAGATGTGGCTGCAGCGGGGCTGCCGGAGCGTCCTCGATCACGTGGTGGTCGAGGCGGATGATGCCCCGGACCAGGCCGTGCTCCGCGAGGCCCAGAGGCGCGGCTGCGGCGTCGTCATCATGCCGCGCATGCCGTGGGAGCCATGGAAGGAGCGTGTCGCGACGCGGTTCCGGGGTGGGGTGCTGAGCCTCATGGGCACGCACGCGCATCAACACAGAATCCTCGTGCCGGTGGACCTCTCGGACACGACAGCTCTTGTCCTGCGCTACATCTCGCATGCGCACCACGGAAAGCCGGAACTCAGCTTCGATTTCCTCCATGTGCAAGAGGACGTGCGAGACCAGCCCATGCGGCGTTGGCGGGAGGCGTTGCGCACTCTCGGCTGGGACGAGGGGACTCCGCTGGAGGTGGTCCAGGGACAAGGCGTCCCCGGCGAGACCATCCTGCGCCACGCCCGAATTGGCGGCCATGGCCAGGTGATCATGGGCCGCCGGGGCATGTCCGGCCTCAAGCGGCTTTTCCTGGGCAGCGTGTCTTCCGCGGTTCTGCGGGGCCTGAAAGATCAGAGCCTGACCTTGGTGAGCTGATGAGGCCAAACATGCGCACGAATCCCATCCGCATCGTCACCGAGACCCCCATCCAGGCGGACGCCGCCATTGTCTGGAGCATCCTGAGCGACTTCGAAGGCTATCCGGACTGGAATCCGTTCATCCGCATGGCCGCCGGGGCCTTGGCGCCGGGGGAGGCGGTGCGCTTCCGCTTCGCCCTGCCGTCACGCCTCAAGGTGCCGGCCTCGGGAGTCATCACCTGTTGCGAGCCGGGCCGCGAGCTGCGCTGGGCAGGGCACATGCTCAGCCCACTGGTCATGCGCGCCGATCACTTCTTCATTCTGGAGCCCGCGGGCCCCGGACGGATCGTGCTCGTGCATGGGGAGCACCTTGGCGGCGTCATGGCGGCCATGCTGCTGGCCGGGCTGGGCTGGCATCTTCGGCAGGCCTACCAGTGCATGAATCTGGCCCTCAAGAGCAAGGCCGAGAAGCGTGCCGATGACAAGGGGCATGGTTGAGGATAGTATTCCACCAGAATGGCCACCTATTCCTTCCGTTGGATCGCTTCCGTCGCCGAAATTCCCAAATCCGCCTGGGACGCCTTGGCCATGCCTTTGGAAACACCGTTCCTGGAATGGGAATGGCTGAAGCTTCTAGAGGACTCGGGCAGCGCCGTGGAGACGGCCGGCTGGCTGTCCATGCACTTGACGGTCTGGCAAGGCGGCGAGCTCGTGGCGGCCGCTCCGCTGTACGTCAAGAGGCACAGCGAAGGGGAGTTCGTCTTCGACCATCCCTGGATGGACGTGGCCTGCCGCATGGGCCTGCGCTACTTCCCCAAGCTGGTGGGCATGAGCCCCTTCACCCCCACGGGCAAGTACCGCTTCCTCATGGCGCCGGACCTCGATGAGGCGGTCATGACCAGAGCCATGGTCGAGGAGATCGAGCTCCGGTGCCGGGCGAGCGGCCTATCGAGCTGCCATTTCCACTACGTGGACCCCGCGTGGCGGAAGCTGGTCCTGCCCGCGGGCTACACCAGCTGGACCCATCAGAGCTATACGTGGCGCAACAAAGGCTATGCGTCCATGGATGACTTCCTGCGCCGTTTCAGCCGCAACCAACGCCGCAACATCCTGCGCGAGCGGCAGGCCATGGCGCGCGCCGGCATCAGGCTGCGCATGCTGGAGGGGGCCGAGATCCCGGCGCGGCTTTATGCCAGGATGCACGACTATTATGTGGACACCAACACCAAGTTCGGGCCCTGGGGCTGCAAGTACCTGAGCGAGGAATTCTTCCGCCTGCTCCCCGAGCGCTTCGGCGAGCGCGTGGCCATGTGCGTGGCCGACAACACCGGGGACGACATCGACCCGCTGGGCATGGCCCTGTTCATCTTCAAAGGAGGCAACCTCTACGGCCGCTATTGGGGCGGGGTGGAGGACGTGCGCTACCTGCACTTCAACGTCTGCTACTATGAGCCCATGGAGTGGGCCATCGCCAAGGGCCTCTCGGAGTTCGACCCCGGCATCGGCGGCTACCACAAGGTGCGCCGCGGCTTTGTCTGCGTGCCCAACTACAGCCTGCACAAGTTCTTTGATCCTCGGCTGCGCAGGCTCATGGAAA
This sequence comes from Pseudomonadota bacterium, assembly GCA_023433925.1. GTDB lineage: Bacteria > Desulfobacterota > Desulfovibrionia > Desulfovibrionales > Desulfovibrionaceae > Desulfocurvibacter. The sequence goes on along the minus strand of JAEYTO010000001.1, from coordinate 64,202 downwards.
TGCACATGGGCGAGATCAACCTCCTGGAAGCGCGGCAGATCGCGGCCGTGAACAGGGAGCTGCCCTTCGGGCGCGCACGCTGAGGCGCTGCGCCGCCACGCCTTTTCCGCCACCTCTCTCCGCCTCGTGGGTTTTTCCACCTGGGGCATTCCCTACCGGCCGGGAAATGGGATACTCTTGGCGGCTGATCGACGCCATTCAGGGCCGGTCAGCCGTGAACGTCAACCATGAGCCGCCCGGAGGAGACATGGCCGCCGCATACATCGCCTGGTTCGAGGATCTGACCAACAAGGACGTGCCCAAGGTTGGAGGCAAGAACGCCTCCCTGGGCGAGATGATCCGCACGCTCAAGGGCAAGGGCGTCGTCGTGCCCGGCGGCTTCGCCACCACGGCCGAGGCCTATCGTCATTTCCTGAAGGCCAACGGGCTGAGCGACCGGATGCGCGAGGAGATTCGCGCCCTGGAGAGCGGCGGCAAGCCGCTGCATGCTGTCGGCGAAGCCATTCGCAGGCTCATCCGAGGCGGCGAGATGCCCGAGGATCTGGCAGCCCAGATCCGGGAGGCCTACCGCGAGCTGTCCCGGCGTTTCGATGCCGACGAGACCGACGTGGCCGTGCGCAGCAGCGCCACGGCCGAGGACCTCCCGGACGCGAGCTTCGCGGGGCAGCAGGAGACGTTTCTCAACGTGCGCGGCGAGCGGGACGTGCTCGACGCGGTACGCAATTGCTTCGCGTCCCTCTTCACGGACCGGGCCATCAGCTACCGCACCCAGAAGGGCTTCGACCACCTGGGGATAGCCCTGTCGGCCGGAGTGCAGAAGATGGTCCGTTCGGACAAGGCCGGCGCCGGGGTCATGTTCTCCATCGACACCGAGACCGGCTTCCCGGATGTCGTGGTCGTGACGGCAGCCTGGGGTCTGGGCGAGAACGTGGTCCAGGGCGCGGTCACACCCGACGAGTACCGGGTGTTCAAGCCTCTGCTGGGCAGGAAGGGCTGCAGGCCCCTCATCGAGAAGGCCCTGGGACTCAAGGAGCGCCGTATGGTCTATTCCACCGGCGGCACCAAGCGCACCAAGAACGTGGAGACCTCGCGCAAGGATCGCGACTCCTTCGTGCTTTCGGACGAAGAAGTCTTGCAGCTCGCCCAATGGGCCAAATCCATAGAGGAGCACTACGGATGGCCCATGGACATGGAATGGGCCAAGGACGGGGAGACGGGCAGGCTGTTCATCGTTCAGGCCCGGCCCGAGACCGTCCAGTCCGCCAAGAGAGGCTCCACGCTCAAGTCGTATGAGCTCAAGGAGCGCGGCGAGCGCCTGGCCCAGGGCCTGGCCATCGGCGAAGCGGTCGTGGCCGCCAAGGTGCAGAAGTTGCGCGGCGCGGAGGAGATCGGCAAATTCCGGGACGGCTCCATCCTCGTCACCGAGATGACCGACCCTGATTGGGTGCCCATCATGAAGAAGGCCGCGGGCATCGTCACCGAACACGGCGGCCGCACGAGCCATGCGGCCATCGTCAGCCGCGAGCTTGGCATTCCGGCCATCGTGGGCGCCCTGCACGCGCTGGAGCTTCTGAAGGACGGCCAGGAGGTGACCATGTCCTGCGCCGAGGGCGATACGGGCTATGTCTACAAGGGCAGGCTCGCCTACGAGGTTGCGGACATCGACCTGAGCGACCTGCCCAGGACGCGCACGCAGATCATGATGAACATCGCCGAGCCGGCCGCGGCTTTCCGCTGGTGGCGGCTGCCCTGCGCGGGCATAGGCCTGGCGCGCATGGAGTTCATCATCAACAACGCCATCAAGTGCCATCCGCTGGCGCTCATCGACTACGACAAGCTCGCGGATGAGGAGGTCAAGCGGCGCATCGACGAAGTGACCAGGGGCTATCGGGACAAGGCCGAGTTCTTCACGCAGCAGCTCTCGCGCGGCATCGCCAAGATCGCGGCTTCGCAGTACCCGGACCCGGTCATCGTGCGCATGTCCGACTTCAAGACCAATGAATATGCCGAGCTTATCGGCGGCCAGGCCTACGAGCCCCAGGAAGCCAACCCCATGCTCGGTTTCCGTGGCGCCAGCCGCTACTACAGCGGCGCATATCGGCCCGGCTTCGCCCTGGAGTGCGAGGCTGTCCGCCGCGTGCGCGAGGAGATGGGCCTGGACAACGTCGTGGTCATGATCCCCTTCTGTCGCACCCTCGGCGAGGCTGACAAGGTGCTGGAAACCATGGTCGAGTACGGCTTGCGCCGAGGCGAGAACGGCCTGCAGGTCTACGTCATGGCCGAGATTCCCTCCAACGTCATCCTGGCCGAGCAGTTCGCCGAGCGCTTCGACGGCTTCTCCATCGGCTCCAACGACCTGACCCAACTCACGCTCGGCGTGGACCGCGACTCGGCGCAACTCGCGTCCCTCTTCGATGAGCAGGACGAAGCGGTCACGACCATGATTGAGATGCTCATCCAGAAGGCGCACAAGAAGAAAAGCAAGGTGGGCATTTGCGGCCAGGCTCCCAGCGATCATCCAGAGTTCGCCGCCTTCCTCGTCCGGGCGGGCATCGATTCCATTTCGCTCAACCCGGACAGCGTCATCAAGGTCATTCGCAAGGTGGCCGAGGTGGAGCGGGAGATGGGCCGCATGCGCAAGACCGCCTGATGGCATAAGGCAAGGCCGGCTGCTCCGCGACAGCCGGCCTGTGAAGAGGCCGTTTACGTATGGCTGCGTCAGCCGTTGACGATCATCCCGCCGTTGACGTGCAGGACCTGGCCCGTGACATAGGATGAGTCCTCGCAGGCCAGATAGACGTAGGCCGGGGCCACCTCCTCGGGGTGGCCGGCGCGGCTCATGGGCGCGCTCTGGCCATGCTTGGAGGTGTGCTCGGCGCTGAAGCTGCTGGGGATGAGCGGGGTCCAGATGGGCCCCGGCGCCACGGCGTTGACCCTGATGCCGCGCTTGACCAGGTTGAGGGCCAGGGAGCGGGTGAAGCTCACGATGGCGCCTTTGGTCGCGGAATAGTCGAGCAGGATGGGGTGGCCCTGGTAGGCCGTGACCGAGGCCGTGTTGATGATGGCCGCGCCTTCCTTGAGGTGGGGCAGGGCGGCCCTGGTCATGAAGAACATGGCGAAGATGTTCGTGCGGAAGGTCCGCTCAAGCTGCTCGGCGCTGATGTCCTCCAGCTTCTCCCGCGGGTACTGCACGCCGGCGTTGTTGACCAGCACATCCAGGCGGCCCAGGGTCTTCACGGTCCGGCTCACCGCGTCGCGGCACAGCTCCTCGCTGCCCACGTCGCCGGCCACGAGCAGGCACCTGCGGCCCTGCTCCTCGATGATCCGCTGCGTGTCACGGGCGTCCTCGTGCTCATCGAGATAGACAATGCACACATCGGCGCCTTCCTTGGCGAAGAGGATGGCCGTCGAGCGGCCGATGCCGCTGTCGCCGCCCGTGACCAGGGCGGCCTTGCCCAGGAGCTTGCCAGCGGGCTTGTAAAAATCGCCCACGGTCCTGGGCTTGGGCTCCATCTCGCCGCGCGTGCCCGGCTGCTTCTCCTGCTTCTGCGGCGGAAACTCCCGCTCCTTGTCCTGGCCCATGAGTTGTCTCCAGCCTAGGCCGTGGTGCGGGCTGTCGCGCTCTCGAAATCGGCGGATTCGGATGCGATGCCGATGGCAGCCATTCCGGAAGATGGGCTCTCGATCGCCTGGCCGCCGCCAAGGGCGGACCTGAGCATGTCCCGCTCATGGTCTATTTCCTTCATGGTGCGAAAACCCATACGGCGAAGCACGGGCACGGGAGGGCACCAACCCTGGATGGCGTGCTGGAGAAGAAAGCCTCCGACAACCGCGCCCAATAGGTACCATTTCTTGTTGACGAAGTTCCCCAGAGCAAGGCCAAGCAATGAGAAAGACGCGGCATTGGCCTCGATGGCGCGTTCGATGTCCCACTCACGATCCAACTGCTTGAGGCGCATGTCGATGGCCTCCGGTCCAGCCTTGGAATACAGTTTGATATTGCACTCGGTATTGCGCCAGATGCGCTCGTTGACACTGTCCTTGGTGCGCCGCTCGACTCGGGTGGTGGTCTCGGGAAGCATGCTCAACCTCCTTGCGCCGGGCGTTCCGGCTTATCTTCACAATCCACAGGCCATGATGCCTGCCGGACAGGCCGGCCGGAATAGGACCAGCCCAACTTGGATTGTAGGTTTTTTCCTCTTTCAGAGCCGAGCCTCGGGTCTGGAAGCGAATCGTCCACGCAAAGCTTTACATGGGCGACGGCGGGCTTATCATCTGGAGGCTGGATATGCCGGGCCGCGCGACCGGTCGATTTCCGCAGGCCAGGGCTCCACTTCATGGCTGCCATTGGAGAAACGGGAAAAAGGCACTTGCCAAATCCGCCTCTTTTGATTAGGTAAGCTCTCCTTTGCGGAGAGGTGTCCGAGCGGCCGAAGGAGCACGACTGGAAATCGTGTGTACTGGCAAAACCGGTACCGAGAGTTCAAATCTCTCCCTCTCCGCCACGATAATCATCCGGGCCCCATGGCCCGGACAGGGGAGCCAGGCGGCAGGAGCGCTGCCAACCCCGCCAGGCCCGAAAGGGAGCAACGGTAACAGTCGTTTCTGGGTGCCTGGTTTCCCTCAGGGGCGCGACTTTCGGGTCGCGCCCTTTGTTTTTTTTCAGGATAATTCGCTTGACTGTGCTACCATTTATCAAATAGTGCCACTGGAGCGGCTGTAATCGATCAATCCTCAAGCCAGTGGAGCCATCTCATGAGACACCTGCTATCCCACGGCATCTTGGTGCTGCTTCTCCTCGTATCCAGCGTCCTGCCTGCTCAGGCCCACTTCGGCATGCTCATTCCGAGTCAATCCATGGTCATGCCGCCCAACAAGAGCATCACGCTCGATCTGTCCTTCTCGCATCCTTTTGAAATGGTCGGCATGGACATGGCCAAGCCCAAGGCGTTCGGCGTGGTCCTCAATAGCCAAAAATCCGATCTGCTTGGCAGCCTCAAGCCAGCCAAGGTCATGGGGCATTCGGCCTGGACCGCGCAATACGCTTTCGCAAGGCCCGCGCTGGCCATGTTCTACATGGAGCCCCAGCCCTACTGGGAGCCTGCCGAGGATTGCTTCATCATCCACTTCACGAAAACCGTCGTCGCGGCTTTTGGTGAGGAGGAGGGTTGGGATGAGCCCGTGGGCCTCAAGACCGAGATCGTGCCCCTGACGCGGCCCTTCGGAAACTATGCGGGCAATGTCTTTCAGGGCCAGGTGCTCCTGGACGGCAAGCCCGTGCCGCACGCCATGGTCGAGGTGGAGTACTACAATCGCGACGGCAAGCTTGCCGCCCCCAGCGAGTACATGATCACCCAGGCGGTCAAGGCCGACGGGAACGGCGTGTTCACGTACGTCTGTCCCCTGGCAGGCTGGTGGGGCTTCGCGGCCCTGAGCGAGGCCGACTACACGATCAAGCGCGACGGCAAGGACAAGCCCGTGGAGCTTGGCGCGGTGCTCTGGATTCAGATGCACGACTTCAGGACGAAGTAGGCCATGCACGTATCCGAAGGCATCCTCACGGCCCCGGTCCTCGCGACCGGGGCCGCCATCGCGGCCGGCATGACCGTCATCGGCTTGCGCCGCATGGACCCGGCGCGCATGGTGCGCGTGGGCCTGCTGTCCTCGGCCTTCTATGTGGCCTCGCTCGTGCACGTGCCCATCGGGCCTGGCAACGCCCACCTCGTGCTCAACGGGCTGCTGGGCCTGCTGCTGGGTTGGGCCGCGGTGCCGGCCATCCTGGCCGCGCTTCTCCTCCAGGCGGTCATGTTCCAGTTCGGTGGCTTGACAGTGCTCGGCGTCAACACAGTCATCATGGCCTTGCCCGCCGTGGTTTGCCACCATGCCTTCGGCCCGCTGGTCAGACGCTCGGGGCGAGCCGCCGCCATTGGCGCGTTCGCCTCGGGGGCTTCGGCCGTGCTCATGTCCGGCGTGCTGGTCGCGACGTTCCTCGTGCTCGCGGGCGAGCAGTTCCTCCAGGCGGCCGGCATCATCCTGGCCGCGCACGTGCCGGTCATGGTCATCGAAGGGTTCATCACCCTGTTCCTGGTGAGCTTCCTCAAGCGGGCCAAGCCAGAACTGCTCGCGTCCTAACCGCCATCGAGACGAGGAGGCGGAAAGACCCCGCAGGCGCACTCCCGTGCCTTCACAGCCAAGGCCTGTTCGCCGCTTGCCCAAGTTCATGAACGTCGAAGCGCGACTGCGCGGATGCAGAGGAGTAGGGAGAGAATATCCTCTCTTGGAGCAGTTCGGCGAAAGAGGCTAATCGAACGCCGGCGGCCTTGCGGGATCCAGCAGATGCGCCCGTACTTCAGCCAGGTGGCGTTCGTTCGTACGATTGATCGAGAGCGGGGGCAGCGCATCGAAGGCGAAGAAGCCCACCTCGCTCGTCTCTTCGCTCGCGGTCGCCTCGCCGCCCAGAAGCTCGCAGAGGAACACGAGCTTGTAGGCATGGTAGAATTCAAGGTGCTCGCCGCCGCGGTTGGCGTCGAAGGCGCCCACGAGCTTGAGCGGGCGCACGATATAGCCGCTCTCTTCGCGCACCTCGCGGGCGACCATCTCCGAAGGCGTCTCGCCCACGTCGGCCCAGCCCCCCGGCATGGCCCAGCGGCCATCGACGCGCTCGCGCACCAGGAGCAGCCTGCCCTCGTGGATCACGGCCGCGCGCACATCCACCTTCACGGTCGCGTAGCCCGGTTGGATGCGGAAGCGTTCCAGGGCCGGTTGCATTCCCAGGCCCGTGGCCTGCTCGACCATCTCGGCCGCGATCTCCATGAGCCGTGCATAGTTGCGCCGGTCGTAGTGGTTATGTGCATAGTGCAGTCCGGTCTGACCCAGGGCCTGAAGTTCCCTGGCCCAGTCCAGCCATTTGGGCGGCCGCTCGTCCATGTCGACTCCTTCTCTTCGGGTTAGCGCCAGCCCAGGTCCAGCTCCATGCCTGCCGGCGCCTCCAGGCGCAGGCTCCAGGTCACGGACTTCTCGGAGTTCGAGGGCACAGGGAGCCGCCAGACGAGCAGCCACGGCTCGTCCGGATCAGCCACAGGTTCGGGCTCGGACTGGAATTTCAGCTTGATGCGCTCGTCGCGCACCTGCGGCTTGGGCTCCTCCACGCGCACATCCACGGGATAACCCTTGGCGTTCTTGACGATGATCCGCCACTTCCAGACGTGGGTCCTGTCCTTGCCGATGAAGCCGCGCTCGCCGCCCTGGCGCTCCAGGAGCCGCGCCTCGGCCGTGACGAGCGGATCGCCGCCCAAAAAAATAGTCTGCTCGCTCCCGGCGAAGGAGAAGCCGGCCTTGGCCAGCACGCCGCCGTCCACCATGAGCAGCGCCTCGCCGGGCGGCAGGTCCAGGGCCTCCTGGGCCTTGGCCTCGGCGCGCAGATAGGCCCGCTCGCCTTGCGAAGGACGCACGAGATAGGTGAAGGCCGCTTCCAAGGGAAAGTCGCGGATGCGCACGCGCTGCTCCGGCCCGGTCGGGAGCGCCAACTTGCCCATGTCCCATACGCGGTACGTGGACCGCTCGACCATGGCCGGAGCGGACTCGGCCATGTCCGTGGTGAGCATCTCCCGAGCCATGGTCTTGCCAGCGCGGGGGGCGAGCATGGGCCTCACGTCCGGCACGGGCTGGATGACCCACTCCGGCAGCTCGGGCGGGGCGATGGGGCCATGGGGCGGGATCGTGGCCAGGCTGATCCGCGCCTCGCGCCAGTCCTGGCCGGAGCGCTGCCAGATGCGCGCGTCCATGGAGATGTCGATGCGCTTGCCGCCCGGCAGCGCATTGACCCGGTAGACCGGGCTCCAGCCGCTGTCGAGCAGGGTATACGTGTATTCCAGAGGCAGCGTGGAGCCGGAGGCGTCCGCGACCAGGAGGGTCACTTCCCAGACTTCACGGGAGCCGCCCCTGGCCTGCTCCAACTCGGTCTTGAGCTGGGCCAGGCGTCTGTCCATCTCTTCGATTTGCTTGGCGACCGTGAAGATATCCTTGTGCAGCCGCTCGACATTGCCGGCTACTGCCGAAGCCATGTCCGAGGCGGCTTGCGGGGTTGGCGAGCCCTCCATGTCCAGCCCCTTCCAGAAGCCCACGGTGGCATCCAGGCCGAGTCGCCTGGACTCCAGTCCATTGCGCTCGACGCGCAGGGCGTCCAGGCGTTCCTGCAAGGCCTTGACGCGCTCCTTGTCCTCGCGCAGCACCCGCCGCCAGCTCAGGTCCAGCACGCGGCCCTTGTCCTGGAGGACCTGCACGGAAACGGTTTGCGGATCGGCCTGGGGCGGCAGGACGATGGTGGCCCGGCGTTGCCCGCCGGTATCGCTGGACAGGGATGGCGCGGCGCGCTCGGTCACCTGGGCCGAGTCGGGATAGAGCATGGCCGAGATGACCTCGGCGGAAGCGTTCCCGGCAAAGACCATGCACAGGGCCGAGACGAGCGCGGCGAGGAGGGAGCAAGTCCGGAAGGCTTGGGCCTTGGGTTTGTTCATGAGCATCTCCATTGGGGCCAAAAAGTTCGGACTTCGTACCTTGGCGCAATTCACTGGGCAAGGCAATACGGCCCCTTTGCCGAGGCATGCCGCTGGGGTATAAGGATAGGCATGAGATGCAGGAGGCCGCATGCCCGTGAATGATCATGAGCCGGCCGCGCTTCTGAAGCGGTTCGGCAACCTCTTCGTCGGCCTGGGCGGCCCGGTGCTGGATCTGGCCAGCGGCGAGGGGCACAATGGCCTTTATCTGGCCGCCCTGGGCGTCGAGGTGGTGCTTTGCGACCGCGATGCCCAGGCCCTGGACAAGGCGCTGGAGAGCGCCAGGGAAGACGGCCTGCGCGTAAAGATCTGGCAGGCGGACCTGGAGGCCGGGGGCAACCTGCTGCCGGAGGCCGCTTATGCCGGCATCATTGTCTTCCGCTACCTGCACCGGCCGCTGTTCGGGGCCATCCGGCGCGCCCTGCGGCCTGGCGGGCTGCTGGCCTACGAGACCTTCACCGTGGACCAGTCGCGCCACGGCAAGCCGAGCAACCCGGACTTCCTCCTGCGACCGGGCGAGCTCCTGGAGGCGTTCCGCGGCTTCGAGATCATTCACAGCTTCGAGGGCACCCTCGAAAACCCCACACGCGCCGCGGCACAGCTCATATGCCGCAGGCCGCTCACGGAGGCGGAATGAAGAAGCGCATAGGATTCATGGGCCTTGGCATCATGGGCTCGGCCATGGCCGCCAATCTGCTCAAAGCCGGCTTTCCTGTCACGGTCTACAATCGCAACAAGGAAAGGGCTCGGCCGCTGGCGGACAAGGGCGCGCTCCCGGCCGATACGCCCAGGCAGCTCGCGGACAACTGCGAGGTGGCCGTCATCATGGTCACCGGTCCCGAGGCCATCGACGAGTTACTATTCGGACTGGATGGCGCGGCTGAAGGCTTGGCCGGCAAGGTCTGCGTGAACATGAGCAGCGTGTCTCCGGCCTACAGCCGGGAGCTTGCGGCCTCGCTGGAAGCCGAGGGAGTCGTCCTGATCGATGCGCCGGTATCCGGCACCAGGAAGCCGGCAGAGGACGGCACGCTCATCATCCTGGCCTCGGGGCCCGAGGAAACCGTGCGGGGGCTTGACGGCATGTTCAAGGCCATGGGCCGCAAGGTGGTCTATTGCGGCCCGGCGGGGCAGGGCTCCATGATGAAGATGACCGTCAATCTCCTCCTGGGCGTGATGATGCAGGCCTTTGCCGAGGCCATCCGTTTCGGCGAGCGGGGTGGACTGCCACTGAAGGCCATGATCGACACGATCCAGAGCGGAGCCATGGCTTGCCCCATGTACGGGGCCAAGGCGCCCATGCTCATCAAGGGAGATTATCCCGCGAGCTTCCCGCTCAAGCACATGACCAAGGATCTCAAGTTCGTGCTCGACACGGCCTTCGAGACGGGCGCGCTGACGCCCACGGCCCAGACGGCCCTCGGCATGTACCTGCTGGCCCAGGCGCGCGGGCTTGGCGACCTGGACTTCGCCGCCGTGGACAAGGCCATGCGCGAGGTGCTCCAAGGCTGAGGGAGGAAGGGAAAAGAATAGCGCGCCAATCAGCCGAGAACGCCAAACTGCCCCGCCAGGCATCACCTGGCGGGGCTCGTCATTATCCAGGCGGAGGGCGGGCCTCCCACTTGCCCTTACTGCTCGGAGGTGAGCGGGTGGCCCGCCTTGTCCCAGGAATCGATTCCTCCTCGCAGGATCTGTACGTTGGTGAAGCCCCGGGCGCGCATTTCCCCGGCGATGCGCCTGCTCGTCTCGCAGGTCGGCTGCTTGCAGTAGAGCACGTAGATCGTATTCTTGCTATACCCGTTCATCCAGCTCAGGTCGTCGGGATCGACCCTCACCGCACCCTCGATCCGCCTGGGATCGGCTTCGAAATCAGCCTTCTCGCGCACGTCGAGTATGGTCACTTCGCCCGTGCGGTTGAACAGGATGCCTGCATCCATCTCCTGGATGTTCCGCGGATCGTCCATGGGCCTGTTGATGGTTTCCCCGAACTCGCCCCGATAGTCCTGCTTGACCATGGCCTCCTCCTGGTTGGGTCCACGCGTATTGCTCCAGTTTATCGGCCAATGCAGGCTGAAAGTCAAAAAGGAAACGGCCGGAGCGCAGGCTCCGGCCGTTTGGGCAAAAACAGCCTTGCCCGGCTCAGCACGAGCGTTCGTACTCGGCCTTGAGCCAGGCCTTGATCTCCGGGGTCGGCTCGTGAATGCCCCGCAGGCCGCCGATGGAGCGCATGAAGGGCTCGGACAGCTCGGGAGGCAGTTTCTTTTCGCACAAGGCCTGGGAGCCGTAGTTGTTCATCTTGGTCAGCACGACCTTGGGTTCTTCCCAGGTATCCACCACGAAGTAGACGGAGTACTCGCCGCTCAAGGTCACGGGGCGGCGCAGGTCGTCCATGAAGTTGTTGTTTCCCCATTCAAGATACATGGTCACCGCGTCCGCGTGGATGAGGTCCCAATCGACCTCATTGATCCAGGGGCGGCAATCATCGGTCATTTTTTGCTTGGTCATGCGCTGCTCCTTGCCGCCGAAGGCGGGGCTCCGTCGTTTATGGGCCAGAGGTTAGGGAATGATTCGCTATCGAAGGCCTTCATGGTAAACCAAAGCTGGATCAGGAAACAAGCCCTATTGACGGCAAAGGGGGGAAGCATGCCCGGATTCCGCTGCCCGAACGACCAGACGCACGACATCTTCCGTCTCGTGGTCCGGCGAGCGCAGAGGCTGGCCCGATTCGTTGACCGCCGAGGATGTCCCAGGCTTGACGAGGAGACGATCCTTGATGCGCGCGAGGAGGTGCTCGAAGCGGTCTGCGCCGAGTGCGGCGCCATGGCCATCGTGGTCCCGGACGAGCCTGGCCACCCCAGGAGGGCGGACGAGGAGCCAAAGCCCGGCAAGGCCTTGCCCTGATTGGATCCAGGACTTGAGGAGGCGCACAGACCGGCAAGGATGCCTCGCCCGGACCAGGCAGCGCATGGAGCGTGACGCGCGGAAGGCCGGGATACCTTTTGGACAGCTCGGCGATCATGCCGCGACATGCTTCCGCCCTCGCAACGCGCTCCTGCTCGGGCTGGAGCCCTGATGAAAGCTCGGGGCGGGAACTGCTCGGGATGCCCATGATTTGTCCTTGATAAACAGCATATCCAGGACGAGGGATCATGCAAGCCAGCGGAATGTCCCGTCTTGCCGACAGGGAACCTTGACGTTACGCGGAGAGCTGTGGGACACACGGACGTTCCCGATCATCCCCATGGAGAGCTCGATGACAAAGACGACCTTGGCCCCTCTACATCGTTTGGTTTGGACCGCCCTCATGGCGGCGCTGCTAGCCGCGGGGGCCTTCCTGCACTTTCCGCTATGGGGCGTGCCGTTCTCGCTTCAGATGCTTTTCGTCTTCCTGGCCGGCCTGGCTCTTGGCCCGGCATGGGGCGCCGCATCGGTCATCCTGTACATCCTGGCCGGGCTGGTGGGCCTGCCGGTCTTTGCCGGCGGCAAGTCGGGCCTTGCGGTTCTGCTTGGCCCCACTGGAGGCTACATCCTTGGCTACGTCGTCTGCGCGGTGATCATGGGCTTGGCGAGCCGCAACCGAGGCGTGGTGCCCTGGGGGCGCGGCCTGCTCTGGGGCTTCGGGGCCATCCTGGCGATCTACGTGCCGGGCGTGTTTCAGCTCAGGGCCGTCCTTGACATTGGCTGGGACGAGGCCCTGACCATCGGCATGGCTCCCTTCGTACCGCTGGACATCATCAAGCTGCTTGCGGCCATCGCAGCCCAGCGCGCCTTGGGCAGAAGCGGGCTGCTTCCGTCTTGATCGAGCTTTTCGACATCCACTTCGGCTACGGCCGAAGCGAGATCCTGCATGGCGTCTCCTTTGGCCTTGAGCGAAGCCTGATCCTTGCCTTGGTGGGCGCCAACGGGAGCGGCAAGTCCACGCTGCTTGCGCTCCTCGCGGGGCTGTATGCGCCAGACCGCGGCAGGCTGAATGTAAACGGCCATTCCTCGCCTGGACAGGAGCGGGCAATCCGCGCCGTGACCGGTCTTGTCGTTCAGGACGCGGACTTGCAGATATTGGGGGCAACGGTGGGCGAGGATCTGTGCCTTGGGCTCGCTCCGGACGATGCCTCGGGCGAGGCCGAGGCCCGCTCCCTGGCCGACCGCTTCAGGATCGGCCATCTCTGGAACGAGCCGGTGCAGGCCCTGTCCTGGGGCCAGAAGCGCAAGCTGTGCATGGCGGCCGCTCTACGCCGCAGGCCGAGTCTGCTCCTGCTGGACGAACCGTTCAGCGGGCTGGACTATCCGGGGGTGCGCGAGATGCGCCTCTTGCTCCAGGCCAACCGGGCAGCCGGGTTGACGCAGGTCGTTTCGGCCCATGACATCGAGCCTCTGGCGGACATAGCGGATATCTGGGCCGTGCTGCACAATGGAAAGCTGGCGGCTTGGGGCAAGGCGGAAACGATTTTTCCGGAGCTGGCGCGGCACGACGTGCGTCCGCCATGCTCCTGGTTGGCCGGGCTTGGCGTCAAGGCCTGGGAGTAGTTCGTGGAAGGGCTCCTGCGGGCCATGGATCCGCGCCTGAAGATCGCCTTGGGCCTGCTGGCCGCGGGGTTGACCTGGATGGCCAGCCCCGCCGGCGTGGCCGCGTATGCAGTGCTCTTCTCGGGCGCGCTCGTGGCCGCCCGCCAGCTTCCCGGCGTCAAGCAGGCCCTCGGTGGGCACGCCCTGTTTCTTGGTCTGTGGACCGGCATCAAGCTCCTCATGGGCGCCATTCATGGACTGGACCTGGAAGAGAACCTTGCCCAGGCCGCCGTGCTGGCAGGGCGCCTCCATGTGCTGCTGGCCCTGGGCCTGCTCCTGTCCGCCTCGTCCTCATCGCGCTCCCTGGGCCTGGCCGTTGGCTGGTATCTGCGTCCTCTGGGGCGCTGGACGTGGCAGCCGGCTCTGGCGCTGGCCCTGATGATCCACTTCCTCCCCTTGGCCTGGCAGACCTTCACGCAGGTCAGATCAGTCGTGGGCTTACGCTGTCAGGGAATTTCCCGGCGCAGGAGGCTGGCCCTCATGACGCAGGCCTCCTTGCGAAGCCTGGCGCAGAAGACCTGGGACCAGACGCTTGCCCTTGCCGCCCGTGGCTTCGATGGACCGGAAGCCTGGCAGGCGCGCATGCCCTGGAAGGCGGGAGAGATCGTTGCAAGCTTGGGGATGGCAGCGGTCTTGGCAGGTTTGGCCATGGTGTGAACTGCCTTCTCGCCATGAACGGCGCTTGGAGCAAACCACGATCCGGGCAACTGGATACCCGAGCCGATGTTTTGGGCGCCAGGTTGCAATCTTTTCTGAAATTCTCGGACCATTAGCCAAATCCTGCGTCACCCCTTCTCTTCCGCGTGCCCGTTGCTCGGATGGAGTAGAGAAAGCCCATGAAACCCCAAGTAATCTGCACGGTTTCTTCCACTTAGAGCGACTAACAAAACCTTTCTCGACTTGAGGGCAAGTGAGCAGGGGCGAGGCCCCTGGAGAATCCCTGAGAGGGTTTTGTCCGTGGATATTGAGACTTCCAATCGCTGAAAAAAGAATAAGCCGGATGGTTTAACCATTCGGCTTATTCGAAATTCCGTGGTGCGCCCGAAGGGATTCGAACCCCTGGCCCCCAGATTCGTAGTCTGATGCTCTATCCAGCTGAGCTACGGGCGCGTCGTCGAGGAAGCGGAACCTACTTATTCCAGCCCGAATCGTCAAGCGGTACGCGTAATTTTTTTTGAGCCAGGTTTGACGCTAATCCAACCGCTCGAAATATGATTCGCTCAAGCCCTGAAGGAGAAGGACGGATTCCACCTCCATCTCGATGATGTCCGAGTCGGGGTGGACGGCGAAACGGGCCAGGTGGGGATGGCGCGTGACAAGCGCGGCTCTGGCCCGCTCCTTGACATCGCCTTCGGCCATGGGCGCACAGGCGCCCGTGAGCGTGAGCGCGTACGCGGCCGCTCTGTCCGAGGCCCCGCGGTCGTCGATGAGCAGGCTCACGCTTGAGTTCCGCAGGAGGTTGTTATATTTTTTTGTGCTTCGCGAAGTGACCATGAAGACGCGCCTCCCGTCTCCGGAAGCGACATAGGCCATGAGCGAGCAGTGCGGCCTGTTCTCGGATACCGTGGCCAGAACGCACATATCCTGTTCAGCAATAAGCCGGGTGATCTTTTCGAGCATGAGCATCCCCTCCGTGCATTCCCACTCGCAAGGATTTGCATATAGTACCGCTGCATACCCGAAAAAACGGCTCGCGGGCAAGCGGAAAGGCGGCAATCACGGGCGGGTGTGGCTCGGGTTGAACCCGGATCAGGAATAGAAGGTACCCATGAGCAGTCTCCAGACCCTGGAAGCCAAGCGGGAGTTCAGCCTGGCGACCCTGGCCGAGGCGCTGGAGCGTGTCGGCAATGGGGTGGCCGCCGTGGCCTGGACCGGCGGCAAGGACTCGACCGTGGCCTTGCGGCTCTGGATGGAGATTCTGCGCGAGCGCGGCGCCGAAAAGCCCGTGGCGCTGTCCATCGACACCGGGCTCAAGTTCCCAGAGACCATCTCCTTTCGAAAAGCCATGGCCCGGGAATGGGGCGTCCGGGTCATCGAGGCCGGCCCCGCATTCAGGGCGGCGGCGCCCGTCTCCGAGGACCGCCTGGAATGTTGCCGGCTGCTCAAGATCGAGCCCCTGCGCGCGGCCATCGCCGAAAACGGCATCAGCGTGCTCATCACCGGCATCAGGCGCGACGAGCATCCGAGCCGCGGTGATCGCGAGGCCTTCGAGAAGCGTTGTGATCCCGACTACCTGCAAGTCAGCCCGCTTATCGAATGGACAGAGATGGACATCTGGTCGCATATCGCCGGACGTGGTCTGCCGTATTGCCCGCTATACGACAAGGGCTACCGCTCTCTGGGCTGTATGCCCTGCACGGTGCTGTCCGGCCCCGGCAGCGACGAGCGCGCGGGCCGGGACGATCAGAAGGAGCGCTGCCTGTCCGAGCTGCACCACCTCGGCTACTTCTGAGTCGGGCGCGCAGCCGCCCGGAATGCTTGGCTCCGGCCCTGAAATCGGCTAAATGCTTCGCTTTGCACGAACCCTCGGAGGTACCGCCGCGCATGAAATTGAGCGCACCGCCCCGCCGATCAACCCGCCCCGTTCGCCTCGCCGATCTGATCATCGGCGCGGGGCAGCCCATTCGCGTCCAGAGCATGACCAACACGGACACGCGCGACGTGGAAGCCACGGTGGCCCAGATCGAGCGCCTCGCTTCCGCCGGCTGCGAGATCGTCCGGTTGGCGGTGCCCGACGAGGCGTCGGCGCGGGCCCTGCGCGCCATCCGCGCGAGGACTTCCGTGCCCCTGGTGGCGGACATCCACTTCGATCACCGGCTGGCGGTCATGGCCGCCGAGGCCGGCCTGGACGGGCTGCGTATCAATCCGGGCAACATCGGCGGAGAGCTGCACGTGGATGCCGTGGTGGCCGCCGCCAAGGACAAGGGATTGCCCATCCGCATCGGCGTCAACGGCGGCTCTCTGGAGAAGCATCTGCTAGAGAAATACGGCGGGCCGACGCCCGAGGCCCTGGTCGAGAGCGCCTTGGGGCACGTGCGCATGCTGGAGGATCGGGGCTTCGACCAGATCAAGATTTCCCTCAAGTCCTCTTCGGTGCCCGTGACCGTGGCTGCCTACCGGCTCATGTCCCGGCGCGTGGATTACCCGTTACACATCGGCGTCACGGAAGCCGGCACGCTCCTGCGCGGGGCGGTAAAATCCTCGGTGGGCCTGGGCATCCTGCTGGCCGAGGGCATCGGCGACACCATGCGCGTTAGCCTGACCCACGATCCCGAGGCCGAGATGACCGTGGCCTGGGAGATTCTGCGCAGTCTGTGCATTCGCTCCCGCGGCCCCGAGATCATCTCCTGTCCCACCTGCGGTCGCACCGAGATAGGTCTCATCGAGCTGGCCGAGGAAGTCGAGGCACGATTGCGCCACTGCGACGAGGTCTTCACGGTGGCGGTCATGGGCTGCGTGGTCAATGGCCCGGGCGAGGCGCGTGAGGCCGACATCGGCATCGCCGGCGGCCGCGACCTGGGCATCGTCTTCCGCAAGGGCAAGGTGGTCCGCAAGATCAAGGGCTCGGACCTGGTGGCCGGGTTCATGGAAGAAATAGGCAAGTTCCTGGAAGAACGCCAAAAGGAAAACCGCACATGAGACTGTCCCGCTTCTATCTGCCCACACTCAAGGAAGTCCCGGCCGACGCCGAGGTCGTCAGCCACAAGCTGCTCCTCAGGGCCGGCCTCATCCGCCAGCTCACCTCGGGCATCTACACGTATCTGCCCATGGGCCTGAAGGCCCTTAACAAGGTCGCGGACATCGTGCGCCAGGAGATGGACCGCGCCGGCGCGCAGGAAATTCTCATGCCCACGGTGCAGCCGGCCGAGTTGTGGAAGGAGACGGGCAGGTGGGAGTTCTACGGCAAGGAACTCCTGCGCTTCAAGGACCGCAAGGACAGCGACTACTGCCTCGGCCCGACCCACGAGGAGGTCGTGACGCACCTCGTGCGCGGCGAAGTTCGCTCCTACCGCCAGTTGCCGCTCAACCTGTATCAGGTCCAGACCAAGTTCCGTGACGAAGTCCGGCCCCGTTTCGGCCTCATGCGCGGCCGTGAGTTCGTCATGAAGGACGCCTATTCCTTTGACCGGGACGAGGAAGGCGCCAACAAGAGCTACTGGGACATGTACAACGCCTACGTGCGGGCCTTCCGCCGCCTGGGCCTCAAATTCAAGGCCGTGGAGGCCGACTCGGGCGCCATCGGCGGCAGCTTCTCCCACGAGTTCATGGTCCTGGCCGCCACGGGCGAGGATACAATCGCGGCCTGCTCCGAGTGCGAATGGGCCGCGAACCTGGAGAAAGCGGCCGTAATCTGCAAGGTGCCGCCATGCGCCGAGGGCTGCCCGGAGTCCCGCGTGGTGGACACGCCCGGCGCGCACACGGTCGAGGACGTGGCCAAGCTGCTGGGCGTGCCTGCGCGCAAGGTGGTCAAGACTCTCCTGTTCGACGTGGACGGCCAGCCCGTGGCGGCGCTGGTGCGTGGCGATCGCGAGCTGAACGAGGTAAAGTTAAAGAACTACTTGAATGCTACCGATGTCAGGCTGGCCAGCCCCGAGCAGGTTCGCGAGTGGAGCGGCGCGCCCGTCGGCTTCGCCGGTCCGGTGGGCCTCAAGGTGCGCGTGCTCGCGGATAGGGAGCTGTGCGGCGACACGGGCTACGTGACCGGCGCCAACCAGGGCGACAAACATCTCGTGGACGTGAGTTTGTCGCGCGACGCCGAGGTCGAGGCCTACATCGACCTGCGCACCATCACGGCCGAGGATGTCTGTCCGCGCTGCGGCAAGGACGTGAGCTTGACCCGCGGCATCGAGGTCGGCCATGTATTCAAGCTTGGCTACAAATACTCCAAGGCAATGCGCGCCGTGTACCTGGATGAGAACGGCAAGGAGCAGCTCATGGTCATGGGTTGCTACGGCATTGGCGTATCGCGCATCGTTGCCGCGGCCATCGAGCAGAATCATGACGATAACGGCATCGTCTTTCCGCCGTCCATCGCCCCGTTCGAGGCCGTGCTCATCTCCCTGGGCAGGGCCGGCGACGCCGTAAACGCCAAGGCCGCGGAGCTTTACGAGGGGCTGCGCGCGGCGGGCGTCGAGGTGATCTACGACGACAGGGACGAACGGCCGGGCGTGAAGTTCAAGGATGCCGACCTAGTGGGCTATCCCATGCAGGTTGTGCTCGGCGGCAAGGGCCTGGAGCGTGGCGTGGTCGAGGTCAAGGACCGCCGTAGCAGCGACAAGGCCGAGCTGCCTCTGGAGGGGTTCCAGGAGGCCTTCGCGGCTTGGCGTGACAAAATTTGGTCTGACTGGGGGTTGGAGCGCTCTTGACGGACTGTTGGAAAAGCCCGTCCTGGACTTTTTCAATCCGCAATGATTGAGCTAAGCTCGATCATTGCTTACGGATGCTGCGCATCCGGCGGGCCTTCCTGGCCCGCGCAGCCTGTTTCCAACAGGCTGTTAAGCGCGGAGTCGCCCAGCGGAGGCCGCGTGTCGCATATCTTCCGGGTTCGCGAGCTGAACCAAGCCCTCAAGGATGTCGTGGAGGGGCAGTTCCCCTTCGTGTGGGTACGGGGCCAGGTCTCCAATCTCTCGCGGCCCGGCTCCGGGCACATTTACTTCTCCCTCAAGGATGAGGAGTCCCTCCTGTCCGTGGTCTGGTTCAAATCCAACCAATGGCTGGGCGGGGAGGGCTGCGTCAACCCGCTCACGGGCGAGGTTTGCGAGGACCCGCCGCTCGTGATCGAGGAGGGCAAGGAGGTGCTCTGCGCCGGCCGCCTGACGGTCTATCCGCCGCGCGGCGCCTATCAGCTCGTGGCCGAGCTCGTGCAGGAGCGCGGCGTGGGCCGCCTCTACCAGGCCTTCGAGGCGCTCAAGCAGGATTTGCAGGCCCGGGGCTACTTCGATGCGGACCGCAAGATGAACCTGCCCCGCCATCCGCGCAGGGTGGCCGTGATTACCGCGCCGGGAGGCGCGGCCATCCGGGATTTCCTGTGCATCGCCTCGGAGCGCGGCCTGGCCTCGCGGATTCGCATCCATCCCGTGCTCGTGCAGGGCGACTTGGCCCCGGCCCAGATATCGCGCGCCCTGGAGCAGATCAACGAGGAGGGTTGGGCCGAGGTCGTGGTGCTCATCCGTGGCGGCGGCTCCCTTGAAGATCTTTGGGCCTTCAATACGAAGCTCATGGCCGACGCGCTGCACGCCTCACGCATTCCGGTGCTCACGGGCATAGGCCACGAGGTGGACATCACCATCGCGGACATGGTCGCCGACAGGCGGGCGGCCACGCCGACGCATGCCGCCCAGATCCTGTGGCCCGAGCGCCGGGAGATCTTGCAGATGGTGGATGATTTGGAAATCCGTTTGCATGCGTCCATGAAGGATTGTATGCATGAGATGGATCGGCATGTCGCCGATCTGGTCAGGGCCCTCGGGTGGCTATCGCCGGCCCGGCGCATGGCGCGCTGGGAGGAGCGCCTGGGGCATGACCGCGACAGGCTCGTCGCCGCGAGCCGACTGCTGGTGCGCCGCAAGCAGGAGTCGCTGGACTCGCTGTCCGCGACGTTGGACCGGCAATTCGGCTCCGACAGATGGGCCGTGCTGGAGGGAAGGATCGAGCTTTTGGCCGCCCGCCTGGCCGATGCCGGCAGACGGACGATCGATGGCAAGGAGCGTGATTTGCAGGCGGCGGAGGCCCGGTTGGAAGGGCTTGATCCCGAGAAACCGCTGGAGCGGGGATACAGCCTCGTGCGCGTGGAGCGTACCGGCCGATTCCTCCGTGATCCGGAGGACGTGTCTCCCGGCGACCTTCTGGATATCCGGGTCGGCAAGGGCTCGGTGCCGGCCGTAGTCGGCAAGGGCGAAAAGGAATAGGCTGGAAGATGCTTTTTCTGTTACATACGCTGGCCATGACCATGCTGACCATGGCCATCTGCGTGTCCGGGGCCCTCGCGGTTCCGGCTGTTCAGATCGAAATCGAGGCGCCCGGACGCGCCTTCAAAGGCGAGGCCTTCCCGGTGATCGTGACATCCCGTTTGCCCATTGAGGACGTGACGGTCACCTGGCTCGACAGGGAGGTGCCCGCCAAGGTGAGCGAAGAGGGCGGCTTCCGCAGGGCCATGGTCCTGTTGGGCACGGATGTGAAGCGCACATACCGTACCACTGAAACCATCGAAGTGCGGGCCACGATGGATGGGTTGCGGAGTGTCCAGGACAAGGCCGTGCAAATCTACGAGAAGGATTTCCCTGTGCAGAGGCTCAGCGTGGACCCGAACATGGTCCAGCCTCCCAAGGAATTCTGGCCGCGCATCGAGGAGGAAGGCAGGATCGTGGGCAAGACCCTGGCCACGATCACGGCCGAGCGCTTCTGGTCGCAGTCGATGCAAAGGCCCACACCTGGAAGAATATCCAGCATCTATGGCCTCAAGCGGGTTTTCAACGACCAGCCCAGGACGCCGCATCGCGGCCTTGACATCGCCGCTCCCCAGGGAGAGCCCGTGCTTGCCACGGAGAACGGCATGGTGATCCTCACCGGCGATCATTACTACGCGGGGCAGAGCGTATATCTGGACCACGGCCAGGGCGTGATCAGCGCATATATGCATCTCTCCCGGATACTGGTCCGGCCCGGGCAGATGGTGCTCCGGGGCGAAGCCATCGGTCATGTGGGCAGCACAGGTCGGGTGACGGGGCCGCACCTCCACTTCGGCCTGTACGTGCTCGGCCAGGCCGTCGACCCGGAGCCCCTGCTAGGCATGGTGCTTGCGGACGAGGGGGGATAGGGAACCGGCATGGCGCGGACACAGGATGATTTCGAGGGCAGGCTCGACCGCCTGCGCCAGATCGTGGAGCGGCTGGAGCGAGGCGAGCTTCCCCTTGAGGAGGGCGTTGCCTTGTACAAGGAAGGATTGCAACTGGCGCAGACCTGTCGCCAGGATTTGGAGCGTGCGCGGCACGAGATAGCCATCCTCCAGGATGGCGTTGCCAAGGATTTCGAAATGCGGGAGGAGGAAGTCGATGGAAAAGCCGGCGATTAAGGAGGATCTGCTCGTCGCGGCCAGGCAGGTGGACTCCTTCCTGGGCTCTTGTCTCCACGGCAAGGGCATCCCGGCGCGCCTGCTGGCCTCCATGGAGTACAGCCTGCTGGCCGGCGGCAAGCGCCTGCGGCCGGTGCTGTGCCTCAAATGGGCGGGGCTGTGCGGCCTGGAGCCGGAAAAGGCCATTCCTTTCGCCGCCTCGCTGGAGCTTATCCATACCTACTCGCTCATTCATGACGACCTGCCGGCCATGGACGATGACGACCTGCGCCGGGGCAAGCCGTCCAATCACAGGCAGTTCGACGAGGCCACGGCGATCCTGGCCGGCGACGGCCTGCTGACCGAAGCCTTTTCGCTCATGGCCGGTTCCGCGGGCCTTATTTCCGCCGAGCGCGTGACCTGCGCCGTGAAGGCGGTGGCCGCGGCCGCCGGCGCCAGCGGCATGGTCGGAGGCCAAGCCCTGGACATGGAATACACGGGCAAGGACGGCATCAGTCTCGACCAACTCCGCGAAATGCACGCCATGAAGACCGGGGCGCTCATCCGCGTCGCCTGCCTGAGCGGGGCCATGCTCGCCGGCGCAAAACCCATCGATCTTGAACGCGCTTCGACGTATGGCGCGGCCATCGGAGTGGCCTTTCAGATCGCCGATGACATTCTGGATGTGGTCGGAGACGAGAAGGAGATGGGCAAGCCCGTGCGCAACGATGAGCAGGCCGGCAAGAACACCTATCCTAGCCTCGTGGGCCTTGATGAAAGTCGCAGGCTGGCCGGGCAGTACATAGACAAGGCCGTGGAATGCCTGGCAGGATACTCCGCCCCCGAGGCCGATTTCCTCCGGCGCCTGGCTTGCTATATCGTGGAGCGGGTTAGCTAGGCTTTCACTTGGCGCGGCATGGCGGCAGGCGCGAAGCCTGCCGGACTCTCATGAGATCGCCGGCCGAATCGACACTACGAGCAAGGACTGAGCTGAATGACCGAGCATGTCGCTGCGCAGAGGCTCCTCACGCCACACATCACCCCGGACGTGGTGCGCGGCATGTCCTTGGCGGGGTTGGAGCAGCTTGCTCGCGAGGTACGCGAGCTGATCATCGATACGGTATCCAATAATGGGGGCCACCTCGCACCCAGCCTCGGCGTCGTCGAGCTGACCCTGGCGATGCTCAAGGTCTATGATCCGCTTGCGGATCGCATCATCTGGGATGTCGGCCACCAAGCCTATGCCTACAAGATCCTCACGGGCCGCGCCGAGCAATTCCATACCCTGCGCCGCATGGGCGGTCTCTCCGGCTTCCCCAGGCCCGCCGAGAGCCCGGAGTACGATCATTTCGGCGTCGGGCACTCCTCCACCTCCATATCCGCCGGACTCGGCATGGCGCTAGCCCGTGATCTGAACGGCCAGAAGCACAGCGTCCTGTCCATCATCGGCGACGGCTCCATGACCGCCGGGTTGGCTTACGAGGGCTTGAATCAGGCCGGAGGCATGGGGCTGGACATGGTCGTGGTGCTCAACGACAATGAGATGTCCATCTCGCGGAACGTAGGGGCTCTGTCCCTGTTTTTGTCTCGCAGGCTTTCGGGCCCTCTCGTGACCAGGCTCAAACGCGAGGTTGAAGGATTCCTCAAGAGCGTGCCGCGCATCGGCGAGGACCTGCTCAAGTACGCGCGTCGCAGCGAGGATTCCTTCAAGGGCTTGTTCACGCCGGGCATGCTCTTCCAGTCCTTCGGCTTCAATTATCTGGGCCCCATCGATGGCCATGACCTGGAGGAGCTCATCGGGATATTCGAGCACGTGCGCAAGCTCGAAGGCCCCATCCTGGTGCACGTGCTCACGAAGAAGGGCAAGGGATACGCTCCGGCCGAGAAGAATCCGACCTTCTTCCATGGCGTGGGCTGCTTCGAGCCCGAGACAGGCCAGGCCCGCAAATTCGACAACTGCACTCAGCCGTCCTTCACGGAGGTCTTCGGCCAGACGCTCTGTGAGATCGCCGGTCAGGATGAGCGGGTCATCGCCATCACCGCGGCCATGCCCGAGGGCACTGGGCTGACGCGCTTCTGCAAGGAGTACGCTTCCCGCTTCGTGGATGTGGGCATCTGCGAGCAGCATGCCGTGACCTTTGCCGCCGGCTTGGCCGCCTGTGGCTATCGGCCCGCGGTGGCCATCTACTCGACGTTCCTCCAGCGCTCATACGACCAGATCGTGCACGATGTCTGCCTGCAGAACCTGCCGGTGAGCTTCTTCCTGGACCGCAGCGGACTTGTGGGCGAGGACGGCCCGACGCACCACGGCGTGTTCGATATCTCCTTCTTGAGGCACATCCCCAATATCGTCATTATGGCGCCCAAGGATGAGGCGGAGCTGCGGCTCATGGTCAAGACGGCCCTGACATACGACGGTCCCACCGCCGTGCGCTATCCGCGCGGCGTGGGCATTGGCGCGCCGCTCCCCGAGACTCTCGAGGCATTGCCCATCGGCCGGGGCGAACTGCTGCGCGATGGTAACGACGCCCTCATCGTAGCCATCGGCAGCCGAGTCCATCCAGCCCTGGCCGCGGCCGAGAGGCTTGAGCGCGAGGATGGCCTGCGGGCGGCGGTCTTCAACGCCCGGTTCATCAAGCCGCTGCCCGAGGCGCAGCTCCTGGAGCTGGCGGGGCGTTTCAAGGCGATCCTCGTGGTGGAGGAGAATGCCAAAGCGGGCGGGTTCGGCTCGGCAGTGCTTGAGCTCCTGGCTTTTCACAATCTGCTCGCGGACAAGATCATCCGCTTGCTGGGCATTCCCGACGCCTTCGTGGAGCACGGTTCCCCGCCGGAGCTGCGGGCCAGGCTGGGCATCAACGAAACCGGCATCGCCGCGGCCATGCGCGAGACCCTGATCGCGGTCAAGCGGGATTGACACGAGTCATGGAAAAAAGAAGCGGCCCGCAGGGGCCGCTTCAGCGCACAAATTGAGCCCTCCAGGCGGTGCCCGGAGGGCTTTCTTAGAGCAGATTGACTTCGAGACGCCCGCTCCGGCGTTGACGGCGCAAGCGGATTGCGCCTACGCCCACGCGGCGGCAAGCCATGCCGACGCAGGGCTTGCAGAGCATTGCAAAAGCAAATGCTCTATTCTGCGGCATTTTCGCCCGCTGAGGCGAGCGTGCGCTTGCCGGCCTCCTCCTCACGCAGGGCCCGCCGAAGCACTTTGCCCACCAGAGTCTTGGGCAGCTCGGTGCGGAACTCCACCTGCCGGGGCACCTTGTAGCCGGCCAGCTTCTTCTTGCAGAAGGCGATGATCTCGGCCTTATCGATGGTCTCGCCATCCCGGGGTATGACGTAGGCCTTGACTACCTCGCCGCGGGTCTTGTGAGGGATGCCCACGGTCACGGCCTCCTTGATCTTGGGATGCTCGTAGAGAACTTCGTCGATCTCGCGCGGGTAGATATTGTAGCCGCCCGAGATGATCAGGTCCTTTTTGCGATCCACGATGGTGAAGTAGCCTTGCTCGTCCATGGTGGCGATGTCGCCGGTGAAGAGCCAGCCGTTGCGTAGGACGCTCGCCGTCTCGTCCGGGCGGTTCCAGTAGCCGGCCATGACCTGCGGACCGCGGATGATGAGCTCGCCGTGCTTGCCCGGAGGCAGGTGCGGTCCGGCTACATCCATGTCCACGATGGCGGCGTCAGTGTCGGGGAAGGGCAGGCCGATGGAACCTGACTTGCGCGTGCCGCCGAGAGGATTGAGGTGCGTCACGGGTGAAGCCTCGGTCAGACCGTAGCCCTCGATGATCTCGGCGCCGGTCCGCTCCTTGAATTGCTGCATGACCTCCATGGGCATGGGCGCGGAGCCGGAAACGCAGTAGCGCAGGCCCTTGAAATCCGTCTTCTCGAACTCCCGCTGCTGCATGAGCGCGATGTAGACCGAGGGCGCGCCTGGGAAGATGGTCGGCTTGACCTTGTCGATGGTCTTGAGCACGTCCTGAGGCACGAAGCGGGCGAAAGGCACCACCGTGGCGCCCAATGCCGTCGGGAAGTTCAGGCAGGTGGTCAGGCCGTAGATATGGAAGAAGGGCATGACCGCCAGAAATATCTCTTGCTGGCTACCGATGGAATGAAGGATGGCGCTGCATTGGGCGACGTTGGCCACGAGGTTGGCATGGGTGATCATGCAACCCTTGGAGACGCCCGTCGTGCCGCCGGTATACTGAAGCAGGGCCAGATCGGTCTTGGGCATGATGCCGGCATAGGATAAGCGCTCCTTGCCCAGCAGCAGATCCTTCCAGGGCAGGATGCTACTACCGTCAAAAGGCACCTTGCCCTTGCCTTCCTTCCAGATCTTGAGCCGCACGATATAATTCAAAGGGAAGGCCAGTCCATCGGCTATGGATGAGACGAAGACCTTCTCCAGCTTCAGCCTGTCGCCGAGCTGGGCTATCTTGGGCCAGAGAACGTCCAGAGTGATCATCATGCGGGAGCCGGAGTCGTGGACGTGGTGCACGAGCTCCTTCTCCATGTACAGCGGGTTGGTCATGACCACCACCGCCCCGGCCTTGAGCGCGGCCCAATAAGAGATGACCGTCTGGGGCAGGTTGGGCATCATGATGGAGACCCGGTCGCCAGGCCGCAGCCCGTGGGCTCGCAGGCTCGCGGCCACGATCTCGCTCTGGCGATGCAGCTCCCCGTATGTTATCGAATAGTTGTTGAACCGCATGGCCGTGCGCTTGGCGAATCGCTCGGCGGCCCTGTCCAGCAAGGTGAAGACAGGGACGGATTCGTAAGTCAGTGTTGGGCTGACCTGCGGATCGTAGCTGTCAAGCCATGGGCGGTTTGGATCTTTCATTCCCCTCGTCTCCGCTCATCGTTTGCGTGGGCTCCCGGAGTCTTATTGAGAACCCAAAAAATTTCAAGCTCGTAGGATTGGTCCATGAGCATCAATATCTTCCTCGGCAGGCCATTCGCGCACAGAGGCCTGCACGACAACCGTTCGGGCGTGCCGGAGAATTCCATGGCGGCTTTCCAGATGGCCATGGATAATGGCTACGCCATAGAACTCGACATCCGCCTGCTCGGCGACGGCAACGCCGTGGTCTTCCATGATGCGACCATTGAGCGCATGACCGGCCAGTCAGGCCATGTCCTTGACCTGGACTCGCGGCGGATGTCTCGGCTGCCCATGCTCGGGACGCGGGAAACTCCGCCGCTGCTGGCCGACGTGCTCGATCTCGTGCGCGGAAAGGTTCCCCTGTACATCGAGATCAAGAACGGCAACCGGCCTGGCCGCCTGGAAAGCCGGGCCTGGTCGCTCCTCGACAGCTACCGGGCCGCCCATGGCGGCAGCTTCGCCGTGGCGTCGTTCAATCCACTCGTGCTGGCCTGGTTCAGGCGCAAGGCGCCCGACTTCCTGCGCGTGCAGATCACCGGCAGTCCCGGCACGCGCGGCATGCGGCCGCACGAGAAAACCCTTGTCCGCAACTGGCCCTTGACCGCGCTTGGGCAGCCGCATGCCTTGGCCGCGGCGCTGCACATCCTCGCCAGCCCGCTCGTGGGGGCCCAACGCTGCCAGGGAAGGCCGGTCATCGCCTGGACCGTGCGCTCCCCGGCGGACCTTGATCGCGCCATGAGATTCGCCGACGCCTATGTCTTCGAGGGCTTCCGCCCCTGACTTCGATCCAAGAGAAAGCGAAAAGCGTGCCGAGTTCATGCGGCCGGCCTGTGCGGGAACCTTACTTGGCAAGTATGCGCAAGTACATGTCGCCCTGCAGGCCCGCGAGCTTGCGGCCCAGGCCGCGCAGCCGGATGGCCTTGCCGATGGAGAAGTCTCCGGGCAGGCGCACCTCGATGGCGTGCTTGACCGTGCTCAGGCCCATGCTGACCTTGATGCGTACGGTGCGGCCGGGCTTGAGCTGCTCCATGGGCAGACGGATGGTCTTGTGAACGTCCATCTGCCCCTGCATCCAAGCCTTGATGCTTCCAGCGATACCTCTGGACAGGTCGATGCTGATCTTGCGCTTGCCCCATTCGAGTTCCAGCTTGCGCTTCCTGATTTCCTTCGGCGCTGATCCGGCTGCTTGGCCTCCGGCTCGGACCTGGCTGTAGATATCCTCAAAAACCTTGCGCGCGAAAGGGTCCTTGAGGATATCCTGCAGAACCTCTTCCTTGCGATAAAAGAACCGCTCGTTCTCCGCGTACTTGCGGCGCATGCGCTCACGGGCGCGCTCCTCCACCGTGGGCGTGCCCGGCGGCGATCCCTGATAAAAGCCTTGGGACCCGGCCTGGGCCTTGTCCCTGCCCCGCGCATGGGTCTTCTCGTGCGCGCGCCGCGATGATTGCTCCTTGCCCGCATGCTCGCGGAAAGCCTGCTCAGAACCCTCCTTGGGGGCCTCTCCAGATTCCATGGCCTTGCGCAGGAGGATGTAAGCCTCATTCAAACGCTGGAACTTGCGCGAGGCCTTGGGATCATCAGGGTGCAGATCGGGATGCAGCTCAAAGGCAAGCTTGCGGAACGAGCGTTTGATCTCGTCTAGGCTCGCCTCCGGCGTAACCTGGAGGATACGGCAGCATTCCTGGATCGTCATTGGCGCAGCCTAGGCATGGGGTCGAAAAGGGGCCTACTCCGGGCGCAGGGCGAACGGGACATCCTCGCCCTCCGCGACAAGGCCGCCTTCGCGCAGGAAGATCCTGCCTTGCCGGGTGAACTCCCCATGGCCCACGGCCGGATTCACGCCCGGACAGTACTCCTGGATCATCTCCCAGCTCGAAGCGTCCACCATGTTGCCGCGAAAGAATGGCCAGGCTCGGCAGATGTCCGGGCGGGCAGGGTGAACGCCGCAGCCGGGGATTTCGTGGCTGTAATACACACAATAGCCATCCGGGCCCGAGCGCAGGCGGATGTGGCCGGCCTTGGTCTCGGCGGCCGCGGCCAAGAAGTCCTCTCTGTCGAGCCCAAGGTGCGCGAGCAGGCGCCGGATATCCTTGTCGGCAAGAATGATGCCACCCTGACCTTGGCAGCAGTGCCCGCAACGGCGGCATTCGAAGGCGGGGACGTTTCCGCTCATATGGATTTGCCCAGAAGGCGCTGGTGCTCGACCATGCTGCAGGAGTCCTCGATAACGGCGATGCCCGCGGGCTCCAGGATGGCTCTGGCTTCGGGGCTGCTGATGCCGAGTTGCATCCAGAACGCCAGAGGCTTGCGTGGCAGCGCCAGGACCTCCCTGGCATGCTCGGGACAGAATTGCGCGGCGCGGAAGAGGTTCACCATGTCGATGGGCTTGGGTACGTCGGCCAGACGGGCATAGGTTGCCAAGCCCCACACGTTCGTGCGCTTGGGGTGCACCGGAATGACCTCGTATCCAGCGGCGATGAGATAGCGGCCGACCCTATCCACCGGCTGCGAGGGCGCGTCCTTGGCTCCTACAACGGCGATCGTCTTGACCTCCCGGAGCAAGGCGGCTAGCTTTTGGTCTCCCATGGCAAACATCTGCTCTCCCTGGGTAATCCTTTCCTTGAGGCAAACGCTCCGGTCCAGATCAACCTGCTTTGACGCAATGTGCGCTTGTAGCTGAGAATCCCGCGATCCTCAAGCCTGCCACCCAGCCGGCCGGCCAACATCAGCAGAAGTGGAGTGAACGCCATGTTTCAAGCCCTGGAAAGCATGCCCCTGCAAGAGCTGTCCCTGCGTTGGGACAAGGTCAGGGCCATGTTGCGCGCGTATGCGCCGGAGGCCGGGGGCCTCATGACCTTCTCCCGCGTCGCTGCCTACTACCTTACCGGGACCATGGCTCCCGGAGTTTGCTGGATGCCCATCGAGGGCGACCCAGTGCTCATGCTCCGCAAGGGCTTGGAGCGGGCCAGGCTTGAGTCGCCCCTGGATTCCATCATCGCATTCCGCTCTTACTCGGATCTTGAGGGTTTGGCGAGGGAAGCAGGCCGCCCCCTGCCGGGAGTCATCGCGACCGAGATGGCCGGCCTGAGCTGGAGTCTTGGCCAAACCCTGGCCGCCAAACTGTCCGGTGTGCGCCTCGTGCCCGGAGACTCCATCCTGACCATGGCCCAGAGCCTCAAGACGCCTTGGGAGCTGGCCAAGCTGCGCCTGGCGGGCGAACGCCACGCGCGTTGCCTCATGGAGATCGTCCCGGCGCGCATCCGGCCAGGCATGACCGAGCGCGAGATATCGCACATCGTCTGGGAAGCCTTTTTCTCCCAGGGACACAACGGCATCATGCGCATGGGCGCATTCGGCGAGGAGATATTCCTGGGGCATGCCTCGGCCGGCGACTCGGGCAACTACCCGAGCTATTTCAACGGCCCCTTGGGGTTGCGCGGGGAACACCCGGCGGCCACGGTCATGGGCTATGCCGGCAAGGTCTGGAAGAAGGGCGAGCCCCTGGCCCTGGACGTGGGCTTCTGTCTGGAAGGCTACCACACGGACAAGACCCAGCTCTTGTGGGCGGGCCCGCGCGGGTCCATCCCGGAGCAGGCCAGGCGGGGTCAGGATTTCTGCATCGGCGTGCAGGAGTGGATAGCGGAGCGCATGAAGCCGGGCGCCATTCCCAGCGAGCTCTACGCGCACTGCATGCGCTGGGCCGAGGCAGAGGGCCTTGCCGAGGGCTTCATGGGCCTGGGCGGCAACAAGGTGCGCTTCATCGGCCACGGCATCGGCCTGACCATCGATGCCTGGCCGGTCATCGCCAAGGGCTTCGACGCGCCCTTGGAAGAGGGCATGGTCATGGCCTTGGAGCCCAAGCACGGCATTCCGGGTCTGGGCATGGTGGGCGTGGAGAACACCTTCGAGGTCATGCCCCAGGGCGGCCGCTGCCTGACAGGCGCGCCCTATGATTTTATCTGCCTGGAGTAGCCGCGCCGGCCCGCTCAGAACAGCTCGTCCAGGGCCTTGTCCAGGGACGAGGAGGTGAACAGGTCGCGCAGCACGAGCGGCCTGTCCGCACCCGGCCCTTCCGGAAACACGGCCACGACCGGGATGCTCTGGCTGCCGAGGGCGCGCAGCAGGGCCATGCCTTCGGGGTTCTGTTCCGTCAGGTCGATCCGCATATAGATCAGTCCGTGCTCTTCCTGCCAGTTGGCCAGGTTTGTACCGGTCAGCGTGGTCTGCTCCAGGAATTTGCAGCTCACGCACCAGTCGGCCGTGAAATCCACGAGCACACGCTCCCGCCCCAGCAGATCCTGGAACTCCTCAACCGAGAATTCCCGCCAGTGCACGGAGCGCACGGGCGGCTGCACGGCCCAGGCCGCGGCCGCAACCACCACGGCCAAGGCCGCGCTGCGGATGGTCCAACGTTTGCGCGTGCTTTGGTTGAGGTCTGTCCAGGCCCCCCAGATCCAGAAGCCCACGCCAGTGACCCACAAAAGCACAAGGGCCGAGAGGAGGTATGCCTCGGGAAGGATGTTGAGGAGATAGATGCACGTGGCCAGGAGGAAGAAGCCCACGATGCGCTCGAGTTTAACGGTCCAGGCGCCCGGCTTGGGGAAGAGGCGCACCAGACTTGGCCAAGCGGCCATGAGCAGGTAGGGCATGGCCATGCCGAGGCCTATGCTCATGAAAACCAGCGCCACCACCGTGGGCGGCTGCAGGAGTGCCCAGGCCAGCACCCCGCCAAGAAAAGGTCCGCTGCACGGCGTGGCCAGAAGAGTGGCCAGTACGCCGGTCATGAAGGCCGAAGCCCGCGGGTTGCCGGACTCGGTCATGCCGGAGCGCAGATTGACGATGGGCAGCGTGTAGATGTCGAAGAGGCTCAAGGACAAAGCGAAGACCAAGGCCGTCAGGATCATGATGAGCTTGGGGTTCTGGAACAGCTCGCCCCAGGCTAACCCAAGGGAGCTTAGCACCAGGCTCAAGGCCAGAAAATAGGCCAGGATGCCGGCTGCGAAGAAGAGATTGTGCTCGGTGAAGGCCTGGCGCTTCGTACGGGCAGTATTCGCGTGACCACGGGCATAGCCGGAGACCAGGCTGGAGATCTTGAGGCTGGCCACGGGCAGCACACAGGGCATGAAGTTGAGCACAAAGCCGGCCAGCAAGGCCAGGAGAATGGCCTTCCAGACCTCGGCCACCTCCAGGCCCTGCTGGAAATAACGCGGCTCGAAGCTCCAGTCCGCGATGGGCTCGGGCGCACCCGTTCCAGGCCCAGGCTGGATCTCCTCGGCTTTCGCGGGCAATTTGCCTGCCGCGGCAGCCTGGAAGCCGCCCCACCACGGTCGCGCATCGGCCAGGGGCAGACTGCTTGAGTCCGGCAGTGCGGCCGTGCGCTCCAAGGTCAGCGGCATGCAGTTTTTGGCGGAGCACAGCAGGAGCGAAAGCCGCAGCTTCAGCTCCAGAGGCGGTCTGGCGTCCGCTGGCAGGGGCACGAACAGCGTGAACCGGCCGGGATACAGATTGACCATTTCCTCGGGCGCGAAGGGGTCGGGCTTGCGAACTCCCGGCGGATAGCGCACCGCGAGCGGCTCGGCTCGGCCGGCGAGGGATGCGTCGAGCACAGTGGGCTGCCCCAGGGAGCCGGGTTGATTGGCATAGGTGTACCAACCCTGCTCGGGGGTGATGGTCACTGCCGCCAGCCATCCGGCATCTTCATGCTGGCTCGAGGGCAGGCGGGCGAACTCGATCGCCATGTCCAGATGCTGTTCGCCAGCGACTTGCGCGCATGCACGGGCATCCGGCCAGATCAGGGAGGCAAGGAGGAGTAGAAGTGTGATCGCCGTGCGCATCTCTGGCTTGCTCGGTATTAGTATGCGGTTTCGGAGCTTGCGGAGCCGACTCTAGCAAAGCCTTGCCGGTCGAGTCCATCCGCGGCTGGGGGTTGCAAGCGGTGAAACCGGCCGAGCCGCGCAGGTGCTAGGTTTGGCGCCTGTCAGCACTTTTTTAGAGATGCGCCTTGACATCACCCTTGTTGAGGTCTAAAGAGTCCCCCTGCCGCGCCGCGCTGGAGGTCATAAGGTCCAGCGGCGCGCAACGGGCCACTAGCTCAATTGGCAGAGCAGTTGACTCTTAATCAATTGGTTCGGGGTTCGAGTCCCTGGTGGCCCACCAGAAATTTCCAAGTTCCGCGCGCATGGTTGCGGACTCTTTCGGTTGACAGCCTCCGGATTGATGCCTAATGAAAGCTTTCACCGCAGCGGCATGAGGCCGCAGTGGAGCGCAACGGGCTACTAGCTCAATTGGCAGAGCAGTTGACTCTTAATCAATTGGTTCGGGGTTCGAGTCCCTGGTGGCCCACCAGAAAGATCAAGGGGTTGCAGTTCAGGCTGCAACCCCTTTTCTTATGCGGCCTCCTGCAAGAGCCAATCTTCTCTCGATTCATTTGCAACGTGCTGTAACAGCCAGCGAAATGACCAGGCTTGCCTGGTCGGCTATGCGTGGGAGAATGGGAAAGCGTCAGCTTGCCCGTACTTCCGTTCAGTCGGTGCGGTGATGGCAGCCCAGGGACTTCTTGTTGCGCATGGCCTGCGTTGTGATGAGGTATGCGGCCAAGCAGCCGTGGAACAGGTCCACGATGGGCTTCGAGACCGGCGTCTCTTTGTAGAAATCGTGCAGATGCTTGTTCAGGTCACGCAACTCCTCGAAGGCGCGCCGAAGCCGGACGGTGGTCCGGCTGATGCCCACGTAGTTCCACATGGTGTTGCGTATGAAGGCCCAATCCTGGGCGATGAGCGCGGGGTCCTCATTGGCCTGGTTGCCCAGAGGATTCCAATCCGGAATGGCAGCCTTCAGCTTGCGGCTGAGCAAGGAGCGGCCGTGCAGTCGGCGGCCGATATCCTCGCCGGCCTGCTTGCCCCAGAGCAGCCCCTCCAGGAGCGACGTGGAAGCCAGGCGGTTGGCGCCGTGCACGCCGGTGCAAGCGCACTCGCCCACTGCGTAGAGGCGGTCCAGCGTGGTGCGGCCGTTCAAGTCCGTGAGCAGACCGCCGCAGAAGTAATGCGCCGCCGGCACGACCGGGATGGGATCGCGGCGGATGTCGATGCCTGCCTCCATGCATTTCTCGAAGATGGTCGGAAAACGTTCGGCCACGTCCACATGCACGAAGCGGGCTGCATCTAGGTACACGCAATCCTCGCCCGTGCGCAGCATCTCCTCCATGATGGCCCGAGTGACGATGTCGCGCGGAGCCAGGTCCGCGCGCTTGTCATAGCGCTGCATGAAAGGCTCGCCATCGGCGTTGACCAGCCGCGCGCCCTCGCCGCGCACGGCCTCGGAGATGAGGAAGCGCCGCTCGGCACGTCTAAAAAGAGCCGTGGGGTGGAACTGCACGTACTCCGCGTTCATTAGCTTGACGCCTGCCCGGTAGCCCATGGCCAGGGCCGAGCCGATGCTCCCGCGGGAGTTGGTCGTGTGCAAAAATATCTGCCCGCAGCCGCCCGTGGCCAGGACCGTGAAATCGGCCATGATCGTCTGCACCTGGCCTGTCTCCTGGTCGAGCACGTATGCGCCCGCGCACTGGTTGGCCAGGGAGTATTTGAAGTCCAGGTGCGTGGCGTGGTGGTGCGTGGTGAGCAGGTCGACGGCAGTGCGCTTGGTAAGCACCCGGATGTTGGGCGAGGCCTGCA
The DNA here is from genome assembly GCA_023433925.1 of Pseudomonadota bacterium. Taxonomy (GTDB): domain Bacteria; phylum Desulfobacterota; class Desulfovibrionia; order Desulfovibrionales; family Desulfovibrionaceae; genus Desulfocurvibacter. Next base: position 30,492 of record JAEYTO010000001.1, on the reverse strand, counting down.
CGGCCCGAACGAGTCCGTCCATGATGGCTCTGCCGGTAAAGTCGGCACAATGCAGGATGCGCGCCTGGGAGTGGCCTCCTTCGCGGGCCAGGTCGAAGGCCCCGTTATCATGAGTGGCGAAGGGCACGCCAAGCCGGTCGATGAGCACGGTGCGCACGGCGTCCGGACCTCGCTCGGCCAGGTGGCGCACGGCCTTGAGGTAGTTGTGCCGCCAGCCGGCAACCTGGATGTCGCGCTCCAACTCTCGCGGCGAGTCCGTCTCGCCCCGATAGATGATGCCGCCTTGAGCCAGGACGGTGTTGCCGCGGGTCAGCTCGTCGCCGGCCGTTATGAGCGTCACCTCGAAACCCTGCTCGGCCAGGACAAAGGCCGCCGTGCAGCCGGCAATGCCCGAGCCGATGACCAAAGCCTGGGTCGAGAGCCTCTCGGTGCTCATCAGCGGCACACCTCCAGCATGCGGGTCAGGGCATCGCGGGCCGGCGCCGCCACGTCGGGCGCGACAACCACGGGCTGCGCCTTGCCTGACTCGATCTGCGCCAGCAAACTGGCCAGCTTGTCTTCGGTGATCTTGGCCATGTTGGAGCAGCGGCTCTCCACCAGGTGCAAGACCGACTTGCTTCCCGCGTGCTCCCGCGCCAGGCGCTCCACGAGATTGGCCTCGGTCCCGATGTATATGGTCGAGCCTGCCGGGGCCTTGCGCACGTAGTCGATGATGAAGGATGTGGAGCCGCTTGCGTCGGCCAGGGTCACGACCTCGGGCGAGCACTCGGGATGCACGACCACCAGGGCTCCAGGCGACTCGGCGCGCGCGCGGGCGATCTGCTGGGGCTTGAAGCGGTGATGGATGACGCACAGGCCCGGCCAGATGAGCAATCGCGCTTTGCCAGCCGCGGCGCAATCCATTTGGCCTTTGCGGATATCGAGCACGAGTTGCTGATCCTTGGGCAAGCCCAACGCCGTGGCCGTGTTCATGGCCAGATTGCGGTCAGGCAGGAAAAGCACGCCGTCTCCCTGCTCCAAGGCCCAGGAAAGCATGACGCGGGCATTGGCCGAAGTGCACACCGAGCCCCCGAAGCGGCCGCAAATGGCCTTCACGGCTGCGGAGGTGTTCACATAGGCCAGGGGGATGATCCTGCGGCCTTTGGCGCGCAGCCGTTCCAGGACACCCTGCACCGAGATATGCGGGGCCATTTCGGACATGACGCAGCTCGCGGCCTGGTCTGGAATGAATACCTTCTGCCGCGATCCAGCCAGAATGGAGGCTGACTCGGCCATGAAGGAGACCCCGCAGAAGACGATGTGCTCCGCGGCAAGACCTGGAACCTTGCGGGCGAGCTCCAGGGAATCGCCGGCGAAATCCGCGTGACGGATAACCGCGTCGCTCATGTAGTGATGGCCGAAAATGGCCAGGCGCTTGCCGAAAAGGGCCTTCGATCGCGAGATGTCGGCGAATGCTTGGGACTGCATGATTCCTTTGGGCGCGAGGGGGTGGTTACGATGCTTTCAACACGCGCATGCTCAGGTCAAGCGCCTTGGCTGAATGGGTCAGGGCGCCCACGGAGACGAAATCCGGTCCGAGCCTGCCGATGGCTCCGATGGTCTCCAGGTTCACGCCGCCGCTGACCTCCGTCTCGATGCCTGGCGGCACCAGGGCCAATGCCTGCGCCATGGCTTCCGGGCCCATGTTGTCCAGCATGATACGTGATATGCCGAGCCCGGCCGCCTCCCGGACTTCTTCCAAGGTCCTGCACTCTACCTCAATAGGCGGGCAGGGGACATAGGCGGCGCGCAGAAGCTCCACGGCTCGGGTGATGGAGCCGGCCCGGTCGATATGGTTGTCCTTGAGCATGAGCATCTCCACGAGATTCATGCGGTGGTTCCGCCCGCCGCCGATCCGCACGGCGTATTTCTCGGGGTAGCGCAGGCCGGGCAGGGTCTTGCGCGTGTCCAGGAGCCTTGTCCTTGTGCCCGCGAGCCTTTGGGCGTAAGAGGCGGTGGCCGTGGCCACTCCCGAGAGATGGCACAGGAAGTTGAGCGCGGTGCGCTCGGCGCGCAGCAGGGCGGCAGCCCGGCCGCGCAGGCGGACCACGGTTTGGCCCGGCGCGAGCCTTTGGCCATCCTCCACGGCGTATTCCACCTGCCAGCTCTCCTGGGCCGCCACTTCGGCAAGCACGAGGGGCACGATGGGCAGCCCGGCCATGACGCCATGCTCCTTGGCCACTATGACGGCGGTCATGCCGCTCTCGGCGCCGAACACGGCATCGCTGGTCAGGTCGGGGCCGTCTTCGGCCAAGGCGGTGCGTATGGCGGTCAGCAGGAACTCGCGCGCTTGGCCTTGAAAAAAAGTGTCGAATAATTCGTGGGACATGGATACAACCCGATCGGGAACTCCGCCTAGCATGAAGTGTTGGCAGTATGCCAAGGATATGCTTTCGTCAAGGCTGGGCCTCTTGCAAGCGACACCCTCCGGGGGTGCCGGAAGCGTTTGGAAGTGCGGCGCTGATGCGCGCAAGACGAGGAGCTGGCCGGTGAAGCCATGACAGAGAACAAGCCCGAGCAGAGAGAGGAGCAGGCCTTGGAGCCGCAGCTCCAGCAGAAGGCCCCCGATCTGGAGAATGCCCACCCGGCCGATGCGGCTTTGCACCTGGGCAACCTTCCGATCGACGAGCGGCTGCGAGCCGTCACCAGCCTGCCCGTGCAGGAGGCCGCGGACTCCATCGTTGAAATGGATCGGCATGATCGCATCGAGCTCCTGCGCAGCCTGCCCATCGAGGTGACGGCAGACATCGTCGCGGCCATGGCCCTGGACGATGCGGCCGATGTGCTTGAGGAACTCGGCTACGAATACCGCGACAGCCTGCTCAAGCGCATGAGCAGGGAAGAAGCCGCCGAGATCAAGAGCCTCATGGCTTTCGATCCGGACACGGCCGGCGGCGTCATGAACACCGAGCTGCTCGTTTTGGACGAGAAGCTCATGGTGGACCAAGCCATCCAGATCATCCGCAAGGAGGTCGAGGACACGGAAATCCCATATTACGCCTACATCGTTGATGATTCGGAGCACCTGATAGGTGTGCTGTCCATGCGCGATCTTCTGCTGAGCAAGCCTCGGACCGTGCTCGGCGATCTCATCGGGCGCCAATCCCTTGTCTCGGTCACCTTTGACGTGGACAAAGAGGAGGTCGCCCACCTCATCAGCCACTACAACTTCCTGGCCATCCCGGTGGTGGACTATAGCGACAAGCTTCTTGGCGTGGTCACCGTTGACGACGTCATCGACATCATCCACGAGGAGGCCACCGAGGACATGCAGACCATGGTGGGCGCGGCCTCGGACGAAACCGTGGATTCGCCCTGGACCTATTCCATGACCAGGCGCCTGCCCTGGCTCGTGCTCAACGTCCTCAATTCGGCCGTCTCGGCCTGGGTCGTCTCCCTGTTCGAGGGCACCATCGCCCAGATGGCCTTCCTGGCCGTGCTCATGCCCATCGTGGCCAACCAGGCGGGAAACACGGGCCAGCAGGCACTGGCGGTCATGATCCGCCAGTTGGCCGTGAAAAAGCTCGACCGCAAGGAGTCATGGCTGGCGGTGCTGCGCGAGGCGAAGATCGGATTGGCCAACGGGTCCGTCATATCCGCGCTGGTCTTCAGCGTGGTCTACCTGCTCACAAGCCATGGGGCGCTGGCCGCGATCATGGCCTTGGCGCTCTTCCTGGACATGCTCGTGGGCTCGCTGGCCGGGGCGTCCATCCCGCTCATCCTGCGCGCGCTCGGCCGCGATCCTGCCCAGGCCTCCAGCATCTTCCTGACCACGCTTACGGACAGCTTCGGTTTCTTAAGCCTGCTGGGCTTGGCCGGCATGTACTTGATAGCCTGAAGCGCGCTTCTTCAAAGCCTCGATTCGGCACAGGCGTGTCAAGCTCACTTGCCGAAGGGCGAATGCGCGGATAACGGGGCCGACATTCCTGCATCCGGGATGTAGGAAGGCGGCGCATTCCAGGCTGCTTCGGCGACAGCCCATGATTGCGTCAAGGTCGGCCTTCGGCATCCGCCATTGTATCGAACATACTAGGAAGACCGAAATGCTTGAGCAATGCTCGAACAGTGCTCACGGATGCCGCGCATCCCGCGTGCCATTATGGCCGCGCAGTTTGTTTGCAACAGGATTGACAGACCCTGTTCAGGCAAGGGCAGGCAGGGTGGGTCTGTCAGGACCACTTGGACTCGCGGATCTTTGCCCGTTCTTCCTGGAAGACGAACTGCACGATGGCCTCGCGATCGCGATCCTTGATGGACGTGAAATCGAGTTCGTAGCGGCGCTCGGCGCCTACCTGCTCGGCGCGCGTGATCTCGCCCAAGGCGCCGGCCATGCGCAACGGCGCATGGCTCAATGCCAGCACTATTTCCACTTTTTGTCCGGTCTTGAACGCCTCGGGAGAGATGAACGAGAGGCCGGCCGCGCTGAGTTCCACCGCCTGTCCTTCGATAGGGAAGTCTTGCTCGATGGAGCGCTGGCTGGCCAACGACAGGAGCAGGTCCAGCTTGGCGTCCAGATTGAGGAGGAACTCGAGTAGCGGCTCCGGAAGATGGGCGTTGGCCAGTTTCTGGGGGGAGAAGGCCAATCCCTGGGCGTTCTCGTGGAACAGCGAGCGCTCCAGGCCAGGAGGCAGGCGGCGCAACCGGCAGCTCACCAGGGCGGACACGCGCGAGAAGGCGCCCTTGTCGCTCATGATGGCCCTCCGGCCTTATTCCAGGGCCCCGTAATCCACATCCAGGCTCATGGCCCGCACTGGACAGATGCGCGTGCACATGCCGCAGGCGGAGCACTTGTCGGTGTGGAAGATGAGCTTGCGCGTCTTCGTGTCCAGGACAAGCGAATGCGTGGGACAGATGGCCGTGCACATGCCGCAGTGGATGCAGGAATCCTCGTCCCGCGTGACATACTGCGCGGCCGAATTGACCTTGATGCCCTGCTGCTTGAGGTAGTCGATGCCCCGGGTAAAATCATCCTCGGCCCCGAAGATCTCCAGGGTCATGAAGCCTTCCTGCCGTGGAGTGATCTGGGCCCGCAGGATGTTGAAGCACAGGTTGTGAATGCGGGCCAGATTGCAGACCAGGGGCTGGCCGGAGATGGAGTGTGGGAAACTCAAATAGACGAGTTTCCGTACCGCCGGAACGGTATTGCTGTTGATCTTGGCGGCAGTGTTGTCTCTATTGGTCATTGGCTTGCCCAGGGGGTTACTTGAGGGACTTGGCCCGCTTGGCTTCGGCCGAGTCCGGGTATTTCTTGATCAGCTCCTGAAGCACCAGCTCTCCAGCCTTGTCCTTGCCTATCTTCTTGAAGGCGATGCCCTGCTTGAGCATGGCCGAAGGGGTCTTGCTGCTCTTGGGGTACTTGGTGATGACATCCTGGTAGGAGAGCACCGCCCGCGCGAAGTCCCCAAGCTGGAAGAAGCTCTCGCCCTGCCAGAAAATGGCATTGGAGACCAGTTCGTGCTTGGGGTAGGATTGCACGAACTCGGCCCATATGGACTGCGCGTTCAGGTAGTTCTTCTTCTTGAAGTTTTCATAGGCGCGATCATACAAGGTTCGGGCTGGATCGGTCGCCTGGGCGCCTTTGGCCGCCTTCTCCTCCTTGGCCGGCTTGTCGATGTCGATGGCCAGCTGGCTCTGCATGGCGGCCTTGATGTTCTCGACGTCCTGGACCAGGGCGTGCACGGCCTCGGGCTTCACGCCCTGCTGTTGCGCAAGCTGGGCCTCGCGGCTCATGGTGTCCACTTCGCCCTGGAGCTTGGCGAGCTGCACGCGCAGGCTCTCCACCTCGGACCATGTGTTGGCCTGGGCAGACTGGGCCGAGGTATTCTGCGTCGAGAGCTGGTGCACGGTCTTGAGACGCTTGTCGATGTCCTGCACCTGGCCGTGAATCTGGCGGAGCTGGGCCTCCATGTCGCTTACGCGCTGCTGGAGGTTCCGCTGCTGGGAGGATTGCTGCTGGACCTGGGCTTGCAGGATGTTGAGGTCCTGCTGGGAGGCGCAGCCAGTGACGGACAGGAGGCCCGGCATGGAGAGCAGGGCGAGCAGTGTCATGAGGCGGGGAACTCGGTTCATCTCAGCTTCTTCCCTCTCTTGCTTCCCACGAGGAAGTACACGATTCCGCCGAGAAAGGGAACGAGCACCGACAGTTGAACCCAGAAGATTTTTTCGTTGGTGGACGCGAACTCCCGGCGGAAAGCGTCGCGGATGGACCACCAGCTGAGGAGCAGGAATACAGCCGTGACCGCGACGACGATGGCCAGGGTCTCCGGGCTCAATTTAGAGAAGGCGAACATATTTCAGGCTCCTTTGGGCTTGCGGATGAATGTCAGCCAGATTCCCACGAGGATGAGCGCCGCCGAGATGACCTGCGTCGTGCTGAAGGGACCCATGGTCCCGCGGAAGTCGGCCCTGAAGAACTCGACGCCAATGCGGAATACGGGGAACACGAGCAGGAACAGGCCCAGGACCTGGCCATTCCGCTTGAGGTAGGGCTTGGCGAGCACGAGAATGAGGAAGGTCGTCAGGTCTCCCAGGGAGTGGTAAAGCTGCGTGGGGTGGATAGGGGTGTTCAGCGGCGCCAGCGAGTCATTGTTCGTGAAGATCACGGCCCAGGGCAGATCACACTCCTTGCCGTAGCAGCAGCCGGCGGCGAAGCAGCCCAGTCGGCCGATGGCCTGTCCCAACGGCAGGGCCGGCACGAGCACGTCGGCCCAGGCCATGATGGGTTGGCCCTTGGAGCGCAGATAGATCCATATGACCAGAGCCACCAGGAGCGCGCCGCCGAGAAAGACGAGGCCGCCCTTCCAGAACATGAAGATTTCGAGTGGATTACGCAGGAAATAACCCGGGTTGATCAGCACGAAGAGCAGCCTGGAGCCGACGATGGCCGCCAGGATGCTCCAGAAGACCACGTCCTGGACCATGGCCACGGAAAGCCCGCGCTGTCTGGCCTCGCGCGAGGCCCAGGACATGCCGGCCAGGAAGCCCAGTGCGATGAACAGGCCGTAGGTGTGGATGGCCACCGGGCCGAAATCAATGAGTGTCGGAAACATGTTCGTTCTTCCAGAGGGCCAGGAGGAGGCTTCCCGCGCCGATGCATATGGCCATGTCGGCCACGTTGAAGGCCGGCCAATGCCAATTGCGGTAATAAACGTCCAGGAAGTCGATGACGTAGCCTTGGGCCACGCGGTCGAGCAGGTTGCCCAGGGCGCCGCCGAGCACAAGCCCCAGGCCGGCGATGGTCCAGCCATCCTGGTCCGGGGTCCGGCGCAGGATCCAGAGGATCACGGCCAGGGCCAGGACCGAGGCGCCGGCGAACATCCAGGTCTGCCAACTCTGGTCCGGCCTGTTGAGAAAGCCGAAGGCCGCGCCGCGATTGTGCACGTGCACCAGGTCAAAAAAGCCGGGTATGACCGGCACGCCTGCGCCGTGGGACAGGCTGGCCTTGACGATGTATTTGCTCGCCTGGTCGAGGCCGAAAACGGCCGCGGCAAGGCTTGAGGCCAACAGGTAGCGTCGCTTCATTGCATGCTCGTGACGGCCAGGCTGGGTCGCGCTCCGACGCCGGAGACCGTGCTCCTCGTATTCATTCAGATATCCGCGCAAGCCGCGCGACTAGACGGCCATGCCCGCCAGGATCCGCGCGCAGCGCGGGCACGTGCCTGGCAAGGCCGCCTCCTCGCCGGTGCGCGCATCGTAGACCCAGCAGCGCTGACATTTCTCGCCCTGGGCCTTCTCGACCTGGATGGCCAAGCCTTCCATCTCGACGCTGCGATAGGCCCCGGCCGGCGCCTGCTCGGCCGTGGCCAGGGAAACATGGGACACAATGAACAACTCCCGCAGGTCCGCGCCGATGGCCTTGATGTCCGCCAACAGGCTGTCCGGCCCGTAGAGGGTCACGTGCGTGTCCAGGGAATGGCCGATGGCGCCCGCCTTGCGGATGGGCTCCGCGGCCTTGTTCACCTCGGCGCGCAACTGCGGCAGGAGACGCAGGTTGGACCGCTCCTCATCGTCCAGCCGCTCGGAAGGCTCGAAGTAGAAGCGCGACTCGAACACGCTCCGGCCCTTGGGCCGCAAGGCCTGGGGCAGACTGCCGAAGACCTCCTCGGCCGTGAAGCTCAGGATCGGCGCCATGCCCTGCATGAGCGCCATGAGCGTCTTCCAGATGACGGTTTGGGCGGCGCGCCGCTCCTTGCTGTCCTTGCCCGAGACGTAAAGGCGGTCCTTGATCACGTCCAGGTAGAAGGCCGAGAGGTCGTTCACGCACATGGTGTGCAACGTGTGGAAGACCTTGTGGAACTCGAAATCCTCGTAGGCCTCGCGCATCTTGTCGAAGCTTGCGCGGAAAAGGTCCAGCGCATAGCGATCCAGCGGGCCCATCTCGGCGAAAGGCACGGCCTTGTCCGGGGTGAAATCCGCAAGATTGCCGAGGATGAAGCGGCAAGTGTTGCGAATGCGGCGATAGGCATCCACCAGGCGCTCCAGGATCTCGCCGGAGATGCGCACGTCCTCCTGGTAGTTGACCGCCGAAACCCACAGCCGGAGAATCTCGGCCCCGTGCTTGTCGATGATCTCCTGCGGCGCGACGACATTGCCCAGGGACTTGGACATCTTGCGGCCTTCGCCATCCACCACGTAGCCGTGCGTGAGCACGGCCTTGTAAGGCGGCTTGCCGCGGGTGCCCACCGAGGCCAGCAGGGAGGAGTGGAACCAGCCGCGATGCTGGTCCGTGCCTTCCAGGTACAGGTCGGCCGGGAAGGAGCATTCCGGGCGCTGCTCCAGAACGGCTGCGAAACTCGTGCCCGAGTCGAACCAGACATCCAGGATGTCATCCTCTTTTTCCCAGTCTCGGCCTCCGCAGTGCGGGCACGCCAGGCCGGCGGGCGCGAGCTTCTCCACCGGAGTCTCGAACCAGTAGTCGCAGCCCGTCGGGTGCTTCTCGAACTGGTCCACGATGGAAAACACCCACTCCGGATCGGTGTAGGCCGTGTCACAGCCCTTGCAGATCAAGGCGATGATGGGCACGCCCCAAGTGCGCTGGCGCGAGATGCACCAGTCGGGCCGGTTCTCGATCATGGAGTGGATGCGCTCACGCCCCCAGGCGGGTATCCAGCGCACGTCCTTGGCAATGGCCTTGAGGGCCTTGGCGCGCAGGCCGTTCTTCTCCATGGAGATGAACCACTGCGTGGTGGCCCGGAAGATGACCGGCTGCTTGCAGCGCCAGCAGTGCGGGTAGGAGTGCGAGACCTTCTCCTCGGCCAACAGGGCGCCGCGCTCGCGCAGGATGCGCACCACCTCGGGATTGGCCTCGAAGACCGTCTTGCCGGCCAGAGGCTCCACCACGGGCAGGAAGCGGCCCTTGTCGTCCAGGGGAGAGAGCACCTCCAAGCCGTAGCGCAGGCCTGTGTCGTAGTCCTCGCGGCCATGGCCGGGAGCGGTGTGCACGAGGCCCGTGCCCGCGTCCAAGGTCACATAGTCGGCCAGCACGACGGGCGAGCACCTGTCGATGAACGGATGGCAGGCCTTGATGCCTTCCAGGTCCCTGCCGGTCACGGTGGCCAGGATCGAGGCATCCTGCCATTTGAACTTCTTCGCGAGGTCTTCCAGAAGCTCCTTGGCCACCACGTGCACTTCGCCGCCGGCGAGCACGAGGGCGTACTCGAATTCCGGATGCACGGCCACGGCCATATTGGAGGGAATGGTCCAGGGCGTGGTGGTCCAGATGACCATGTAGGCCTTTTTGCCCGCGGCCTGGGGGAACTTCGCGGCAAAGGCCGGATCGTCCACCGGGAAGCGCACATAGATGGAAGGCGAGGCATGATCGGCGTACTCGACCTCGGCCTCGGCCAGGGCAGTCTCGCAGCAGATGCACCAGTGGATGGGCTTCTTGCCGCGGAAAACAGAGCCATTGGCCATGAACCTGCCCAATTCCCTGGCTGTGGCGGCTTCATAGGAAGGCTGCATGGTCAGGTACGGATTGCTCCAGGTGCCGAAGACCCCCAACCGCTTGAACTCGTCACGCTGAATTTTCATGAAGCGCGTGGCGTAGTCGCGGCAAATCTTGCGCACGGTCACGGCCGGCAGGTCCTGCTTGCCCTTCTCCTTGAGCTCCTGGGCGACCTTGTGCTCGATGGGCAACCCATGGCAGTCCCAGCCAGGGACATACTCGGCTTTGTAGCCGTGCATGCTCTTGAATTTGACGATGATATCCTTGAGCACCTTGTTCATGGCCGTGCCCATGTGAATATGTCCATTGGCATAGGGCGGGCCGTCATGAAGGGTGAAGCGCTCGTTGCCCTCGTTGGCCTTGACCATGAGGGCGTAGGCTCCGATCTCCTCCCACAGCTTAAGGGTCTCCGGCTCCCGCTGCTTGAGATTGGCCTTCATGGGGAAGGACGTCTCAGGCAGGCACAAGGTCTTCTTGTAATCGCTCATGGGCGTTATCGGCCTCCATCACTCGGGTAGTTGGCATATCTCCGCGGCGGGAGCTTCGGGCAAAGAGAGAGAATTGAAACAAGCTGAGCATGAAGTCAAGATTGGCAAGGTCTTGATGAATGATCGCTGACCCAGGATGTTGGAGTCAAGCCCAGCGCCTCCCCGTGGGATGGGAATCGGCTGGCGGTGAGGAAGAAAAAATAAAAAAGCGAGGCGGAGGGGGAGTGATATGGGGGATAGGGAGGTCCGCCTCGCTGGAACCGACGCCCCTACAAAAAACATTTTGTGCTCTTCTCTCAATTATTATTCTCGTTAGGATTTATAATCATCTTCATGGAAGCTATTATAATGCAATAATGCGTTTATTGTCTATCATGGAGAAACAAAAACAAGAAATAAAATTTCATAAAAGTGTATTAAATATGCATACAGACAACAAGATGTTAAATATAAAGCAGAAATATGCACATATTCTTTTTGTACGCACTTGTTTTTATTCTTCATCATGAATGAATAAGGTTTGTCAATCGCGCTTTGCTATCTTTTCTGCCCTATCAATCATTTTTGACGGATATGACAGGACGTTGCGTTCAATCCTGTCTCCATGTTTGGATATGCGGCTTCATGCTGGATGAGATCCTACACGTCGAGGATATAACGCTTACCCGCGATTCAGGCCTCATCCTATAGTTGCCTGTCCTGAGCTGCGGTATTCGATGTAACGGACGGGCTGCAGCCGAGAGGCTTTCTGGCGGAAACTGAATAAATGACAGGAGAGCGTATGAACCCTGAGATTCTCAAGGGCAAGTGGAAGCAGTTAACAGGCGAAGCGCAGCGGCAGTGGGGAAAGCTCACGGGTGACGATATTCAGATGATCGAAGGGGATCGCGAAAAACTCGTCGGTAAAATCCAGGAACGCTATGGCAAGAGCAAGGACGAGGCCGAGAAAGAGGTCAACGATTGGCTTTCGAGCACGCATTAGCGCGTTCAAGGGCCTGCGGATCTTATCCGGCAGGCCCTTTCGACACCGATCATTGCCTGCGCTCGGCACGGCATGGCTGGGCTTCCTTTCTGTTCCGTTCCCGTGCGGGCATCGTGCCCGGCAGGCATCAAGGACCTGCCGCTTCACCGGTTTCGAGTTCTTCCATGTGTCGATAGACATCAACATCCTTGATGGAGACCGGAGGGCCTGGCGCGCCGGCGCTATCCCGCGAAGCCAGCCTCCGATCCAAGGTTGGGGTGATGAATGATTCGCAACAGTATGCATCGCGAGGACGCCGGGGGCTTTTCTCCGCTTGGAGGTCCAGACCGTGGCCGCAAGCGGCAGACCTTCTCGGGCAATACCGTGCGAACCCCGCAAAGGAAGGGTACGAAAATGGACGTCCTGCGCATACTCCTGGCCATCCTGATCCCGCCTTTGGGCGTCTTCCTCCAGGTTGGCATTGGAATCCAGTTCTGGATCAATGTCCTGCTCACCTTGCTCGGATACGTACCTGGGATCATTCATGCCATCTACGTGATATTGAAATACTGAGCAGGCGGACGGCCGCCGCCAGGAAAGGGCAGACCGCGGGCGGAAAACAGCCTGCCTGATTGCTCGTGGCGGTCACATGGTGGTGGATTAAACTGAAAGTGTTGCTTTAATTTTAGACAGGGAGTCGCTCGGACGTAATGACGCCACGCATGGGAGACGACTCCGGCTAGCTTTCACGGGCGGCGACAAGGGCTTGGGGCAGGTGAGGCAGCAGGTCCGCCACGGAGAAGGCGGGCGTAGGCCTCGCCAAGAGGCCGAGCAGGCGGTTGGCCCTGGCGGCGGTGCGGCAGGCCTCGATGACCGGGAGGCCGGCGGCGAGCAGGGCCGTGACTAGGCCCGTCACGGTGTCGCCGGTGCCCCCGATGGGCTCCATGGCCGGCACGCTGGGCTGCGCCACGGTCGCCACGATCTTTCCGTCCGCGACGATGTGATCGGTGCTTCCCTTGACGAGCAGGTACCTGGCCGCGTTCTCGGCCGCATAGGCGCGCTCCACCAGCTCGGGCACGCGCTCCTCCTCCTGGAGGAGGAAGCCTCGGGTATAGAAGGGATGAGGCGCCTTCTCATCCGCCAGGAAGGCAATTTCGCCCGCGTCAGGCGTGAAAAGGTCGTAACTGGTGGCGAAGCCGCTCATCTTGGCCACGTACATGAAGCCGGCATCAGCCACGAGCAGCGGCCTTGAGGCAAGCTCCTCCAACTTCCAGAGCACCTTGTTGTGCCATTCCACATCGGGTTGCAGATAGTGGAAGGTGATGCCGCGCAATCCTCGTCCAGCCGCGCTTTCCACCAGTCGCGCATAGACCTGCCTGCTACCTTGTCCGCGGCCGGTGTCGCCGGCCAGAAGGGCCATGGGCATTGCGAGGCCCAGCTCGCGCGCGGCCAGGCAAGCGGTGGCCAGCAGGGCGGGGGTGCCACGCGCCACGGCGATTTCGCGGCCATCCACGCGCAGAGATCCGTTTTCATATACACAAGGGCCGTCCACCAGGGGGAAGGCCTCGCGCGGCACTGTGCCGACGATCAGCCAGGACATTGCGTCTTCGCTTCCAGGAAGGCCAGCTGCAGGGCGTAGCCGCACAGGGTATGGCCGAGGGACAGGGGCTCGGGAGCGCTTTCCAGAGTGCGGCCCACGAGGCTTTCCGCAAGGTAGGGCACGTCAGGGCAGCCACCGCCGGAGACGTTGACGATGGTTCGGCTGGCTTTGTGCACGGTGATCTTCATGTTCGCCGCGCGGACCATGAGCCAGTCGCCGAAATCCTTGATCTGGAACAAGGACACCGGCTCCAGGAGGATGTCCTGCACCGGCACGGCCTGGAGCGGCTTGAGCCGGGCTGAATCGAGCGCCTGCCTGGCGATGGGCTCCAGGATGAGCGGGAATTCGATGACCAGGTCGCAGCCGGTGCGCAGCGCCGGTGGCGGCCCCTTGACCTGCACGTCCAAGCCCGCGGCCTTGAGCGCTCTTTCGGCGCGGATGACCTCGCTCGTGTCATGGAACACGAGAATGCCCCGCGCGGAAACGCCACGTTCCGCGCGGGGCTCGACTGCACGAGGCCGGCCCAGAAGGCCGGCTATGGATCTGAGCAGGCTCATTTCTTGATGGACACCACGAAGCAGTCGCCCTGAGCTTCGGACTTGAGCACCGTCCAGCCCTGGCTTGAGGCCGCTCGGCTCACGTTTTCCCGGCTGGCCTCGTTGTCCACGAGGATGTTCAGCTCGCCCGAGCCCTGCGCCTTGATTTTTTGCATGGTCAGCAACACGGGCTGAGGACAGGAAAGCCCGCGAGCATCGATGGCATCGGCCATGAAGGCACCTCCTTACGCCACGCTCTGGCGGTTTGCAAATCCGATAAACAGGCACACGGCCAAGGAAACCGCGACAGCGGCAACGCCATGCGGGCCGATGCCGGCGGCCGAGCTGGCCAATCCAAAATTATGGGCCACGGCCGCGCCGGTGATCATGCCAAGCACGAACACCCCGGCATCGCTATCGCCCTCGCCAACCAGGAAGAGCTGCCGGCCAGGGCAACCACCGGCCAGGGCGAAAGCCAAACCGGCCACGAGCATGCCCGCGAAGTTCCACAAGCCTTGGGTATGGGCGATGGGCTGTCCCTCGAAACCGGGCCTGAACTGCCCAAGGACCAGATTGGCCGCGAAGGCCACCACAAGCAGGGCCAGCAGGCCTGCGAGAAGGTGGTTCTGCCGGAAGAGAATGGTATCGCGGATGGCGCCCATGGTGCAAAAACGGCTGCGCTGCGCCAGGAAGCCGATGAGCAGGCCCGCCCCGAGCGAAACGGCTAACGGGGCGAAAGCCGCGCCAGGGCCCTTCTGCGAGTAGAACAGCACACCGCTTTGCTCGATGCCGGCCACGGGGGGGTAGAGAAAGCGGAGCGCGAGCAGGCCGAGCATGACGAGCGGGAGCATGAGCCCGGTAGCCATGCTCTGGCGCGAGCTGCGGCCGAGCGAATAGCCTTGCCTGAAGAAGAGCGTGCCGACCCAGATGCCGGCCGCGAGCCCGGCGATGCCGAGCAGGGCGTTGCCGTCGCCGCCGGCAAGGCGCAGGATGGCCCGCCAGGGACAGCCCAGGAAGACCAGCGCGCCGATCATGGCGGCCATGCCGAGCACGAAGCGGGTGATTGGCGCCGAGCCGCCGCGGGGCTTGAACTCGCGGGACAGGAAGGCCGCGGCCAGCGAACCGAGCACAAAGGCTATGATCTCGGGCCGCAAGTACTGGACCACGGCCGCACGGTGCAGCCCGATGGCCCCGGCGATGTCGCGCTCCATGCAGGCCACGCAAACGCCCATGTTGGCGGGATTGCCCAGATGCTGGAGCACGGGCGCGAGGACGCCTATGACCGCGCCGACCACGACGATACCGGGAAGGCTTGCGAAAAAGTTGCCTGAACCGCTGTTGGAAGGGGGCATGAACAACCTCCGGCTCTCAAAGAGTACGTGAAAGAGTCCTCCAAAGTGCCGCTTGCTCCCTTTCGGCAATGCCGCAACGGATCAGAAATTGGCATGCTCCGAGCCTGCGAATGGGCAAGCCAGCTCATTCGGCCTGAAGTCGTTACATTGACCGCACTTCGGGCAAACCACCCGGACCAGCCCTTCCAGCCTCCGGCCGCCGTCATCTTCCACGACGATATCTTGGCGCCCTTCGAGATCCCAAGTGGAAGACACGAAGAACCAGTCGCAATGGCGGCATTGGAACGGAAGCTCCATGTTGGCTAATCCATGTGAGAAAAGGAGCGAGCTAATGGTGAGTATGCCAGGGACGACTGTGTGTCTAATTCATACTTTGAATTGATTGCCGGGGTCGGCATCATGTATGCCGATGCTCGTAAGAAGAAAGGAGTTCAAGGGAAGCGTCTGAAGCAGAAATACGGGCTGGTGGAGCTTGCCCCGGTCTGGCCCAGGAATGTTACGGGATACAAAAGCAGAGAGCAGGACTATCGGGAGTCCTGCTCTACTAAATACGTCGGAAGAAAAGAGACGAAATTTGGTGGAGGCGGCGGGAATCGAACCCGCGTCCGAGAACGCTTAGCGCAAGGCATCTACAGGTTTAGTTCGGGTTTTATTTAACCGGGTTGAACGCCCCCGAACGGGCTTTCATTCCGGTGAGTCCGCGAAAGTTCTCGCGCTCGGCGTCGCGGACGCCGCTTCGCGCCAGCCTGATGGGGTTTGGCGCTTCGCTCCGGCGTATCAGACGTCAGCCGGTGAAGCGCTAGCTGCACTAAGCAGCTAGGGCGTAATCGTAATCGTTGGCGATTATTATTGTGCCGCTTTTTACGAGGCCAGCGGCGCCTCGACCTGCAACCTTGGCTTCGACTATCCCCGTCGAAACCGGTGCGCCCCCTTCAAAGAACATATGCGACGGAGCGCCATCCGCCGTTGGAAGTTAGTATAATGCCAGCCTGGGCTTTGGCAAGGGTGGCAATGAGATTGATCATGGGGCGATCCGGTAGTTGGGGCCCACGGCCATGACTGCCGTGTCGGGATCAATGAGCGCGGCCACGTCCCGCCCATGCGGCAGCGAGTAGTCCTCGGCGGCGAGGATGACGTTGTCGCTGGCCCTGACCAGCTTGGCAGACACGAACACCCGCTCGCTGGCCGGGGCATACGTGCCGATGAGCACGGCCTGCGCCCCGACAGTAGCGGAGAGGTTCCTGAGCGCGTTGGACAGGAGCATCTCGCCGGTGCCGGTCAGGGTGTACAGATTCTCACGGTCGAGTTTGATCTCCAGCACCGTGTAGCCATTCTGGGCCAGGCGGCTGGCCAGCATGTCCGCGGTAATGCGGCCGAAGCGCGAGGTGCTGGTCAGATCCCCGACATCCATGAGGCTGGCCACGAGAAGGGGCTTGGCCTTGTCCAGGGATGCGGAAGCCATGGTCAACAGGTTGTCGGCGGCCGCATGGTTGCTGCGCACGAGGTTGGCCTCCCTGGTGGCGCAGGCCTGGAGCGTGAGCATGAAGGCGGCAGTCACGAGGAGGAGCAGGGGATGGCGCATGGTCGAATCTCCTGGGCTGACAGGCTGGAGCGGAAAGACTCCATGCTATGGCTCCTACATGCCGGCGAAGAGGGCTGGCAAGGATTATTACCTGCGGGTGAAACGATCCGCGTCAGGCGTGGATGCCTTGCCGTGGATCATGGCGGTCCGAGCCGGAGCTTTGGCACGTTTTTGGTATGAATACGCCACGAAAGCCTTCCGGAGCTGATGCATGCACTACCTGGCCTTATGCGCCATCGCCAAGGACGAGGACAAGTATCTTCAGGAGTGGATCCATTACCACGTCCTGATCGGGGTGGAGCGCTTCATCATATATGATAACGGCAGCGCCACGCCCATCCAGGAAACCTTGGCCGGCCATGTGCGAACCGGGCTCGTGACCGTCATCCCTTTTCCGGGCAAGGACCGCCAAATTCCGGCCTATGACCACTGCCTGCACGAGTTCGGGTCAAATTTTCGCTGGATCGGCTTTCTCGATCTGGATGAGTTCCTGGTACTCAAGGACACGCAGGACGCCCGCATTCTGCTCTCGGAATATGAGGATTTTGGCGGCCTGGCGGTCAACTGGGTCATGTTCGGATCGTCGGGGCATGTGACCAGTCCGAAAGGATTGCAGATCGAGAACTACGTCCTGCGGCGGCCAAGCCCCGACCTGCATGTCAAAAGCATCGTGCAGCCGCGCCATGCCACCGCCGCCAGAAATGCCCATCAATTTCTTTACAAGCCAGCCAAATATTGCGTGAACGAGGATCGCCTGCCCGTGGGAGGCTCCCTCAGCTATGCCGCGTCTCGGCGCATTCAGATCAACCACTACTGGTGTCGTTCCCAGCAGGATTACGCCGCCAAGCTCCAGCGTGGACGGGCCGACGTATCGGCCTTGAACGAATCGACACGGAAGTGGGACATTTTCTACGCTCATCTTGCCCAGCCGCATATCCATGGCGAGGGCTTGAACAACCTGACGCGCAAGCTGAATATCCTGTCGCGTCGCGGGGACCCACGCATCTGGGCCGAGCTGGCTGGGAGTCACTCGGGCGGGAGAGAATTGTTTCAGTACATCGACGATGCGGCAGCGGCCGTGAAAAGAGGGGATCTCGACGCGGCCGAACGGATCTTGTGCGCCGCAAGTCTGCATTATGCGGAAACAGTTGAATATCTCCTGTTCCGCTCCTCGGTATGCAGGCTGCGCAAAACTTGGGACCGAGCCCTGGCGTATGCCTCAGCGGCTCTGGCGCGTGAGCCGTCGCTGTCCGCATATTACGAGGTGTTTCTTATCCATCTCCAGAAAGGCGACAAGCGGATTGCCAAGCAGATGCTCGCCTTTCTTGAGGCGAGCATGGAGACCTACCGGATTGAGGATTCCGGCTGGAAAGAACGCATGATTCTAAGCAGGAAGATGCTGGCGAGCATTGATATGGAGCAGCGATCGGCAATGATTGAGATGGATTAATCGCGTGATATGACGAATCACGTGCCTGCGCTGAGTGGATATATTTAATGATCGCTCACTCCCTGAGCAAATATGAGTTTATTTGAAGTCGTCCGCGCGTGGAAGTGACTCTTTGCTTCCGGTGGCCTCTCGTGGGCCGATGCCCAGCGTCACGATAGCGATGGATGCGATGGCGTGGCCGATTGCTCCGAGGCCTGCCGTCAGGCCTGGACGTATATCCAGGCCTTACAGACGGGATCATGGCTACGAGAAGCCATGGTCCGAAATGAAGGCAGGACTCCTGGACTGTCAGGCTCGGTCTGGCCAATACGCCTATCGACATGCGAGCGGTTCACGATTCAAGCTCCCGACTCTGCCGGGGACATGATAGAACTGCTTTATCTATTCTCCCCGTTCGGGTCATGGTCGTCCGTCTTCGTGGCGCGGCCATCCGAGCGGGGATGGTGCTCGCGATGCATGGCGAGCAGCCTGGAGGTCTGCAAGTGCGTGTAGATTTCGGTGGCGCTGATGTCGGCATGGCCCAAGAGCGTCTGCACGGTGCGCAGATCCGCGCCGCCTTCGAGCAGGTGCGTGGCGAAACTGTGGCGCATGGTATGCGGCGATATCTCGCGGGTGATGCCGGCCTCCAGGGCATAGCGCTTGATGAGCTTCCAGACCGCCTGCCTGGTCAGGCCCGTGCCCGAGCGGTTGAGGAACACCCGATCCTCACGAGGCTTGAAGCTGCCGCGCCAACTCTCCATGTAAGCCAAGAGAAACCGCTGGGCCATGTCGTGCAGCGGCACGATACGCTCTTTGCTGCCCTTGCCGAAGACACGCAGCATGCCTGATTGGGGATCATAGTCCAGGGGGCGGAGCTCGATGAGCTCGGAGACGCGCAAGCCGGCTGCGTAGAGCAGCTCAAGCATGGTCCGGTCCCGGAAGCCAAGCTTGGTGCGCGTGTCGGGTCGCTCCAGCACGCGCCCGACCTCCTCGCTGCTGAGCACTTCGGGCAGCGTGCGGGGCAATTTGGGGTTCTCCAGGAGCTCGGCCGGGTCCTCGGCCATCCAGCCTTCCTCCACGACATGGGCGAAGAAGCCGCGCAATGCCGAAAGGTGCCTGGCCATGGACCTGCTGCCCAGCCCCTTGCGCCGCAGATGGAGAAGATAGAGGAGAAGTGTCTGGGGCGTGACCATCTCCATGGAAATGGACTTTTCGCCGAGAAAGGCCAGTAATCCCTGGAGGTCAGCCGAGTATGCAGCCAGGCTGTTCTCGGACAGGCCCTTGGACACGAGAAGGTGCTCAAGATAGCGGTCCACCCATGGATGGGCCTGGCGCACGAGGTGCGGATCGGTGGTCATGGATAGGAGACTCTCCGGTGCTTTGCCGCCTTTGCATTGTCGGGCGGCCGGACATCGGTGGACAATACACGCAGGGGGTAGGGGGGCTCAAGATCATTTCCCGGTTGCTTTTTCCAAGGAAAACAGGAAGGAAAGGGCTTTCAAGGACTGAATTGACAGGGCAGACTGGCCCAACTACGATGTCGGGCTGCCTTGCATATATCCAGACCGACCACCCTGCCAAACAAGGAGCTTTCCCGACCATGGCCAAGTTTTCGTTCGCCGACCGTCTGGCCGCGCTGCCACCCTACTTGTTCGCCGAAATCGACAGGGTGAAGCAGGAGGTCAAGGCCAGGGGTGTGGACATCATCAGCCTCGGCATAGGCGACCCGGACATGCCCACTCCGGACTTCATCATCGAAGCCCTCCATGAGGCGGCCAAAAAACCGGTCAATCACCAGTATCCTTCTTATAGAGGCCTGCTCGGCTTCCGCAAGGCCGTGGCGGATTGGTATAAGACCCGCTTCGGCGTGGAGCTTTCGCCCGAGAAGGAAGTGGTCAGCCTCATCGGCTCCAAGGAAGGCATAGCCCATTTCCCCCTGGCCTTCATCAATCCCGGCGATCTGGCCCTGGTCTGCACGCCCAATTATCCGGTGTACAACGTTGCCGTGGGCTTCTGCGGCGGCACGGTCAAGTACCTGCCCCTGACCGACGCCAACGACTTCCTGCCCGACCTGGATGCCATCGACAACGACACTTGGAAGAAGGCCAAGCTTCTGTTCATCAACTACCCGAACAACCCCACCTCGGCCACGGCCGGCCGCGCTTTCTACGAGAAGGTGGTGGAGAAGGCCCGGGAGTTCAATGTCATCGTGCTCCATGACGCGGCCTACACCGAAGTCTACTTCGACCCGACCAAGAAGCCCATGTCCATCCTGGAAATACCGGGCGCAAAGGACGTGGCCATCGAGTTCCACTCCCTGTCCAAGACCTACAACATGACAGGCTGGCGCATCGGCATGGCCGTGGGTAATGAAACATTAGTGAACGGTTTGGGCAAGATCAAGGAGAACGTGGACTCGGGCATTTTCCAGGCCGTGCAGGAAGCAGGCGTCGAGGCTTTGCAAAAGGGCGAGCCTTTTGCCGAGCAGTACCGGGCCGTTTACAAGAAGCGTCGCGACGTCATGTACAAGGCTCTGGACAAGGCGGGCATAACCTACCGCAAGTCCGATGCGACCTTCTACGTCTGGTGCAAGGTGCCCCAGGGCTTCACGTCCGCCGAGTTCTGCACCAAGGTGCTCCAGCAGACCGGGGTGGTCGTAACGCCGGGCAACGGTTTCGGCGCGCCTGGCGAGGGCTACTTTCGCATTTCCCTGACCGTGGACACACCCCGCCTGGAGGAGGCGGTATCTCGCATCGTCAAACTGTAACAGCCTATGTGGGCCTAGGCTCCAACCTCGGCGACCCGCCGGCGAACCTGAACGAAGCCGAGCGCCGAATCGCCGGCCTGACTGGCGTGCGGCTCGCGGCCTGCTCGCGGATATGGCTGACCGAGCCCCAAGGATTCAAGGAGCAGCCCTGGTTCGCCAATCGGGTTCTGCGCCTGGAATGTGCGCCGGAATGGACTCCCGAGGCCCTGCTGGACGCGCTGCTGAGAATCGAATGCGACATGGGGCGGCAAAGGGGAGTTCGTTTCGGCCCGAGGAATATCGATGTGGACCTGCTCCTGTTCGATGAGAAGGTGATGTCCACGGAAAGCCTAATCCTGCCGCATCCGCGCATGCGCGTGAGGGCCTTTGTGCTCATTCCCTTGCGAGAGGTGGCGGGGAATCTTATATTCCCTGACGGCGACACCGTGGACCAGGCCCTCGACAGGCTGCGCTTCACCATCTCGGGCGAACGGATACGTCAGGAGTAGGCGCTTAGGTGCCAGCGAAGGCGCTGGTCGTGGATACGGAGTCTGCCAAATCAACGCCGGAGAACGTGAATGATCAAGCTACTCATTTTCGTGGGTGCTGCGTACATCATTTGGAAACTGCTCACCGGGGACAAGAGGAAAAAGGACGCCGATCAGCGCAGGGATCAAGAGGCCAAAGCCGCCTCGGGTCAAATGGTGCGCGACCCCATGTGCGGGACTTTCGTGCCGGTGGATGGCGACATCCGCGTCCGCGAGGGCGAGAAGGTATACTGCTTTTGCAGCTATGATTGCCGAGATAAGTATATCAAGCGGATTGCCGCCACTCCTGAAACGGATGACGCCAAGAAGCAGTAGCCAGAGCGAAATCGAGACCATGAAAGGGGAGGAGCAGGTTTGCTCCTCCCCTTTTTCATTTTCTCGTCGAGGAGGGCAGGGCAATGGGAATAGATACATTCCTGCACGCGACAAGATGAAACAACCTTGCTTATCCACAGACGATCCCAGGACGTGAGTTATCCACAGCCGATGTACGCCTGGCCGGTACAGGCAGATGACAAAGTACTGGAGGCTCCTGCCGTGTTAATAGTAGCGGGCTTGGCAAGCCCATGGGACGTGTCAATTTGATTCGCTTGACGTTGCCAGCGTTACGCGGAAAATTCGTGCAGTGGCTTAAAATGCACTCAATGTTTATGCGCTAAACAGACAGACTGAAACATGCGGCGAGCAACAAAGCTTACTCAGCGTGGTTTTTGGGCCCTTGGGCCTTATCCGTAAATAAACCTGGCCTTCGCAGGGCAATAATGGCCGCAACCAGCATGCGGAGACCTCTTCAGCCAGTATCTTACCCTCAAAGCCCCTGCGCGAATCAAGGGGCTTCCTTCCTCTGCCTGCCTTGCGCCGGTACTCTTGCTTGGATTCGCGAGCCGGCTTGGGGACCAGCGGGGAGACGTCCTCCAAAAACCGCTCGGGCACTCTTGTCGGCTGTGTTTCGCTGGGTATCTGTCCCGAAGTCCGCGCTTGCCGCACAGACGATCAGGAATCGAGTGCAGGCAATCCGCGAGGCTTAGGTTGCTGCCTTGAATACGAGGAGCCAAGGCAACTGCGCCGAGCCGTGTCTGACCGGAAAACTGCAACGTGTTAAATTCACACTAACGTGTTAAATTCACACTGTGTTTTCTCGAAACGAGACGGCTTCAAGGCTTCTTTTTTGAGGCCTGTTTTGATTTCATAATGTAAATTATGTTAACTTTTATTCGTATTATCTGAGCAAACGCTAAATTTCAGCCTTAAATTGACCCCCCTTCAACTGATTCCAAGCGGATCCATGAACCTTGCCTGCTCCTTCCGGCCTTGATACTCCTACCCGACCTCGAAACGCTGTAAAAGCGAGGCGACTCAAGTGAAAAGCATCCCCATCCTGCTGGTTTTGGCCATCATCTTTTGCCCAGCGGCAGCCGCGGCGGCCAAATCTCCCTCGACTGACAAGGCGAAAGCCATCAAAGCTGGTTCCAGCAATAAGAAGACGGACTACCAGACGTGGCTGAGGCAATACGGCGCCTATGATGTGCTCCAGCGCTCGCTGGCGGACAACTCGGCCAGCCCTGAAGCGCTCTTGGAGCGGTCGAAAGCCTTCCTGGAAATGAATGACGCCGGTTCCGTTCTGGAATTGCTTGGAGCCCGCAAGCCCTTCAAGGACAAATCGCAGGAGGCTGAACGGCTCCTACTCGTAGCCAGATCTCATCGTTTGCTGGGCGACATGTCCGGCGCTTTGCGTGCATACAGCCAAGGTTGCGAGGCCCTGGGCCGAAATGGCATGAGCAAGACACTCCTGGTCGAGCCAGGTCTGGAGGATGTCTGGCGCGATGTCTGGCGCAGATGGGTCTGGTCTTACATGCGCGCACCTGAATCCGAGACTGCGGACGCCTTGAAGCTCGACATCGACAAGACCCTTTCCCAAGCCCTGATCCTCTGGAGCCAAAGCCCATCATGGAAGGCTATGGCGGATGCCTGGTCTGGATATTTGCGGAAGATTCCTTCATTGATTGTGCCAAATGGGTTCATTTTGGAGCATCTGCCGGTCGAGGACCGCACGGAACTGGCCACGCTCCTGGCTTATGTTGGCCTGGGGCAATGGAGCAAGGCCCGGAAGGAAGCCGAAAGCCTGGACAGTAAACCCCATGCCGCCTTTTGGATGGCTGTCCTGGACTTCGCGCACGATGGCCGGATACCTGAAAGACCGCTCGGCAGCGAATCCGTCGGGTTTTTCAAGGCTGAGGCCTTCCTGAGTGATGTCCTGCCCACGCAGCCCGAACTGGTTGCCGAGCACTGGCGCATCAAGGAGCCCATATTGCCCGCTTGGTCGTCTTTCAGCGAACAGCTCGCGGCAGTCAAGCCTGCTCAAGCTCTGGATATCATTGAGCGCGAATCCAGGTCGCTCCTGCTGTCTCCCGATACGACGCAGATACTGCGTCAGATGGCCATGGGCTATGTGATCCTCCTTGGTGACCCCAAGAAGGTGCGCGAAGCCTGGAGCAGCTTGGACATGATTGGCTTGCCCGTATCCCTGAAACTTGCCGGCCTGCTGGTCCTGGGCAAGGACGCCCCTGTGCCGGAATCGATCGGAGTGGGTCCCGAACTGGCCGAGGCTGCCGGCCTCACGGCTTCCAATTTCATCCAGGCCCCCTTCTGGCTTTCCGTGGATGAAAAAAGCCGGGATGCGGCTTTGAAGGCGTGGCCCCTCGATGAACTGCTTCTGCTTGGCTATCTCAAGCGCGCCTGGCGTGATGCCCCCTCTCCCGACCTGGCCAAGCGCATGGGCCTGCTTTTTCCCGAGACGCCAAGCGGCATGGAGGCCATTTTGAGCCTTGCGGAGGAATCCGGCAGATCAGGCCTGCTCGGCCTCTCGGCCACTTACTTGGCCATGGTCGAAGTGCAACGCCTCTCACCTAGAGCTCGTGCCGCCTACCTGCATTCCAAGGCCAGATTGGAGCTTGAGCTAGGCAGGACCGACAAGGCCTTGGGCACCTATGAGGAGCTTTTGGCTTTGGACCGCAACCGATTGAATGCAACACAGAAGTTGCAGTTGGCGCTCTTGGCTCAACAACGGGGCCGCTTGGCCATGGCCGAGGAGTTGCTCGGCGATCTGTGGACGCAGCGTGCGGGCCTCGAGCCCTCGATGCAGGCCGAAATACTATTCTATCAGGCGGAAGTGGCTCACTCTCTGGGCAACCTTGGAGAGGCCCTGGATAACTACCTTAAATTGGCCTACCTGTATCCTGAACAGAACATATGGGCGGTGACCGCCATGTACAGGGCCGCCCTACTCTACGAGAGTGCCGGAAGGTACGAGTCGGCAAGACTGCTGCTGGGCACGGTCATCAAGAACGCTGATCGCAAGAGCCAGAAGGAGGCTGCCGGGGAGCGCCTCAAGGCGGTTGAATCAAAGCTTGCCACGGAGCAGCGCAATACGGACGGCAGGCTGTATCCGTTCTAGACAGTGTTCCTGCATCAAATGCAAAAGCCCGCCCGTGATACATGGGCGGGCTTTTGCATTGTGGCGGAGATGACGGGTATTTGACGGCGATTTCTCAATTCTGCTTCTGGCCGGTCCCGGTTTCGTTTTCTGGCCGCGTCTTCCAGCGCTTGTGCATCCAGAACCATTGCTCCGGATATGCGCGCACCTGACGTTCCATTGCTTGGGTATAAAATTCAGCGACCGCTTGCACCTTGTCATCGCGCTCGCCAGTGAGCGTGGCCGTGTCCAACGGGTCATCCGCAATCATGCGGTAGCGGTTGCCCGGCTGACGCACCATGACTAATGGCAGCACAAAGGCCTGTGTTTTCACGGCGAGCAATGCGGGTCCCTTGTTCACGGCAGCGAGTTCGCCGAGAAAAGGCAGGAACATCGCCTCTTGCCGGATCGTGTTGTGATCCACCAGGAAGCCCGCGAAGCCATCCTGCTTGAGACTCCGGAGCAGTGCCCCCACCGCCCTGCGATGAGGAATGATCGTAATCTCATTGGTCTGGCGCAGCCAAGTCATGATCTCGTGCATGGCCAAGTCCTTGGGTTGCCGCGCGGGTATCGTGATTTTGGCGCCGCCCAGAAAGATGCTTGTGGCCATGGGCATGAATTCCCAGGCTCCCAGATGGCCCGAGACAAGGACGACCGGCCGACCGGATTTCAAGACCGGCTCGACCACCTCCCCACGCTCGATCGTGACGCGCTTGGCGAGAAATGCCCTGTCGACCTGATGGACCTTGAGCAGTTCAAGGAAGGCTTGAAAATTGGATTGAAAGCTCTCCCTGGCGACCCGCTCCGCCTCGGCGGAAGAGACCCCCAGGTGAATCCGTATGGCCTCGACAGCCGTTCGTCTGCGAGACGGCATTGCATGCCAGAACAGGTCTCCCAACCAGCCGCCAAGCCGCTCTATCCGCGGAAGGGATATGCGTTGGCCAAGGCAGGCCAGGGTCCGATAGACATGTTTCTTGATGGTGGTCATGGTTGGTTGGCCTGATGGACAGGCTCGCATATTTAAAGTTTTACTTGAACAAACAGATGCTAACAAGCCGGTGGCGAAGCTTGCGGCATGGCTCCCAAGGCTTCGAGCCGTTGCTCCAGCTTTTTCCGCTCCTGCTCCAACCCGCTCCCATCCAATGCGCCTGGGACGGCATACGATTCCCCGAAGAGAACCCGGCAGCATGAAAATGGCCATGGCAACTGGAACTTGTCCCAGGCCTTATGAAAGACATGAGCTCGCGACATGCACGCGCGCACGGGCATGATGTGCGCTCCGGTCCTGGATGCCAGATGGATGGCGCCCTCCTTGGCGATGTGCCTTGGGCCACGGGGGCCATCCACGGTGATGACGACGTCGAAGGCCTGGCGCTCGATGAGCCGTATGGCGGCCACCAGCGCCTTCACCCCTCCACGGGAGCTGGAGCCCCGGACGGTGGGGATTCCCAGGGATTCGATTATACCTGCCAGAAGCTCGCCATCGCGGCTCTGGCTGACCATGGTCGCTATCCTAAGCCCGCGGCGCTTGGCATACCAACTCAAGGGAAAGAGCTCATCGTGCCATAAGGCATAGATGAGCCTACGGCCCTGGGTTGTCGCGGCGTCCACATGCTCCAGGCCCTCATCCCGAAAATGCAAAGAGCGGCACCAGGCGCGATAGGCCATGGAGATGAGGCCGGAAAATCTGCTTAAATCCATGCGCATATGACTTTAAGCCAGGATTGACTCGGCTTCGCCTTGGTATTGCATGCGGTACAACTTGGCGTAGAGCGGGCATGACTCTATCAGCTCAGCATGCGATCCTTCGGCGACGATTTTGCCCTTGCGCATGACCACGATCTTGTCCGCATTAAGAATCGTGGACAGGCGGTGCGCGATGACAATGCTCGTGCGGCCTTTCATGAGATTGTCCAGGGCCTGCTGCACGATGCGCTCGGATTCGGTATCCAGGGCGCTCGTGGCCTCATCCAGAATGAGCAGCGGAGAGTCCTTGAGCAGGGCGCGGGCAATGGTCAAACGCTGCTTCTGGCCTCCCGAAAGCTTGACGCCACGCTCGCCCACGATGGTTTCGTAACCCTCTGGCAGCCCAAGTATGAAATCATGGGCATATGCGGCCTTGGCAGCTTGGATCACGACCTCCTCAGCCACGTTTTCGCGCGCATAGGCGATATTATCCTTAATGGACGTATTGAAGAGGAAGGCGTCCTGCGAGACCATGCCGATGCTCATGCGCAGGCTGGCCAGGGTGTATTCATCCAGGGGGCGGCCATTGAGGCATATGGTGCCGTGCTGGGGGCGGTAAAAGAGTGGTATGAGATTGATGAGCGTGGTCTTGCCCGACCCGCTTGGGCCCACGATGGCCACACGCTGGCCTGCTTCAATGGTCAGGGAGACGTTTTCGAGAGCGGGAGGATCGTTCTCGGCATAGGCGAATGTCACATTATTGAACTCAAGCTTCTGGAAAGGCGGTGTGAATTTCACATGCCCATCCTGCTCAATGGCGATCTCCTCGGAATCGAGAATCTCGAAGACGCGCTCGGCGCCAGCCAAGGCCCGTTGGATATCCTGATTGGACGTGTTGATTTTTTTGACCGGCTCATACAGCAGGATGACGCCGGCCATGAAGGAGAAGAACGTGCCGGGCGTCGCCTCGCCGGCAATGACAAGGGAGCCGCCATACCAGATGACTAGGCCCATCCCCAGGGCGCCCACGAGCTCCATGACCGGCGAGGATAGCTCGCTATACAAGGTCTGATTGATGACGTTCTTCACCAGCCGGTCGTTTTCCTGATCGAAGCGCTTGGTCTCTTTATCTTCATTGGCAAAGGCCTTGACCACACGCACTCCGCTGAAGACCTCCTGGAGAAACACGGAGATATCCCCTATCTTCGCCTGGTTCTTGCGGCTCAACTTGCGCAGCTTGCGACCGAAGAAGATGAGCGGGAAGTAGGCCAGCGGCAGGACGAGCACGGCCCAGATGGCCAGGAACCAGTCGCGGTAGAAGACGACAAAGATGAGGGCGATCATGGCCAAGACCTGCCTGATGATCATGATCACCGAAGGCAGGCTGGTACGGATCATGGTCACGTCCTGGATGATCCTGGACATGAGCATGCCTACCTGGTTGTTCTCGAAGAATCTGAGCGGGAGTCTGATGATTTTATGATAAAGCTCCGTGCGTAGCTTCTCCAAGACCATGAACCCGCAGTATTGCATGAGATACTGCTGAAAGAACCTTCCAGCGCCCTTGAGCAAATAGACTGTTATGAACAGGATCGGGATGTACAGGAGCGCAGTGCGATCCTTGTTGATAAAAATCTCGTCCATGGCGGGTTTGACCAGATAGGCCGTGGCCCCCTCGCCGATGGCAACGACGATCATGGCCAGTATGGCAATGCCGATGCGTATTTTATACGGCTTGAAATAGGCCAGCACCTTCTTGATGAGATACCGGCTCGACATATAATGTGCGGGTCTATTGCTTCCCACGCTTGCTCCTTGAAAGGCGCGGCTCCGCCGCCAAGCCGGCTCAGTGAACCGCTAAGCGCCGTGGGCTCGCATCCGTCTTTCCTATGGATAGCTTATGCTTCTATCTGGTGATCCAATTTGACGTCACTAGGGAATTATGCTCCCAAGTACTATCTACACGGAGGAGATCCCATGCCCCATGCACGCTTGGATTGCAAGGGATTGGCTTGTCCTGGGCCGGTCCTGGAATGTAAAAGGCTCATGGATTCCCAACGACCCGGCTGCGTGAACGTAACCGTGGACAACGAGGCCGCCAAGGAGAATGTCAGCCGATTCTTAAAAAATCAAGGTTACGCGGTCACGGTGAATCAGGCCGGAAAAGGGGCCTGGGAGATCACGGGCACCAGCGCAGGGTCGCTCGATGAGGAAGAGCGGGAGACATGTGGCCAGTGCGAAGTCATGCCCGCCGAGGAAATCGCCCGCATGTCGCGCAAGACCCTGGTCTTCATCACTTCCGACAGCATTGGTCGCGGCGATGACGCGCTAGGCGGAAAGCTCATGAAGAATTTCCTGGCCACCCTGCCCGAGCTTGGCGAGGACCTGTGGCGCATCATTCTGGTCAATGGCGGCGTCAGGCTCAGCACCCAGGACAGCCCGGTTCTTGGGGAGTTGAGAAGCATGGCCGAGGCTGGTGTGAGCATCCTCGTCTGCGGCACCTGCCTCGACTTCTTCGGCCTCTTGAGCCGCAAGGCCGTGGGCGAGACGACGAACATGCTCGATGTGGTCACCAGTCTGCAGATGGCGACCAAGGTTATCCAGATCTGAGGATTAAAACATTCTTCTTCCGGGCTGGAGCCCCTTCCGTTAGAAGAGGCCCATGCGGCTCAACAAGGCATTGGCAACGGCCGGGGTATGCTCCCGTCGGAGGGCCGACGAGCTCGTCTTCGCAGGCAAGGTGGCCGTGAATGGCGTCACGGCCACCTCCCCGGGAATGCAGGTCAACCCCGGCGAGGACATCGTCACTGTTTTTGGCAAGCCGGTGGCCTTCCTGCCCCAAGGGCAGGAGGGTGTTGCGCACTCGTACTACCTGCTGAACAAGCCGGTGGAGGTCGTGACCACGGCGAGCGATCCGCAAGGCAGGCGCACCGTGCTCGATATCCTGCCCGAAGCGATCCGCAAGCGGCGCGTCTTTCCAGTGGGTCGGCTGGACTACTTCTCCGAGGGGCTGCTCCTGCTGACTTCCGATGGAAACCTCACATACAGGCTGACACACCCTAAATACCATCTGCCCAAGGTCTACGAGATCCTCGTGCGCGGCGAGGTGACCCACACCAAGCTCGAAACCATGCGCGCGGGCATGACCCTTGCCGAGGGGGAGAAGCTCGCCCCAGTCGGCGTGAAGGTCCTGGACAGAAAGATGTTCGGCAAGACGCTCCTGGGGATGACCCTTACCCAGGGGGTCAACCGGCAGATCAGGCGCATGTGCCGAGACCTGGAGCTTACCGTGCTCAAGCTTAGGCGCACCCGGGAGGGGCCACTCTCTCTGGGCGATCTACCTCTGGGACAGGTCAGGGCCTTGACCCCGACGGAGATCAAGGCCCTGCTGCAAGCCGTGGAGTTGGAAGCCCGCGGGGCCGGCTAGAAGCCCGTTTTGGTATTGTCCTGCACTTCCACTCCAGGCGGCGGAGTGAACTCGAAGTAGCTCCTGGAGAGCTTGGGATTGAGCTCAAGCTTCCGGAGGTTCACTTGATTGCCGTTGCCATAGAAATCCACGAGCAGGACGCTGCGGATGAGGTAGGACTGGGGATCCACCCATAGGTACGCCAGAACCAGCGTGGGTTCGGGCTCCTTGGGGGTAAGGCGCATCTTGACCAGGCCCTCGTCCATGCCTTGCTTGTCGATCGTGAAGTCCTCCTCAAGCCTCGCCTTGCCCGAAAGGAACTTGACCATGGTCTTGGAGTTGAGGATCTGGGCAAGAGGATATTTAATGGCGATGCCGTCCTCGCTGAAGTAGTTCCAGACAGCATCCTCGCCCACGATGAGCAGCTCTTTTTCCGGCGCGGCTGTTTCCCAGCGGATAAGACTTGGCTGCATGAAAGCGATCTTGCCGCGCCTCGTCTCCACCTCGCCGCTGGAGGCGTTCGTCAAATCCTGGGTGAACTCGGCTTGGAACCCTTTCAGACTGTCGTACTGCTGTTGGATGCGACGGGTTATCTCCTCCCCATGGGCAGGCGCACCCGCCGCGATCAGGAAGACCATCATCAGAATTGCTACCCGGAATCCTTTCATTTTGGCTCCCATTGGCTGCTAGACTAACAGATTGCT
>JAEYTO010000121.1 GCA_023433925.1 Pseudomonadota bacterium | reverse complement strand
GCGCCCGCTTCCGTTCTGTCGCCTTTATGCCGCCGGCTCTCAGCGCACGCCCTTGGAGTTCAGGAAGGGCGCGTATTTCTTGTCCGTGCCCTTGATGTGGTTGATCACCCAGTTCTTGAGAAAGTTGAGGATGTCGGTGGTGATCTGGGCCTTGCCGGCCTTGAAGGCGGCCGCGAACTCGCCGACCTTGGCCTTGAGCGCCTCGTGCTCGCGGGCATGGGCCTTGGCCTCGGGGTAGCCGTGGCGGGCGAAGAGCTTCTCCTCGTGGCCGAAATGGTGGACCGTGTAGTCCACGAGCTCGCCGAGGAGCTTGCCCAGGGTATCCTGCCCCTGGCCCGACTTCATGGCCGCGTAAAGGCGGTTGAGAAGTTCGACGAGCTTCTGGTGCTGCCGATCGATCTCGCGCACGCCCACGCTGAGCGAGGCGGACCAGGACATGAGCACGTCGCCCTGGCTGGCCTGCATGTCGCGGATGAGTTCGCCAAGCTGCACGGCCAGGGCAGTGAGCTGCTCGAAGGCCGCCGACGACTCGTGGATGCCCGCGGCGATGTCCTCGGCGATGGTCCGCACCTCGTCCACGGCCCGGCTGATCTCATGGCTTGATGCCGACTGCTCCTCGGCGGCGGAGGCGATGGAGGCGATCTTGCTCGCGTTGTCCTCGGCATGGCGCACGATGACCCGCGCCGAGTCGCCCGAGCGGCCGGCCATGTCCGAGGCCTCGGCGGCCAGGGCCACGGCCTCCTCCATGCTCTCCACGTTGCGCCTGACGGACTCCTGGATGGCCAGGACCGAGTCGCCGACCTCCCTGGTGGCGGTCATGGTCTTCTCGGCCAGCTTGCGCACCTCGTCGGCGACCACGGCGAATCCCCGGCCCGCTTCTCCCGCGCGGGCAGCCTCGATGGCCGCGTTGAGCGCCAGCAGGTTCGTCTGGTCCGCGATCTCGTTGATGACGTTGATGACCTTGTCGATGGACATGGCCATGCCGCCGAGCTCGGTCATGTTCTCCTTGAGCCGCGAGGCCACGCCGTTGACCTTGGCGATGGCCTCGCGCGAGCGCGTGACCACCTCCATGCTCTCCTGGGCCTTTTCCTTGGCCAGCTCCACGCTGGAGGAGGCCTCGGCCGCGCTGCGCGAAACCTCGGTGATGGCCATGTTCATCTCGCTCATGGCCGTGGCCGTGTGGTGCATGCGGCCTTTCTGGCTGTCGGCCCCGGCCACGATGCGCGAGGTGAGCTCCACGAGCCGGTCCGTGGATTCCGTTATGCTATGGGCCACGCCCTGTAGCCGGCCGGCCGCCTCGCGCATGCCTTCCTCGCGCGACTGCTCGGCCAGGCGGGACGCCTCCATTGCCTGGCGCACGGCCTCCTCGGAGCGGGCGGCCATGGCGCGCAGCTCGTCGGACTTGGACTCCAGGTCGCGCCTGCGCGCCCGCAACTCGTCCACAAGTCCGGTCACGGCGGTTTCCAGCCCTTGGCCCGCGTGGGCGCCCTCGGAGGCGGCCGCCGCCAGGGCGCGCTCCTGGGGCGCGAAGACCTGGCGACGCAGGTGCAGGGCAAGCCAGGCCAGGGCCAGGAGGAGCACGAGGCAGAGCGCCAGGGCAGCGCCGGGCGACAGGAAGGAGAGCACGGCCGCGAGGGCGGCCAAGGCGGCGCAGAGCGCACAGACGGAGAGCACGAGTCGCTGCTGATGCACAACACGCTCCTTGGAGAGGGAGATGGAGGAGTTTGGCCCTCTGGCGAACACGTGGCGCAGGGGCGGCAGCATGGCTTAGAGCATTTTGCTTTTGAAAATGCTCGGCAAGCCAGGCGCCGGCATGGCTTGCCGCCGCGTGGGCGTAGGTGCGATTCACTTGCGCCGTCAACGCCGAAGCGGGCGTCTCGAAGTCAAACTGCTCTATAGTGAATTCTTTTCTATGCGCACCATGCGAAAAGCGCAACAGGCGGCTTTGCGCGTCGTTGCCGGACTCGACCCGAGAGGGTGACGGCCCCCGACGCGGGGCTTTGGCAAAGTGTTTTAGAAATTGAGCTGGAAGGCCGTGCTCGCGCGCACCTCGGACGATTCGTCGCCGAATCCGCCGCCCGCGCCCGCGGCCAGGGAAAGCCTGTCGTTCACCTCATAGATGAGGCCGGCCTCGGCCAGGTTGATCTCCTCGTCAGTAAGGAGAGCCTCCTCGCGCCAGATGTCCGCGAGCACGAGCCACTTGTCATTCAGCCGGTAACTGTAGCCGAGCAGGTAGAGCCAGCCGTTGTCCCGCTCGTCGGCCAAGGGCTCGAAATTGCGAGTCCAGGCCGTGTTCGCGTGCACCCTGTGCCGCTGGTCCGGCCCAAGTCCCCAACTGGCGATGATCTTCAGGGTGGGGTCAAAGCCCTCGCTGCGCTCGTCCGTGGGAAAGGCCAGGCTGCCCTTGAGGGACACGGCCGGAACCCAGCGCGCGTTCTCGTTGAGCGTGTACTGAAGGGAGGCCGTCCCGTCTCCGCTGCCCCGGTCGTCGGCGTCGCCGAGCAGGAAAGGCGAGGCGACCTTGACTTCCATGCGCTCCATGAGGCCGTACTTGAGCGCGGGCTCAAGCTCGAAGAAGTTCTCGTCCAGGTCGGACCTCTTCCCTTGCGCCTGCGCCGTGGAGGCTGCCAGGGTCAAGGCGATCACGAGGCCCCACGGGCGCAACGCGCGGAACGCCGCATGGCGCGTCGAATCAAGCATGTCATCCTCCCTCTTCCCGCTGTCACGCGGACTTGCCCGGCATCCTTCGCCGCCTGCATCCAGGCTGCTCCACGCGATCAAAACCAAAGCCCACGAATCCTGACTGCGGACCGTCTTCCCGGCCCGCCTTCAAGTCCGCCGGACCTGGCGGGCCTGGCGGGCCTGGCCCGGAGCAGGCTGGCGGAAAAGGCATCCGCTGGGCCGGAGCAGCCTGCAAATGAAATGCGGACTCCCAGGGCCGCCTTGCCAGGAGCGGGCCTTGGCGGGCGGGGCCGGGGAGGGCAAAGCCCTTTCCGGTCCAAGCACGAGCCCCCTAATCCCATTTACCCTCGAACAGCGGCCGCACCGGATTCTCGCCCGCATCGAGCTTCAGCTCCTTGAAAACGTCGGCCGAGTGGCGCGTCTCATGCTCGGGATGCAGCTCGATGCCCAGCTCCTCCTTCACGTCATCCGAGGCCGGGATGAGCAGGAACTCGCAACCCTCGTGGTCCAGGAAATCGGGCGGATCGAGATCAGCGAACTTCCGGCCGCGGAACTCCTCCTGGAGCTTCCTGGGATAGTCCGCCTGACGCTCCTCGGAGAGCCCGGCCTGGGGCTTGCCGCCGCCCTCGGGGTTCTTGACGCTGATGATGTAGCTCGCTTCCTGCTCTATCTTGAAGGCCTTCTGGGCCGGGCCCGTCTTGCGGGGCAGCTCCAGGGCATAGACCAGGTGCGTGTGATCGCCGTGGCGCAGGATGCGGTAGACGCCCTCGCCCACGGGCCTGGACGCGGATAGATGCTGTCTGCCGCGCGTCTTGGTCTGGTATTCCTCGGAGCCAAGCTCGTCACGAATGACGCCGGGGCCCTTGCTCACCTTGTCCACGAAGCCCCAGAACTTCCGGTGGCCCTTCCGTGAAGGGTCGGGGAGCTGCTTGCGCCCGAGCACGGCCAGGCGCACGCGTTCGCGTTCGTGGGGCGAGAGCACCATGTACATGCGCTCCACGTCGCCCAGGCCCGAGGGCTCCTCCTCGTTCACCTTGGGCCGGTAGAAGAAGTAGACGCTGCCCTTCTCCAGGGTCCGAACATCGCTTTTTGAAGCCATGCTCTCCTCCTTGCCCGGCGTGGGCGCCCGCCCGCGTCAGGGTTTCTTGGGCTGCAAGTCCTTGACCGCCGGGCCGTGGAGCACGCGGCCTTCGGTATCGAAGCGCGAGCCGTGGCATGGGCAGTCCCAGGACTGCTCGGCGTTGTTCCACTGCACCACGCAGCCGATGTGCGTGCACACGCGCGAGACCGCGTGCAGCCCGCCCTGCTCGTCGCGGTAGGCCGCCGCGACCGAGCCGTCCAGCTTGACCAGCCCGCCCTGGCCCGGCGTCAGGTCGGCCGCCTGCCGCTTGGGCGTGGAGAGCCGGTCGGTGATCAGCCGCCTGACCTTGTGCAGGTTGTGGCCGGCCACGGGCCCCAGGTCGCGCAGGCTTTGCCGGCTGACGGCGTAGAGGCGCGACAAGGGATTCTTCACCCCGTAGATGATGTCGCGCAGCAGGTGCGCGGCGACCATGGACTGGGACATGCCCCAGCCGCCGAAGCCGGTCACGGCCAGGATGTTCTTCTGGCCGGGCGAAACCGGGCCGACGTAGGGCAGCCGATCCACGGGGAACTGGTCGTGGGTGGACCAGCGGAACTCCGGGTTCTCCAGGCCCATGGCCTGGCGGGCCCAGTCGGCCAGGCGCTCGTAGCAGGCCTCGGTGTCGGCGACCTGGCCCGAGTGGTGCTTCTCGCCGCCCACCAGGAGCCAGGCGCGGCCGCCCGAGGCGTGCATGCGCAGGGAACGCAACGGCGACTGCATGTAGTACATGGCGTCGGGCATGAAGCCGGGCTCGACCGGATAGGCCAGCACGTAGGAGCGCTGCTGGAGGAGGCGCGTGAAATACTCGGTGCTGCGGTGGAAAGGTATGTTCGTGGCCAGCACCACGTGCTTGGCGCGCAGCAGCCCGCGGTCGGTGATCACGTCGGCCGGGCGTCCGGGGCGGATCTCCAGGGCGCGGGTGTTCTCGAAGATCTTGACCTCGCGCTCGGCGAGCTCGCGGGCCACGCCGAGCAGGTACTTGAGCGGGTGGAAGCGGGCCTGGTTGTCGGCCCTGACCCCGCCGGCCGCGCCGAAGGGCAGGCCCAGGTCGCGCGAGAAGCTTGCCGGCAGCCCGCTTTCCCGCGCGGCGTCGGCTTCGGCGGCCAGGGCGTTCAGGTCTTCCTCGCGCACGGAGAAGGTCCAGGCCGGCGCGCGCGTGAAGTCGCAGCCGATGTTGTAGCGCTTGATGACGGCCTCGTACTGCCCGATGGCGTTCTGGTTGGCCTGGCCGTGGTGCGCGGCGGCCTCGCGGCCGAAGCGGCGGGTGATGTCGGCGTAGAGCTGTCCGTGCAGGGCCGTGATCTTGGCCGTGGTGTTGGCCGTGACCCCCGAGCCGACCTCGCGCATGTCGATGACGGCCACCCGCTGGCCGGACTGCAGGAGCAGCAGGGCCAGGCTCAGGCCGGCCATGCCGGCCCCGATGATGGCCGTGTCCACGAGGGTGTCGCGGGTCATGCGCGGATAGCGCCGCGCCTCGACTGTTCCCACCCACAGGGAACGGGAGGCGGTCGGGCCTTGTTGTGTCGTATGCACTTCCATTTGCGACGGTTGGCTGTCCATGGCTCGCTCCGTGGTTTATTGCGCGGCGCCCAGGGTAGCCTATCTGGAGAAGAAAGGGCAAGCTCCACGGATTTAATTCATGTCGTACCCGCCCTGCTCCGTGTGTAGGAGCGAATCCGATCAGGCGTACAGGCGCATCCTGCGGCGCAAGAGGGCGAGGCCTCGTACGCCTGGCGTATGCCGTAGGACCAACCACTACAACCCGAAGGTGTATTTTTGTGGCTCCGGTGTGCGGTAAGCATGAGTGAATGCGCATGAGTCCTGGATTCTTGGATGAAGTCACGGAGATCGAGAGAGAGAACCAATGGTCATGTTGCTTGCATCTAACGCCGAGTTATGGTTTCCCCTGTAAGCTGGGGAATGTGGGCCGGGAGTGAGGCATGGATAAGGAGGAGCGCATGGCCAAGCAGGTATTGATCACCGGCGGCGCGGGCTTCATCGGATCGCACCTGGCCGATGAGCTTCTGGCCGCGGGCTACGCGGTCAGGGTCCTGGACAACCTGTGCGAGCAGGTGCACGGCCCAAGCCGCGCGCGCCCGGAATACCTGGACCCCGAGGTGGAGCTGGTGGTCGGCGACGTGCGCGACCAGAAGATGGTCCGCAAGGCCCTGTGCGGCGTGGACGCCGTGTTTCACTTCGCGGCCATGGTGGGCGTCGGGCAGAGCATGTATCAGGTCCGCGACTATGTGGACGTGAACGAGACCGGGACCGCCGCGCTTCTCCAGCAGATCATCCAGAATCCCGTGGAGCGCATCGTGGTGGCCTCGTCCATGTCCATCTACGGCGAGGGACTCTACCTGGACTCGGACGGCAGGCTGGTCGAGGACGCCTGCCGCGACGCCGGCGCCCTCAAGAATGGCCGCTGGGAGTGCTGCGACAGCACTGGCCGGCCGCTCGTGCCCATGCCCACTCCAGAAACCAAGCGGCCGGCCCTGGCCTCGATCTACGCCCTGGGCAAGTACGCGCAGGAGCGCATGTGCCTCATGGTCGGAGCGGGCTACGGCATGGACGCCGTGGGCCTGCGCTTCTTCAACGTCTACGGCACGCGCCAGGCGCTCTCCAACCCCTACACGGGCGTCATGGCCATCTTCGCCTCGCGCCTGCTCAACGGCAACCCGCCCGCGATCTTCGAGGACGGCCGGCAGCGCCGCGACTTCGTGCACGTGGCGGACGTGGCGCGGGCCTGCCGTCTGGCCCTGGAGACGCCCCAGGCCGCGGGCAAGGTCTTCAACATCGGCAGCGGCGAGAGCTACTCCATCCGCGAGCTGGCCGGGAACCTGGCCACGGTGCTCGGCAGCACCATGGAGCCCCGGATCACGGGCACGTGCCGCGTGGGCGACATCCGCCACTGCTATGCGGACACGAGCCTGGCCCGGAGCGTCCTCGGCTTCCGGCCCCAGGTCGGGATCTCCGACGGGCTGGCCGAGCTGGCCGAATGGCTGGCCAAGCAGCAGGCCGTGGACAAATTCGACGACATGGCCAAGGAGCTGGCCGGCAGAGGGTTGACCATATGACCCCCCCCAAGCGGCCGGCGAGGCCGCTCCCGCGCCGGCGCGGCGCCCGCCATGCGCTCGTCACCGGCGGAGCCGGATTCATCGGCGCCAACCTGGCCCACCGCCTGGCGAGCCAGGGCAGGCGCGTGCTCGTCCTGGACAGCCTGGCGCGGGCGGGCGTGAAGCACAACCTGGCCTGGCTCAAGGCCGTGCACGGCGACCTCGTCGCCGCCCAGGTGGCCGACGTGCGCGACGCGCGGGCCGTGGCCGACGCCGTGCGGGGCGCGGACATGGTCTTCCACCTGGCGGCGCAGGTGGCCGTGACCACGAGCGTCGCGGACCCGCGCACGGACTTCGAGGTCAACGCCGCAGGCACGCTCAACGTGCTGGAGGCCGTGCGGGGCTTGGACGCGCCGCCGCCGCTCGTGTTCACCTCCACGAACAAGGTCTACGGCAAGCTCGGCGATCTGGCGCTCGTGGAGCAGGCCACGCGCTACGCGCCGGCCGACGCGGGCGTGGCCTGGCAGGGGGTGTCCGAGGACCGGCCCCTGGATTTCTACAGCCCCTACGGCTGCTCCAAGGGCGCCGCCGACCAGTACGTGCTCGACTACGCGCGCATCTACGGCCTGCCGGCCGTGGCGCTGCGCATGAGCTGCATCTACGGCCCGCACCAGTGCGGCACCGAGGATCAGGGCTGGGTGGCCCATTTCCTCATCAGCGCCATGGAGGGCCGGGGCCTGACGATTTTCGGCAACGGCAAGCAGGTGCGCGACGTGCTCTGGGTCGAGGACCTCGTGGACGCCTTCCTGCTGGCCGTGGAGCACATCGGCTCCCTGCGGGGCAAGGCCTTCAACATCGGCGGCGGGCCCGGCAATTCCGTGAGCCTCGTGGAGCTGCTGGCCATGATGCGCGATCTCGGCCTGCCGCCGGCCGTCGTCGCCCATGGGCAGGGCAGGCCGGGCGACCAGGCCTGGTTCGTGGCGGACACGCGCGGCTTCGGCCGGGTCACGGGCTGGCGACCGCGCACGGGCGTGGCCCAGGGCGTGGCGGCCCTGGCCGAATGGCTCGGGGAGCGCAGGCTGGCCGACGGCGGCCAGAGCAGGGCGAAGGAGGCGAACTCATGAGATTCGCGCTGGTCAATCCCAACTGGAGCTT
Organism: Pseudomonadota bacterium; assembly: GCA_023433925.1. Lineage (GTDB taxonomy): Bacteria > Desulfobacterota > Desulfovibrionia > Desulfovibrionales > Desulfovibrionaceae > Desulfocurvibacter. The sequence continues at coordinate 16,904 of JAEYTO010000121.1, read as the reverse complement.
CGCGGGGAGCGTCTACTTCGGGTGCCGCGAGCCGCATTTCCCCTTGGAGCTGGCCTACGCGGCGAGGGCTCTGGAGGATGCCGGCCACGAGGCCCTGCTCGTGGACGCGCACATGTTCGGGCTGTCGCTCGGCCAGGTGCGCGCCCGCCTGGATGATTTCGAGCCGGACTTCACCGTGCTCGTCACCGCGCCGACCTATCTCTTCTGGCGCTGCGCGCAGCCGGAGCTGAGCGTGCCGGAAAAGACCGCCGCGGCCATCGCCGAGAAGGCCGGCGTGCTCGTGGCCGTGGGTCCGCATCCTTCGTCGAGCCCCGGCTCGTGCCTGGCGCGCCTGCGGGCCGACGCGGTAATCCGCGGCGAGTTCGAGCAGGCCCTGCCGCTTCTGGCCGCGCACGACTGGTGGAACATCCCCGGCCTGGTCTTCAACTGGGGCGGTCGGCTGCACGGCAACGACGGCCGGGTGCAGGCCGCGAACCTGGAGCGGCTGCCGGCCCTGGCCTGGTCCGACGAGTGGATCTCCCGCCACGGGCATCACCACCACCGCTTCGATGCCGCGCCGCTGGGCCCGGGCGCCGAGGTGGAGGCCTCGCGGGGCTGTCCCTTCGGCTGCGTGTTCTGCGCCCGCGAGTTCTTCCGAGGCTCCTACCGCAAGAGGCCGCTCGCAACGGTGCTCGCCGAGATCGACGGCCTGCTGTCCCGCGGCGTGGAGTACGTCTACTTCATCGACGAGCTGTTCATGCCCGACCGAGCCTTGCTCGGGGAGCTGGCGGCGCGCGGGCTCAAGTTCGGCGTCCAGACGCGCATCGACCTGTGGAAACCCAAGGACCTGGCCCTGCTGGGGCGGGCGGGCTGCGTGTCCGTGGAGGTCGGGCTGGAGTGCCTGACGCCCGAGGGCCGGGCCATGCTAGGCAAGCGCAGCGCCATGAGCACCGAGCAGATGGCCGAGCGCCTGGCCCAGGCCAAGCGGCACATCCCCTTCGTGCAGGCCAACCTCATCAACGCGGGCTACGAGAATCCCGATTTCGTGGCCCAGTGGCGCGAGAAGCTGCGGCTGCGCGGCGTGTGGGCCAACGATCCGGTGCCGATCTTCCCCTATCCGGGCTCGGCCGTCTACCGGCGCAAATGGGGCGAGCCGGACGACCTGGCCTGGGAGCGGGCCCTGGAGGATTACCTGGCCAACGCGTCACGCCTGAGCGAACTGCAGGATGCCTATGGCGCGGCAGCGGCGGCAGGGGTCTAGATCGGTGTCCTCGAAATCGGTGCGCCGAGTGCTCATGACCGCCGACGGTGTGGGCGGGGTATGGGATTACTGCCTGGACCTCGCGCGCGGCCTGGCCAGGCTCGGCCTGCGCGTGGAACTCGCGGTCATGGGCGAGCTGGGGGCGGAGCGGCGCGCGGAGGCCGAATCCGTGGATGGGCTCAGGCTGCACCATGGGTCCTTCAAGCTCGAATGGATGGAAGGCGGGATCGCCGACGTGCCCGCCTCGGGCGAATGGCTGCTGGACCTCGAAGCCGCCGTCAAGCCCGACCTCGTGCACCTGAACACCTATGCCCACGGCGACCTGCCCTGGCGCGCGCCCTGCCTCGTGGTGGCCCATTCGTGCGTGTTGTCCTGGTGGCTGGCGGTCAAGGGCCGCATGGCGCCCAGGCATTGGCTGGGCTACGCCGAGCTAGTCAAGCGGGGCATCATGGGCGCCGATGTCGTGGCCGCGCCCACGAAACACATGCTGGACTCGCTGCGCAGCCTGTACGGTCGCATGGCGCCGGGCATCGCCATCCGCAACGGCTGCGACCCGGCCGTGTTCATGCCTGGCCGCAAGCGGCCGTTCGTGCTCGGCGCGGGCCGCATATGGGACGAGGCCAAGAACATGGCCGCCCTGGACAAGGCCGCCAGGGGGCTGGCCTGGCCCGTCAGGATCGCCGGCGAGTGGCGGCACCCCTGCGGGAACTCCTGCAAGCCGGCCTGCGCCGAATACCTGGGCTTCCTGCCTCGGGCCGCCCTGGCCAGGAAAATGGCCGAAGCGTCCATCTACTGCCTGCCGGCGCGCTACGAGCCCTTCGGGCTGTCCGTGCTGGAGGCGGCCATGTGCGGCTGCGCCCTGGTGCTCGGCGATATCGGCAGCCTGCGCGAGCTGTGGGACGGCGCGGCGGTCTTCGTGGATCCGGAAGACCACAAGGGCCTGCGCAACGCCCTGACCCTGCTCATGATCCGCAAGGGGCTGCGCGCGCGGATGGCCCGCGAGGCGCGGGCCAGGGCCTTGACCATGACCGCCGAGCGCACGGCCTTGCGCTACGCCGCCGTCTACAACCTCATGGCCGGGGACGGGCTTGGCCTTGCCCGCATCGAGTGCCTGGACGAGCCCATGGCCCAAGCCCCGTCGTCCTCGTGCGCGACGGACGAGCCGGGCAAGAGCCCGCTGGCGCTGGCCGAGGGAGCCTAGGCGTGCGTTTCGTGCTGTTCTGCCATTCGCTGGTTTCCTGCTGGAACCACGGCAATGCCCATTTTCTGCGCGGCCTGGCGCGCGCGTTGAGCCGCCTCGGCCACGACGTGCGCGTATTCGAGCCCGCCGGCGGCTGGAGCCGCGCGAACATGCGCGCCGCGGACCCGCACGCCGAAGAGGATTTCCGCCTGACCTTTCCGGACCTGTCCTCCGAGGAGTACGACCCCGCCGGGCTGGATCTGGACGCAGCCCTGGACGGCGCGGACGTGGTCCTGGTCCACGAGTGGAACGAGCCTTCGCTGGCGGGCCGCATCGGCAGACTGCGCGCCCGGGGCGGCGGCTTCCTGCTCTTCTTTCATGACACGCACCACCGGGCCGTGAGCCGGGCCGAGGACATGGCCGCCTTCGACCTGTCGGCCTTCGACGGCGTGCTCGCCTTCGGCGAGGCCCTGCGCGAGGTCCATGCGCGCAGGGGCTGGGGCAAGCGCGTCTGGACCTGGCACGAGGCCGCGGACACGAGCCTGTTCCAGCCCAGGCCCGAGATGGCCCGAGAGCGCGACCTCGTGTTCGTGGGCAACTGGGGGGACGGCGAGCGCAGCCACGAGCTGCGCGAATTCATTTTCGGGCCGGTGCGCTGTCGGGGCCTTTCGGCCACGGTGCACGGCGTGCGCTACCCGAAGCAGGGGCTGGCGGCCGTGCGTCGCTCGGGCGCGGAGTACATGGGCTGGCTGGCCAACCAGCGCGTGCCGGAGGTCTTCGCCCGCCACCGCATGACCGTGCACGTGCCGCGCAGGCTTTACGCGCGGCGACTGCCTGGCATCCCGACCATCCGCGTCTTCGAGGCCCTGGCCTGCGGCATCCCGCTCCTGTGCTCGCCCTGGGACGATGCCGAGGGATTGTTCCGGCCGGGCCGTGACTATCTCCTGGCCAGCAGCGGCCGGGACATGGAGCGCAAGATGCGCGAGGTGCTCCGCGACGAGGGCCTGGCCGACTCCCTTCGGCAAAGCGGTCTGGAGACCATCCGGGCGCGCCACACCTGCGGCCACAGGGCCGCCGAGCTTCTGGACATCTGCGCCGGGCTGGGCCGGGAGGGCCGGGCCGCGCGCGCCATCAGCGCCACGGAGGCACAAGCATGAACATGGCCTTCTTCGGATCGAGCCTCGTCTCGGCCTACTGGAACGGGGCCGCCACCTACTATCGCGGGCTCATCCGCGAGCTGCACGCCCTGGGCTGGCGCGTGACCTTCTACGAGCCCGACGCCTACGGCCGGCAGGAGCACCGCGACATGGACGACCCGTCCTGGGCGCGGGTCGTGGTCTATCGCCCGGAGCAGGACGCCGTGGACGCCTGCCTGGAGGAGGCCGCCTCGGCCGACGTGATCGTCAAGGCCAGCGGCGTGGGCGTGTTCGACGAACACCTGGAGAGCGAGGTCGCCCGGCTCAAGGGGCCGTCCAGCCTGGCCGTGTTCTGGGACGTGGACGCGCCGGCCACCCTCGCGCGCGTCGAAGGGAATCCGGCCGACCACATGCGCGCGGAGATCCCGCGCTACGACCTCGTGCTGACCTACGGCGGCGGCCAGCCCGTGGTGCGGGCCTACGAGGCCCTTGGCGCGCGGCTGTGCGTGCCGGTCTACAACGGCTTCTCGCCCGAGACGCACCATCCCGTGGGGCCTCGCGAGCGCTTCCGGGCCGACCTGAGCTTCCTGGGCAACCGGCTGCCCGACCGCGAGGCCAGGGTCGAGGAGTTCTTCCTCAAGGCCGCGTCCATGTCGCCGGGTCGGAGCTTCCTCCTGGGCGGCAACGGCTGGGGCGGCAAGCCCATGCCGGACAACGTGCGCCGGCTGGGTCACGTGTACACCGCCGAGCACAACGCCCTGAACTGCTCGGCCCTGGCCGTGCTCAACGTGAACCGCGAGAGCATGGCCCGCAACGGCTGGTCGCCGGCCACGCGCGTGTTCGAGGCCGCGGCCGCTGGCGCATGCATCGTCACCGACGATTTCCTGGGCGTGGAGGACTTCTTCGAGCCGGAGCGCGAGATCCTCGTGGCCCGCTCGGGAGAGGAGGTGGCCGAGATCCTGTGCGAGCTGTCGCCGCGCAAGGCGCGCGCCATCGGCCTGGCGGCCCTGGCCAGGGCCATGCGCGAGCACACCTATGCCCGGCGCGCGCAGAGCTTGGACTGGCTCCTGCGCGGCGAGGCGTCCGGCAGGGAGGTGGCGGCATGCGCATAGCCGTCTTCGGGCTGTCCATCACCTCGTCCTGGGGCAACGGCCACGCCGTGACCTATCGCGGCCTGGTGCGCGCCCTGGCCGCCCAGGGCCACGAGGTGCTCTTCCTGGAGCGCGACGTGCCCTGGTACGCGGCCAACCGCGACATGCCCAGGCCGCCGTTCTGCGAGACCGTGCTCTACAGGCGCATCAAGGACCTGCCGGCGCGTTGCGTGCAGGCCGTGCGCGAGGCCGACCTGACCGTGGTGGGCTCCTTCGTGCCCAGGGGCGTGCAGGTGGGCCGCTTCGTGCTCGACACGGCGCGGGGCGTGCGCGCGTTCTACGACATCGACACGCCCGTGACCCTGGCCGCCCTGGCGCGCGGCGAATGCGCCTACCTGGAGCCGGAGCTCGTGGCGGCCTACGACCTGTACCTGTCCTTCACCGGCGGCCCGACGCTCGCTCGGCTCGAGCGCGAGCTCGGCTCGCCCATGGCCCGGCCCCTGTACTGCTGCGTGGACACGCGCCGCTACCATCCCGTGCGCCGCGCCCCGCAGTGGGACCTGGGCTACCTGGGCACCTACTGCCCCACGCGCCAGCCGCTCCTGTCGCGGCTCATGCTCGAACCGGCGCGCGGACTTCCCGAGGGCCGCTTCGTGGTGGCCGGGCCGCAATATCCGGCGGACGTGGACTGGCCGGCCAACGTGCGGCGCATGGAGCACCTGCCCCCGCCCGAGCATCCCGGATTCTACGCGGCCCAGCGCTTCACGCTCAACCTGACGCGCGCGGACATGGTCGCGGCCGGCTGGTCGCCGAGCGTGCGCCTGTTCGAAGCCGGGGCCTGCGGCACGCCGGTCGTCAGCGACTGGTGGCAGGGCCTGGACGAGTTCTTCACGCCCGGCGAGGAGCTTGTCGTGGCGCGCTCGGGCCAGGACGTGGCCGATTGCCTGACACACATGACCGAGCCCGAGCGCGGCAGGCTGGGCAGGGCGGCCAGGGCCAGGGTCCTGGAGGCGCACACGGCGGACATCCGCGCGCGGGAGCTTGCGGGCTACGTGGAGGAGGCATCCGCGCGCCGTGGAGGCTTGGCCGCCCCAGACGCGCGCCTGAGCGCCTGAGCCTCCACATTGGCGCGCTGCCGGCCCATGCTGGCCAGCATGCAATGCGGTCAGCCAGTGAAGCGCGGGGTCCAGGGGCCTGTGGCCCCTGGCGGGAGAGAGCGCGAGAGAGGGCGCGGAGCCCTCTCTCGCTGATTGATCGAGCATACCGACGCCTGGGGATGCGAGACATGATCGAGGCCATCAAGATCTGGAACGAGCCGAACAACCTCTCGCACTGGGACTTCCAGATGGACCCGGAGTGGCGGGAGTTCGCGGACATGGCCCTGCTGGCCTCGCGGGCCATGCGCGACCTGCGGCCGGGGCTTACGCAGGTCCTGGGCGGCATCTCGCCTATCGACCCGGCCTTCATGCGCAGGCTGGCGGGCTACGGCCTGCTCGAGGCCATGGATGCCGTGGCCGTGCACGGCTTTCCGCTGGACTGGAACCACTGGATGATCGACGAGTGGCCGGACAAGGTGCGCGAGATCGCCGAGCTGACCGGCAAGCCGGTCTGGGTCACGGAGGTCGGCGTGTCCACCTTCGGGGCCTACGAGGTGCAGACCTTCGGCCTGAAGCGCACCATGGAGCTGCTGCGCGGCCGGGCCGAGCGCATCTTCTGGTACAGCCTGCTCGACCTGCCGCCCGCCTGGGAGGCCACCACGCGCCACAAGGAGAGCGAGGGCAGCTCCTACTACCGCCATTTCCACATGGGCCTCATCCGCGCCGACGGCACGCCCAAGCCGGCGCTCGCGCACTTCGACCCGGAGCTGGGCATCGCCCAGTGGTTCCATTTCGAGGACCCGCGCTTGGAGCTGATCCTCGACTGGCTGCGCAGGCTCAAGGTCAGGCGGCTGCGCACGGGCATCAGCTGGGCCGACTGGCACAGGCCCGAGGCCGTAAGGTGGTTCGACCGGCAGATGGAGGCCGTCGAGGAGTTCGAGGTCACGGTCACGCTCTGCTTCACGCCGCCCTCGCGGGGCAGGCGGCCCTGCCACACGAGCCCGCCCGTGGACCCGGCCGAGTTCGCGCACTTCGCGGCCGAGGTCGTGGAGCGCTACGTGCCGCGCCGTGGGCTGCGCGCGCGCCTGAACGGCCAAGGCAGGAGGTGCGCGTGAGCCTGTTCCTGCTCGTGCGCCACGGCCACGCCGGCAACCTGGATACGGCCGTCAACGGCCGGCGTCCCGGCGTGGTGCTGACCGAGCGGGGCAGGCGCGAGGCCTTGGACATGGCCGGGCGGCTGCGGGGCGCGGGCATAACCGCCGTGTACGCAAGCCCCATGGAGCGGGCCAGGCAGACCGCCGAGGCTCTGGCCGAGGCGGCCGGGACCGGGGTGACGGTGCGCGAGGAGCTGAACGAGCTGGATTACGGCGAGTGGACGGGCAAGAGCCACGCCGAGCTTGAGGGCGACCCGCGCTGGAGGGCCTTCAACACCTTCCGCAGCGGCACGCGCATTCCTGGCGGCGAGACCATGCTCGAAGTCCAGGCGCGCGTGGCGGGGCTCATGCTGGCCCTGCGCTCCGGGCTGCCCGGAGGCAGGATCGCCCTGGTAAGCCATGCGGACACGATCCGCGCGGCGCTGACGCATTTCCTCGGGCTGCCCATGGATTTCTTCCTGCGCGTGGCCCTGGACACGGCCTCGGTGAGCGTGCTCGCTCTGGAGGACTGGGGCGCGGAGTTGCGCTGCCTCAACCACACGGGGCCGAGCCCGCTGGCATGACCCGCGCGGCCCGCGCCGCGCCCGGAAATGCGCCCGGCCGCCAGCGCAGGCGTTCGGAGCCGGGCTGGCCGGCCTGGGCCTTGAGAGGAGCCGCCATGATCAAGACTCACAGGCGCAGCCTGGCGGACGCGGCCAGAAAGCTCCAACCCTGGTTCCACAACCTGCACCTGCCCGACGGCACGCAGACCGCGCCCGAGCACTTCCTGGGCGACTTCCCGGCCTACAAGTGGCGGGAGCTGGCTCCTCTGCTGCCGGCGAGCCTGAAGGGTTGGACAGCCCTGGACATCGGCTGCAACGCGGGCTTCTACAGCTTCGAGCTGGCTAGACGCGGCGCGCGGGTCACGGCCATCGACTCCAACCCGCACTACCTGTCCCAGGCCGCCTGGGCCGCCGAGGTCTATGGTTTGGCCGGGCGCATCGAATTCCGGCGCATGCAGGTCTACGACCTGGCCCGCCAGCCGGGCGCATACGACCTCGTGCTCTTCCTGGGCGTGTTCTACCACCTGCGCTATCCCCTGCTGGCCATGGACATCGTGCGCGAGAAGGTCGGCCGCCTGCTGGCCTTCCAGACCCTGACCATGCCCGGCCCGGAACAGGGGCCGGACATCGAGGACCTGCCCTTTGCCCGGCGGTCGGAGCTGGCCGGCGAGGCCTGGCCGCGCATGGCCTTCGTGGAGCGCTCCATGGCCGGCGACCCGACCAACTGGTGGGCGCCGAGCCCGTCCTGCGTGGAGGCCCTGCTGCGCACGCGGGCGCTCAGGGTCGTGGCCCGGCCGGGCGTCGAGATCTGGCTGTGCGAGCCTGATTCCGCCGGCGAAGCCCGCCGGGGTCTGGAGTTCGAGGCGGAGTTCCACGCGGCGCTGGGCCGTGGGACAGCGGATGACGCCGGCCCGCGCGCCGGAGCCGGCGCTTCGGCCGGAACCGCCGGGATCGGCGGGCCCGGCGTCGCCGGCAAGGCCGATACAACGGGCGGAGGGTAGGGCGGCCGTGGACTTCTCGCCTTTCCGGTCCGCCCGGCCTCCCAGGGCATGCGCGTGACAACCATGGATCTGGACCCGCCGGGCTAGCGGCGCTTCACTGACGCAACTATTCAAGTGTAAAAGGAAACCTGGCTTGTCTCCCGTTCGCCGAGGGTGTATTCGAGGCCGTGTTCCGCATCTCGGGCATCGAGCATCTCCCGAAGCGCGGCATCGCCGCGGCCATGTCCCGGCGCGCGGCTTCCGGCTCGGGACTTTCCATACAGGGGACGGACTGCATGGGCCTTCGCACCAGCCGGCTGGGACAATCCTACTACCGCATCATCTCCGCATGCGTGCTCCCCATGGCGCGCCGGGCAGGCTTCACGCCCAACGGCATCACCGTGGCCGGGCTGGCCGTGGCCTGCCTCGTGCCGCCGGCCTTCGTCCTGGACCCGCTATGGGGATTGGCGGCCATGGCCGTCGCGGGCCTTGCCGATTCCCTGGACGGCCTGGTCTCGCGGGAACTCGGCCGCGCCACGCGCTTCGGCGCGCTGCTGGACTCCACCACGGACCGCGTGGCGGACGTGCTCTTCCTCCTGGGCTTCTGGCTGCTCTTCCTGGACGACCAGCGCCTGATCCTGGCCACGGGCCTGTTCTTCGCGGCCATGACCGCCACGCTGCTCATCAGCTACGTCAAGGCGCGCATCGAGGGCCTGGGCGGCTCCTGCCCCTCGGCGCTCATGAGCCGCGAGGCGCGCGCGGTCTTTCTCATGGCCTGGGCCCTGGCCGCCGGCCTGGCCGGGCAGGGCAGGCCGGCCGTGCTCTGGGGCGGGCTGCTCCTGTACCTGTGCCTGTGCCTGCTCACGGTCGGCCACCGCCTGCTGCGCGTGGGCCGCGAACTCGGGGACTGAGCCCGGTCCGGCCGGGGGCGGCCGCGAAATGCCGCGTCCAGACGACGATTTGTTGTTGCCTGCCGGTTTTGGTGCTATGTAATAAAGATATGAGCGAACCGCGCCGGAGACGGAGTACATGAGCACAATCAAGATAGCGATCGCCGGCATCGGCAACTGCGCCAGCGCCCTGCTCCAGGGCATCGAGTTCTACAGGCAGGGCCGGCCCGAGGAAGCCATCGGGCTCATGCACTGGAACGTGGGCGGCCATGCGCCGTCCGACATCCGCATCGTGGCGGCCTGGGACATCGACCGCCGCAAGGTGGGCAGGGACGTGCACGAGGCCATCTTCGCCCTGCCCAACTGCACGAAGGTTTTCTGCCCGGACATGCCTCCCGCGGGCGTGGAGGTGCGCATGGGCCGCCTCCTGGACGGCGTGGCCGGGCACATGCGCGCCTACGAGGACCGTTATACGTTCGTCCCGGCCGAGGCGCCCGAGCCCGACAAGGCCGAGGTCGTGCGGGTGCTCCGCGAAACCGGCGCCGAGATCCTGCTCAACTACCTGCCCGTGGGCTCGGAGCAGGCCACGCGCTTCTACGCCGAGTGCGCCCTGGAGGCCAGGGTGAGCCTGATAAACAACATCCCGGTGTTCATCGCGAGCGATCCGGCCTGGGCCGGGCGTTTCGCCGAGGCCGGCATCCCGATCATCGGCGACGACATCAAGTCCCAGGTGGGCGCGACCATCGTGCACCGCGCCCTGACCCGCCTGTTCCGCAACCGCGGGGTGAGGATCGAGTCCACCTACCAGCTCAACTTCGGCGGCAACACCGACTTCCTGAACATGCTCGACCAGCACCGCCTGCAATCCAAGAAGATCTCCAAGACCGAGGCCGTGACCTCCCAGACCGAGCAGCCCCTGACCCGCGACAACGTGCACATCGGCCCCAGCGACTGGGTGCCCTCGCAAAAGGACAACAAGGTGGCCTACATCCGCCTGGAGGGCCGCATGTTCGGCGACGTGCCCATGAACCTGGAGTGCCGGCTGTCCGTGGAAGACTCGCCCAACTCGGCCGGCGTGGTCATCGACGCCATCCGCTGCCTCAAGCTCGCCCGCGAGCGCGGCGTGGCCGGTCCGCTCCTGTCGCCCTCGGCCTACTTCATGAAGCATCCGCCCGAGCAGTACACCGACGACGAGGCTCATGACCGCACCGAGGAGTTCATCCGCGGCGAGCGGGAGCGCTAGGGCGGCTCGCCTGATCGGGCCGGCTTGAAGTGTAATTATACTTGACGCATGTGCGCAAAATGCGTACAATCATTTTAGGAATTGAAGCGAAGTTGGCAGAGGCCGGAACAAGCTGTTCTAGATGGTAAGAGAGTAAGGCCGCCGCCAGATGCACGAACCGAGATGGTGGGCGGCTAGAGTCACCTAAAGAGGAATCAGCTGTGAGGCTTGTAGGGAGTCGAGGCAATCCAATTAGCCCTAAGTCGAGTACCCGAAGGGAATGACATTTTCGGATGACCTCGTAACCAAGTCCCATACCAGACGGACAGGCTCCTATGACGCAGGCATTAGCTTACGTAAACCTGACGGAAGAGACCGCCCCCCCAGGGCTTGTTCCTGTCCACGAAATCCCCTCCTCAGGCTTGGCGCTTGATGAACAGATAGCTGTTCGTCAGGCGTTTAAGCTTAGCCCTAAAATCGACTACGTCTTCTTCCGCCGTTTTGCCGATGGCAGGTCATCTCATGTCGCGGCCTATGTCATCGATAATGCGGATGGCAGACTTTCCGAGCAGGATCTTGGTCACCTGCACCACAAGTTGTGGTTAAGCGGAGCCACGCCCTTACTCTACGTCGGGTGGAGAGATCATGTTGACATTTTGACCTGCGCGGCGGGCGAGTCGAGCCGCAAGGTTCAACCGGGGCAAATTGAGTGGAAGTACGATCCTGTTGAAAGAATTGAAACGGTTTCTGACATTAGCGATGCGCTGGAGAAAGCAAAGCGGTATTCTGCCTTTCGTCTTATCGACGGCACCTTTTGGGAAGATAGAAGTAATATCAGACTTGTTAACCCCAATAGGGCTGCGCATCGATTCCTTATTGAGAAAGTAAAGCAGGCGGATAAAAACTTAAATGGAAAAGAAAACAAGCTTGCCCGGCGGCTGCTCCTGCTAACTATTTTTGTCAAATACCTAGAAGATAGAAAAGTATTCGACTATGGAAAGCAAGAAGAAGCGAGCTGGTTCAGTCAATATTGCAATGGGGCTACTTCCTTTTTAAAAGTGCTAGAGTCTGGCTCGGTTTCAGCTGTAAGGTTAATGTTTAAAGATCTCCAGGAAAAGTTCAATGGAGATATCTTTGTCTTCGATGAAGACTGTTCTCTTGATTCGAAGATATTATCTAAACTTGTCAACTTGGTTCATCCGGCTAGTGATGCGAAAGGCCAGATCTATTTTTGGGATGTGTATTCGTTTGAGCACATACCTGTAGAAGTTCTTAGTCACATCTATCAGCATTTTGCAGAGAGTAACAAGGGTGCAGTCTTTACTCCGCCACTACTTGTTGACCTGATGCTGGATCAGGCAATGCCCCTAGACCAGTTGCGAGGAACCGAAACTGTCTTTGATCCTACTTGTGGCTCGGGAATCTTCCTTGTGGCAGCTTTTAAACGGCTCGTCCATGTGTGGGCTGCCAAGCAGAATTGGCACCGTCTAACACCTCCTGACCTCAAGTCCCTATTGTTAAAAACCATTTTTGGCGTTGAAGACCAGAGTGAGGCTGTGGAGGTCACGGCATTCAGTCTGGCTCTTGCAATATGTGATGCTCTGCTACCTGAGATTATCTGGAGAGAATTGCGTTTCGAGAAAATAGTTAATCGGAATATATTTGTTGGTGATTTCGCAGAGCATGCGGCAGATGCCAAGCGATTTGGTACTAACAATGAAGGGTTTGATATTATTGTTGGAAATCCACCATTCCTTTCGAAACTTACGCCAGCTATGCAGGGAGTTCTAAAGGAGCAAGGCAAGAAGCCCGATGACGTTCCTGATAAGCAAGCCGCATATTTAATTGTTAAAGAATGTATCAAATCGCACCTTAAGTCTGACGGTCGGCTGTGCATGGTTCAGCCAGCAGGTTTTCTATACAATGAGAAGCCACAAAAGTTCCGGCAGGAGCTTTTTGCGAAGTATCAGTTTGATGCAATTTTAGATTTTGTTTCTTTCCGTGGGTTGTTTGAAGGCGCAGATACAAAGATAATTGCCCTTCTGATTAGAAATAGAAAACCATTAGATAATCATGAGATTGCACATCTTACATTTAGAAGAACAAACTCTGCAAATGGCTTGATTCAGTTTGAGCTTGACTATTACGATCATAACCATGTTAGCCAGTCAGATGCTGTTGCCTACTATTGGCCTTGGCGCATTAATTTGCTTGGAGGTGGGCGACTTTACCATCTTGGGAAAAGGCTAAATAGTTTAAAGAAGATTAAAGATGTGGTATTAGATAATGGTTGGAGTATTGGTGAAGGCTATATTGCTGGCCAGAAAGGTGTAGGCAAGCCTGCTAAATGGCTAAGTGGCAGAAGGCTGCTGCCAACAGAAGCCTTTACTAGTCGCGGTATTGACCATAATAAATTGTCTTTCGTTAATGACGATCCTGATGATCTCTTTGAGGGTCGGCGTACTGAAGAGAGATTTACATCTCCGCTGCTATTAATAAAGGAGCACCTCTCCCTGCCTACTGCGTTTTGGGATGATGGCCCCTTGGCATACAAAGCTCAAATTGTAGGCATATACGGTGGTAAATCTGAAGATTTACGTGCATTTTACAATAAGCTTCAAGCAAACAACAAAATGCTACAAGCTAGCTGTTTTCTCCTTGGGACGCGAATGTTGGTCAGCAAGGCGACATCTCCCAATAAAGGTGATATTGAACGTCTGCCTAGCCCGCCAGATGAGGGATGGGGACTCGTACCCTGGGAAAATGAGTTATTAGACGATGTGTGCAAGTATATGGCGGATTACGTCCGCCTTGGACAAGATTCTAAGCTGCTTCAGCACCCAGCTACTAAAATAGATTTAGAAAGATATAGGGCAACATTCCTGCGGCTGACACAAAAAATGTTCCCCTCGATTCATCCATGCGGTGAGGGCCGTGCAGACGGTTTAATATTTCAGGCCTTTTGTTTCCAAGGAGAGAATACTATTGGCTGGCTTGGAGGCAGATGGCTGCAGCATTTGAGGAGCACTGTTTTTAAGAATAACGGAGATGCATCATCTTTGTGCACAGTTCGACTCGTGCGGATGTATGAGGATAATACATTAATCCTGGTAAAACCAGATCGCCTCAGGTATTGGATACGGTCCACTGCGATTAGGGATTTTGACAATACCCTCATGGATATTATGCAATCAGAGGCCTCCGATGCATAGTGCCACGGGGCGGCTTGGTACTCCGCCAGCAGGTTTGCGTTTGGTGGTTGTTAAGCGTGTGATTAACTTCGTATTCAGTAGCTTGACATCTTGGAGAGATGAAGAGCCGGAGATCGCATCAGCGGCTGAAGAAGATATTACCCATAACCTTTTTAATTACTTGGAAAGTGAGGCGCATGGTCAGGAGGAGTTTTTCTTTCATCTTGAAGATCGCCAAGCTGGTACTAGGCGAATTGATCTTTCAGTAAAGCCTGCTAAGACCTTGCAGGCGAAATTGTTTATAAACCGGAATCAGTCAATTACAGTTTTCGAGGCTAAGCGCTTACCAACACCTACGAAGAAGCGTGAGAAAGAATATGTCTCTGGTGGAAGGTCCATGACTGGAGGTATACAGCGCTTCAAGGCCTGTGAACATGGTGCAGCGCATGAAGAAGCTGCGATGATTGGGTACATTCAAAAATATGATGCTCCGTATTTCCATCAATGTATAAACAGTTGGATCAAGGAAATTGCCCTGGATTCTACAGATGGTCTTTCGTGGGCTGATTCTGACTGCTTGCAAGACTTCGAGCATAATCCGAACGATAAAACATCACGTGCTATTTCCTACCACCAACGCGTGAAAGGTCAGCCCATATGTCTCCATCATCTATGGATTGAAATGGCCGCAACTAGTTGATCTATTACTGCTTCTTCTCGCTCAAAGCCTATGCCCTGACAATTTCCAGATGCTCCTGCCTGGCCGGGCTGCTTGACCCGGTCGCCTGTTTCGGGCCATAGGGTAAGGTGACCTAGGAGAATGCGTGACCCCGGAAGCAGCCATGAGCAATGAGAAATCCCTGCTGTCCGCCTCCGAGCGCGACGCCAGGCGCGCCGCGCGCGCGTCCGGCCGGGAGCGCATGGCCTTCCTGGAGACGCGCGTCCACGAGAAGATCGACGATTACGAGGAGTATCGCTTCACCCTCCTTGAGAGCCGGGCGCTGAACATCTTCTTCGATCTGGCCCAGGAGTATGACAACGTCTACGACCTCTACGCCCTGTGCGTGCTCGTGCCCAAGGTCTTCTTCCAGAAGCACTCCACGCTCTACCTCCAGGACCAGGACAACCGGCTGACCTGGCGCAGTTCGTCCGCGGTGCCCTGGGACGAGGACCCGGGCCCCCAGGCCGAGCCGCCGCCCGTCGGCGAGCCCACGGTCCGGGACGGGCACTTCTACATCCCCATCAAGGGCAACCGGGACCTCCTGGAGCAGCTCGACTTCTCGCCCAAGCGCGCGGTCATCGGGCTCCTCGACGTGACGCCCGGGGACAACCTGAGCCCCCACGAGCGCCTCTTCTTCGAGAAGTACGCCAACCGCATCGGCTTCCAGCTCCACAACCGGCTCATCAGCACCAAGAACCGCGAGCACCTCCAGTTCATCCGCTCCCTGGTGGACGACATCGGCCACAACGTCATCGTCCCCAACATGTACTTCAAGCTTTTCTACCGCCGGCTGGAGTCCAAGATACGCGTGCTGCGCGAGATCAGCTCCCAGTTCGCCGAGTTCACCGGCGGCTGCGGCCTGGGCGAGCCCGGCCAGGCTGCCTCCTGCCGGCGTCTGCAACGAGAGATGGATTACACTTACGAGTCGCTCATGGAGCAGTTCCGGGAGATCTACCGCCACTACGAGCAGACGAGCCTGTTCCTGGAGACGCTCCTGCGGCGCGGGCACTTCGAGCAGGGCCGCTACGTGCTCGAAAAGCAGCGCGTGAACATCCGGCGCCAGATCGTCATGCCGCAGGTGGAGCGCTACCGCGGCCGCCTGGCCGAGCGCGGCATCGAGATCGCGGAGCCCGCGCAAGGGCAGCTCGATCCCGGCCTGGAGACAGAGGTGGACGTGGGCCTGGTCAGCCAGGTCTTCGCCAATCTCTTCTCCAACGCCGTGAAGTACACGCGCGAGGCGACCGATGCCCAGGGCCGGCGGCGCAAGTTCGTGACCTACGGCTGCGCCTTCCTGCCCGGCCATTTCGGCCCGGATCGCGACGGCGTGCGCTGCCAGGTCTTCTCCACCGGCCCGCGCATCGCGCCCGAGGAAGCCGACCGACTCTACTCCGAGGGCTTCCGCGGCTCCAATGTAAGCGGCGAGTACGGCACGGGCCATGGCCTGCACTTCATAAGCGAGGTCATCACCCTGCACGGTGGCGAGGTCGGCTACGAACCCGCCGAGATGGGCAACGTCTTCTATTTCGTCCTGCCCGCCCAAAAACGCGCCAAGGCCCGTTCATAGCCGGAAAACCGGCCCGCCACATTTTTCCTGGCACGGCTTGACACCCGCTCAAGCGAGAGGCTATTGCCTGGACTCACCTGCAAAACGGAGCGCATCTGGGCGCATAACTGGTCCAAAAGGCAGCACATCGATAAGCGTCCGGCGTCTGGGAGGGGGTTGAGAGACCGCGATCCCGACGCGAGCATCAACGATCATCGTTAGAACCGCAAGGATATCCTGCCCCGCAGCGGCCCGGCCAGATGGGGCGAGTATCATAACGCAGTGAGCCTGTAGTAAAATCCTGGAGGTAGCATCATGGGTTACAAGATCACTATCGACACCGACAAGTGCACTGGCGACAGCGAGTGCGTGGACGTCTGCCCTGTTGAGGTGTACGAGATTCAGGACGGCAAGGCCGTGGCGGTCAACGAGGAAGAGTGCCTCGGCTGCGAGTCCTGCGTCGAGGTCTGCGAGCAGGACGCCATCACCGTCGAAGAGAACTAGCCGATACGTTCGTCCGACATCCGACGGGAACAGCGCTCGGCCGCTGTTCCCGCTTTTTTTCCCGCCATCCGGCCGAAGCCCGGCGCCAAAGGCCGAGGGCCGCGCTCCAGCTTCCCAAGCCATATTCCCCAGCTTCCATTGACGGATGGCCGGAACGCCCTTAGTTACTTGGTTCCTGCCGCGACTCCGGAATCCGGCGGACTCCCGCGCTCCGCCCCGGCCCCTGGACGGGGCGGGATGCAGACCGCGCTTGGGGCCGCCTGGAGGGACGCGCCGAGAACCATCCCCTAGAGGCTGTTATGAACCGCCGTGAAAAGAGTAGCGACCTTGGCCAGCATAAGGCAGGCAAAGGCCACGAAGTGAAGCCCGGCCACTGTTTCTGGCAAGCGCTCGTAATCGCGAACCAAACGGCG
>JAEYTO010000027.1 GCA_023433925.1 Pseudomonadota bacterium | reverse complement strand
TGCCCCATGCATAGGAAGAATGCAGGGAGGGCGCTGCCCTCCCCGCACCCCACCCGCCAGGGGCCACGGGCCCCTGGACCCCATGTTTTTCAGCGTTGCGCCGCACGCGCCGGTCGGCTCGCGAATCAAGGGGGACCGGGGGGAATTATTCCCTTCGGCCGCCGGAGGCTTCTCACCCGCCTGCTCTGGCTGATCATGGCCTTCCTGCTGGCGCCGCGAGTCCTGCTTGCCGGCCCGACCGTCACCGACGACCTGGGCAGACGGATCGAGCTGGCCGCGCCCGCGCAGCGCGTCATTCCGCTCTACAGCGGCCTGGGCGAGATGATCTCGGCCATGGGCCTGGCCGACCGGCTCGTGGCGCGCACGAGCGCCGAGGACTGGCCCGCCGGGGCCGAAACACGCCCGGCCATCGGCACGCACATGCGCCCCAACCTGGAGCTGATCCTGGGCCTGCGGCCAGACCTCGTGCTCCAGCTCGCGGGCCGCGAGGGCGGGCTCCTGGCCGCCGAGGATCTGCGGCGGCACGGCATCCTTGTGGCCGTGTTCGCCATCGACGACTTCGCCTCGCTCTTCTCGGCCATGGAGCGCATCGGCGTCCTGCTGGGCGCGGAAGGCGCGGCAAGGCAGGAGGCCGAAGGCA
Organism: Pseudomonadota bacterium; assembly: GCA_023433925.1. Lineage (GTDB taxonomy): Bacteria > Desulfobacterota > Desulfovibrionia > Desulfovibrionales > Desulfovibrionaceae > Desulfocurvibacter. The sequence continues at coordinate 34,100 of JAEYTO010000027.1, read as the reverse complement.
TCAAGGCCAGGCTGGCGGCAGTGGATGCGGCCCTGGCCGGCCTGGAAAGGCGACCTTCGGTCTTCTTCGAGGTGAGATACCCGAACCTGCTCGCGGCCGGCCAGGGCTCCATGGTCAGCGAGGTCATTCGCCGCGCCGGGGGCGAAAACCTCGTGCGCGACGGCAAGAAGCTCGTGCGCCTGAGCGAGGAGGCCCTCATGGGCCTGAACCCCGAGGCCTACCTCGTGCAGCGCGGCCCCATGAACCCCTCGCCCGTGTCTCCCGAGCAACGCAGCCACTTCCGCACCCTGGCCGCCGTGCGTCAGGACCGCGTGCTCATGGTCGAGGAGGCCGTCTTCTCGCGCCCAGGACCGCGCAGCGTGCAGGCCGTGGAAGAGCTGGCCGCCTTCCTGCATCCCGAGCGTTTCAAGCAACCCTCAAAAGATGGACAGAGCAAGTGAGCACGCGCCAAGGCACCTTATACGCCGTGGGCATCGGCCCCGGCGACCCCGACCTCCTGACGGTCAAGGCGGTCAAGACACTCCAGGCCGTGGACGTGGTCTTCGCCGCGGCCTCGCCCAAGAACGACCATTCCCTGGCCCTGTCCATCGCCGCCCCGCACCTGCGGCCCGGCGTGCCTGTCAGACGCCTGGACTTCCCCATGACCCGCGACTCCGCGATCCTGGCCAAGGCCTGGCACGACAACGCGCGCGCGGTGCTGGAAGCCCTGGACGCAGGGCAGGACGCGGCCTTCCTGACCCTGGGCGATCCCATGACCTACTCCACCTGCGGCTATCTCCTGCGCACCCTGCACGGCCTGGCCCCTGACGCGCGCGTGGAGGTCGTGCCCGGCGTGACCTCGTACCAGGCCGCCGCCGCCCTGGCTCGCCAACCCCTGGCCGAGGCGGGCGAGAGCCTGGTCATCCTCTCGGGCATCCGCCAGGCCGAGGATCTGCGGCGCGGTCTGGAGGCGGCCGACAACGCCGTGATCCTCAAAGCCTACCGCAACTTCCCGGCCATCGCCCAGGCCCTGCGCGAGGTCGGGGCCGGCGGCTCCGCCCTGCTGGTCAGCGAGTGCGGCCTGCCCGGCCAAACCGTGGCTCGTGGCCTGGACGAGTGCCCGGAGCAGCCGCCCTACCTGTCCCTGCTGCTCGTCAAGCGGGGCAAGGCCGGACAGGAATGATGGCGCGGGAACGCACGGCCTTGCCGCGCTCATGCGCATGCCTCCGGCCTGAACCATGCTCGCCTTGCCGACTGGGCCAGGAGGCCGGGGCGAAACGGCGCGACATGGTATCAAGCAAGCCCGATACCTTCCGGCCCGCGACACGGGCCGCGTGCACGTGATGAACGCGGGAAGCAGGACACAGGGCAATCGCATATGGATTCTGGGTGGGAACCAACCTGCCGACACCAGCCTCAAGCGCACCCCCAATGGCGATTTGAGCCGCGTTGATGCACAAGTTGCCCTGATGAGCGGGACGATTGGCCTGAGCGCGAGTCATGTGCGATAGCTCTGGTGGCACATTTTCAAAAGTTTTGCTACGCTGTCTTATCCGCGACACACTGAAATCCGGGGACATCATGCGCACATCCGCCAGCCGTCCACTCTTTCCGCCCATTACGGCCTTGCCGGCCCTTTTGATTCTCTTCGCCCTCATGGCCCTGAGCAGCGCCTCGATTGCGTCCGCTCATCGGGTGACGGTATTCGCCTGGGTCGAGGGCGGGACCGTGCATACGGCCAGCCAGTTCAGCCGCGAGCGCAAGGTCCACGGCGGGAGCATCGAGGTCTTTGACGCGGCCACGGGCGAGCGGCTCCTGACAGGCAGGACGGACGACCAGGGCGAGTTCTCCTTCCCGGTTCCAGAAGCGGCCCGCGCGCGCGGCTCGGACCTGCGCGTGGCCCTCAAGGCCGGCGAGGGCCACGCGGGCGAGTGGATCGTGCCCGCATCCGAGTACATGGCCCAGGCGGCCCAGGTTCAATCCGGTCCGGCTGAAGCGGCGAAATCTGCCAGCCCGACCCACCCGACCAACCCGACCAACCCGGCGAACAGGGGCGAAGCCGGCTACACCCTCGGGCAGAACATGATCGCTCAGCCTGGAGGCTCCCATCCGGCTCCAGCTTCCGATCGAACCGCGAGCACTGGCCTGGCCGGCGGCTCATCCTCCCCTGACCAGGCAGCCGACCCGCTCTCCCGCTCCGTTGACGCGCAGGCCCTGGAGCAGGTCGTGGAGCAGGCCGTGGACCGCGCGCTGGAGCGCAGGCTCGCGCCCGTGACGCGCATGCTCGCCGAGCAGGCCCAGGCCGGGCCTTCGGTCACCGAGATCGTCGGCGGCATGGGCTGGCTCGTGGGCCTGGCCGGCATCGGCGCATGGCTGTCGGCCAGGAAGAAGAAATGATCGACGAGCCGCTGAAGGCCCATGGCGGACTCCTCTCCGGCCTGGACCCGCGCACGCGCCTTGTGGCCGCCGCCGTCTTCTCCGTGGCCGCGGCCGTGCTGGGCCATGTCCCGGCCGCCGCCTCGGCCTTGGCCATGGGCCTGCTCCTGCTGGCCGCGTCAGGCCTCCCGCTCGGCCCGGCCCTGCGGCGACTGTGGGTGGTCAACGCCTTCGTGGCCTTCCTGTGGCTGTTCCTGCCCTTCAGCACGCCCGGCGAGCCGGCCCTGAACCTGGGACCGCTCACGGCCACGCGCCAGGGACTGGCCCTGGCCCTGCTCGTGACGCTCAAGGCCAACGCCATCATGCTCGCCTTCATGGCCCTGGCCTCGGCCATGGGCGTGCCGGCCCTGAGCCGCGCCCTGTCCGGCCTGGGCCTGCCCAGGTCGCTCACGCAGCTCATCGCCTTCAGCTACCGCTACCTGTTCGTGCTCGGCGAGGAGTACCGCCGCCTGCGCACGGCCGCGGCCATGCGCGGCTTCCGGCCGCGCACGGACCTGCACACCTATCGCACCTACGCCCATCTCCTGGGCATGGTCCTCGTGCGCAGTCTGGACCGCTCCGAGCGCGTCTACCAGGCCATGCTCTGCCGGGGCTTCGATGGCGTGTTCCGCGGCCTCGACTCCCCGCGACCGGGCCGGGCCGACGCGGCTTTCGCCGGGCTGGCCGTTGCGGCCGTGGCCGCCTTGCTCTATATGGACCTGGCATGACCGAGACCGCCGCCCCACAAACGCCTCACGGCCGCCGCTCCCAGGCCAGCGGAGCCCCGATCCTGGAGGCGCGCGGCCTGACCTTCGCCTATCCCGGCCGGGCCGCGCTCCTGGACGGCCTGGATTTCGGCCTGCGCGCGGGCGAACGCCTGGGCCTCATGGGCCACAACGGCACGGGCAAGACGACCCTCTTCCTGGCCCTCATGGGCCTGCTCAAGCCCCAGGCCGGAAGCGTGCTCTTCAAGGGCCGCGAAGTGCGCTCAGAGGCGGATTTCGCCGGGCTGCGCCGCCATGTGGGCCTGCTCTTCCAGAACGCCGACGACCAGCTCTTCAGCCCCACGGTGCTCGAAGACGTGACCTTCGGGCCGCTCAACCTGGGCCAGCCGCCGGCAAAAGCCCGCGAAACCGCCGCGCGCACCCTGGACACGCTCGGACTGGCGGGCTTCGAGGAGCGCGTGACGCACAAGCTGTCGGGCGGCGAGAAGCGCCTCGCGGCCCTGGCCTGCGTGCTGGCCATGGAGCCCGAGGCCCTGCTGCTCGACGAGCCCACCACGGGCCTGGACCCGGAGACGCGCGACCGGCTCGTGGGCATCCTGTGCGGCCTGCCCGTGTCCTATGTCATCATCTCCCACGATCTGGACTTCCTGGAGCGCACCACGGGCCTGCTGTGCGCCATGGAGCACGGCAAGGTCGACTGCTCGCCCAGGCTGTCCATCCACCGTCACGCCCACGTGCACGTCCACGGCGACAAGCCGCACGTGCACCAGGATTAGCCCGGCCGCTGGCAGCCTGTCCTTCCCGGACACTCAGCCGATCTTCCCGCGCCCTTTTGGTCGGGCTCCACGGAGAGCCCCACTCGCCCAAGCGTGCCCAACGGACTGCTGAAAAAGCCGTCCTGGCTTTTTCCAACTTCGCAATGCTTGGGCAAATCTCAAGCATTCTCGCGGATGCCACGCACCGGCGGCCACCCTGATCCAGCGGGCCTGTTTTGCAACAGACCGCTATGCCGCCTTCTCCCGCCGCTCGGGCGGGGCCATGAACTCGGGGCCCACCGGGTCCTTAACGTACATGTCCACGATGCGCTCCACCTCGCGCAGGCCGCCCTGGTCCAGGTTCCAGCGCAGCACGCCGTCGATGCCGGCCATCTGCTCCGGCTTGCGGCCGCCCCAGATGGCGATGTCCGATCCCTTGTCGAGCACCCAGCGCACGGCCAGGCTGAGCACGTCGCGGTCGTAGTGCTCACGGGCCAGGTAGAACAGGCGGTTCACGGCCTCCAGGTACTGATCGAAGCGCGGCTGCTGGAACTTGGGGTCGCTCTTGCGCAGGTCGTCGCCCTCGAACCCCTGGTCGCGGCTCATCTTGCCCGAGAGCAACCCCCGACACAGGGCGCCGTAGGTCATGAGCACGATGTTGTGCTTCCGGCAATAGGGCATGACGTCCACCTCGATAGAGCGCTCGAAGATGTTGTACGGAGGCTGGCAGACGTGCAGCGGCGCATACTGGCGGAATTCGTCCATCTGCTCCGGCGAGAAGTTGCTCACGCCGATGGCCTTGACGAGGCCCTGCTCGTGAAGCTCGCGCATGGCCCCGGCGGTCTCCTCCATGGGCGTGCGCGGGTCGGGCCAGTGCACGAAGTAGACGTCGATGCGCTCCACGCCCAGGCGCTTGAGCGAGCCCTCGACTTCTTCCTTGATGCGCCCGGCGCGCGCGTCGCGGAACACGCCATCATCGCCCCAGTTGAGGCCGGCCTTGGTGGCGATGCGCACCTTGTCCTTGTGCGCGTACTCGGCCAGGGCCATGCCCACGAGCTCCTCCGACTTGCCGAAGCCGTAGACCGGCGCCGTGTCGATCAGGTTCACGCCCTTGTCCAGGGCCGCGTGGATCGTCTCGATGGATCGCCGCTCGTCCGTGCCGCCCCACATCCAGCCGCCGATGGCCCAGGTGCCCAGGCTGATGCGCGAGACGTCCAGGTTCGTGCCGGGAATGATCCTGTATTCCATGCCGTCCTCCTTGGCGGTCGGGATTTCCTGCACTGGCCAGCCTAGCACCTTTTCCGCCTCGGGCACAAAGCCGAAGCGCGCCGCGTCTTGGACCCGCTCGGCGCATGGGCCTTCCCCGCAAGCCGAAAAACTGCTACTTCCCGGCCCCTGACCATGATAAAACACCCGCGCACGGCCATCCTCCTGGCGGCCTACGGCTCCCGCCACCCCCGCGCCCAGGCCTCGTTCGAGCACATCGAGCGCCGGGTGTCCGCCATGTTTCCCGGCCTTGCCGTGCGCTGGTGCTTCACCTCCAGGAACGTGCGCAAGCTCCGCGAGGCCGACTCGCCGGCCGAGGCCCTGGCGCGCCTGCGCGACGAAGGCTTCGAGGCCGTGTGCGTGCAGTCGCTGCACATCATCCCCGGCGCGGAGTACGAGGAGATGCTCGCCGCTGCCCGTGAAGCCGAGAGATCCTTCGCGCGCCTGACCACGGGCCTGCCGCTCCTGCACGGGCCCGAGGACGCCTCGCGCGTGGCCAGGGCGCTCCTGGGCCTTCTGCCCGCGCGGGACGGCTCCTCCGGGGGGCAGCCGAACCTGCCGAACGAACGGCGCTGCGCGGTCTTCCTGGGTCACGGCACGGCCCATCCCGGCAATATCCAATACGACGCCCTGGCCCGCGAGCTGGCCAAGCTGGACAGGCACGCATTCCTGGGCGCCCTGGAAGAGGGGCCTGACGCGGCGGCGATCCGGGACTCCCTCCTGGCGGCCGGCTGCCGCGAGGTCTTCCTCGTGCCCTTCTTCTTCGCGGCCGGCGTGCACGTGGAGAACGACATGCTCGGCGAAGACCCCAAGTCCTGGGTCTCGGTGCTCAGGCAGGCCGGCATCGCCGCCACGCCCATAGTCCAGGGCGCGGGCGAGCATGACCGCCTGGTGGACATCTGGCTGGACCACCTGGCCGAGGCCGTGGCGCGGCTGAAAAATAGACCTTGAACGCGAACGCAAAGAGCCGCGAATGAATGCCGAGACCCCGCCAGGCAGTGCCTGGCGGGGTCTCGCTTTCGGATGGGAACGCGCCTCGCCGATAACGGGCTGGGAAGCGTGCACGATTCTCCGCCGATGACCGCGCGCAGCGAGTGGATCGAAGCCTTCTTGGGGGGGCGGACTGGGAGAGGACAGCGCCCTCCCCAGATGACTTACGTCAGCTCACTGCCCCTTCAATCCCAGCTTCCCGTGCAGCTTTTCTCGCTGACGCACGGCCTTGTGGATTGTCTTCCAGCGCGGGTCGTCCTTGCCCGGAGCCAAGGCGGCCCGCTTCTGGCCGCGCTCGATCTCCTCCCGCAACCGCAGGTAGTGTTCCAGCCGGTCGGCGGCGAGCCTGCCGTCCTCCACAGCCAAGACAACCGCGCAGCCCGGCTCGCCCGCATGGCCGCAGTCGCGGAAGCGGCAGCTCTCGGCCAGGGCGGCGATGTCCGCGAAGACTGTATCCAGGCCCTCTTCGGCTTCCCACAGCCCAAGCTCGCGCATGCCCGGCGTGTCGATGAGGATGACGCCCGAGGGCGCCACGAGCAGCTCGCGCCGCGTGGTCACGTGGCGACCCTTGGCGTCGGCCGCGCGCACCTGGCCCGTGGCCTGGAGCTCCATGCCCAGGATGCGGTTGACGAGGGTCGACTTGCCCGCGCCGGACGTACCCAGGAGCGCGACGCTACGGCCCGGCAGAAGGTACGGGGCGAGCGAGTCCAGGCCGTTTTCGGCGCTGGCGCTCGTCACGACCACGTCCACGCCGAGCAGCCTACAGCGCAGCTCGTCGGCGATCTCCTCGGCGTCCGGGGCCAGGTCGGCCTTGGTCAGGACCACGAGCGGCGTTGCCCCGCCGTCCCAGGCCACGGCCAGGGCGCGTTCGATCCGGTTGGGATTGACCCCGGCGTCCAGGGCCGCCGTCACGAGCACGAGGTCCACGTTGGCGCACATGGGCTGGACGCGCTGGGCGCGGCCCCAGGCCTTGCGCACGATGACGCCGCGCCGGGGAAGAACGTGCTCGATCACGGCCGAGCCGGCTTCCACGCGCGCGGCGACCCAGTCGCCGGTCACGGGCAGGTCCTCGGCATCGGTCGTGGAATTGGAAAGCCGCCCGCTCAGGGTCGCCGAAGCCGCGAGATCGGAGCCGAGGAGCGCCCAGCGGCCTCGGTCGGCCGCCGCCACCCGCGCGGGGACGAGTTCAGGCTGGTTCAGGGACAGGAAGAGGTTCTCGAAAGCCTGGCTCCAGCCAAGCGTGGTCAGATCGTGCATTGCATGCCTCCCGGATGCTTCCGGTGTTGTCGCTTCTTCATCCTTGGGCGCGACAAAACGCGCCGGTCCTCACGGGCCGGCGTCCGGCAGGCGGCAAAGCCTTGGTGGGCGAGCCCGGCCTATCTAGACCAGGGCGGTTGCGCTCTGTCCGGACACCAGCGGGGTCGGATGCGCAACAATGACAATCATCTACAATCCTCCTTACTCTTTTTCCCATCCATATTCCGAAGGCTCGTGATGGTCAATGATCCGGGGCTTGCGCGTCCTTCAGGCCCATGTTCCGCGTCATGCATATTCGCGTCATGCATACTCCTCATAGCCGCACACGTCCGCGAAGCCCAGGCGGCGATAGAGGCCAAGCCCGTCGGGCGCGGCCTGGAGCACGGCCAGTCGGCAGCCGCGCGACCTTGCCAGGCCCAAGGCGGCGAGCATGAGCGCCGTGCCGAATCCCTTGCGGCGCATGGCCGCGAGCGTGGAGACGTTGTAGATGCCCGCCACGGCGCCGGTCACGAACAGCTCGGTCACGGACACGGGCAGGCCGTCCAGGTAGCCCACGAGGAAGGACGCAGGACCGTCCGGCAGCGTGGCGGCTTCGGCGGACAGACCGTACAGGCGCAGCACGGTCGCGTCGGGCGGAGTCCAATTGGCCGCGATCACGGCGGCGAAGTCGCGCATGGCGGCCCCATTGCGCGCCAAGCGGATGTCCAGGCCAGAGGCGCGCGGCTCATCAAGGCGGATGGCGTCGAGGACCAGGGCCATGCCGGTCTCCTCCTCGGTTCGGCGCAGACCGAGCCGCTCCAGGACCGGCTCCAGCCGGTCCACCCCGGACAGCGGACCCAGCCGCCAGGCGAACGGGAAGCCCTTGGCCTGGAAGCGCTCGACGGCCGCCCGCGCGCCCTCTTCGGGCCGGGCAGGGTCCGGCCGTTTCCAGGCGAGCTTGTTGAACGTGTCCGTGGGCAGGCCCGAATCCACCAGGAGCAGGTCCGTTCCCTCCAGAACCTCCGCCCCGGCCAACGAGGGCAGCCAGGCGAGGTGAGCCGTGTGGTTCTTCTCCATGGCCGTCAGGATTGCCGTGTTGTCCATGCTCGTCTCCTCCACGGGATATGCAAAAGGCGGGGCCGCGAAGCCCCGCCTTATCCATCGAATCCAGTGCGCCGTCCGGCGCTGACGATCCGGCCGGCCCTCTATCCTACTGCGCGTCCACCCATCTGATGAGACCCAGCGAGTGCGGGTCGAGCAGTAGCGGATGGTGCGGCAGGATGCGCATGGTGAAGCCGAAGCGGCCGGCCTCGGCGGGCATGGCCTTGCCCCGGTAGATGTGCCAGCCGTCCTGGGTCAGGCCCTCGTTGCGCATGACCGTGGTCGTGCGCTGGGCGAACTGGCCGTCCTGGGTCAGGGGGCCGGCGTAGATCTCGGGCTGGATGTCTTCGGGCCGCAGGCCGTCGAGGAATATCTCGGCCTCCACGATCAGGGGCTGCTTGACGTGGACCTGCTCGCCGGCCTCGGTGCGCACGTTGCGGATGCGGATCTGGCTCCACTTGGTCATGAGGTCCATGCGCCAGGCCGCCAGGTCCTTGGCCGGCTGGAAGCTGTCGCGCACGAGCCGCTTGTAGTTCTCGTAGGCCGGCGAGTACGTGCGCCAGCTGTACTCCTCGACCATGCGGTGGGCGTTGAATACCGGGCCGAGCTCCACCAGGGCCTTCTTCATGCGCTTGATCCAGCTGCGCGGCAGGCCGTCGTGGGCGCGGTCGTAGAAGTCCGGGATGACCTCGGTTTCCAGGACGTTGTACAGGGTCTGGCTCTCCACGAAATCCTGGTAGGCCAGGTCGTCGTACTCCTCGCCCCTGCCGATGGCGAAGCCCACGCTGTTGTCGGGCTGGTAGGCCTCGTCCCACCAGCCGTCCAGGATGCTCAGGTTGAGCATGCCGTTGGCGATGGCCTTCATGCCGCTCGTGCCGCAGGCCTCCAGAGGCCTGCGCGGGTTGTTCAGCCATACGTCGCCGCCCTGGACCAGGTGCTTGGCCAGGATCATGTCGTAGTCCTCGATGAACACGAGCTTGTTGCGCAATTCGGGCATGCGGCAGAGCTGCACGATCTGCTGGATGATCTTCTTGCCTTCGTTGTCGTGGGGGTGGGCCTTGCCGGCGAAGATCATCTGCACCGGATGCTCGCTGCTGCCCAGGATGCGCAGCAGCCGCTCCTTGTCCTGCAGGAGCAGGTTGGCCCGCTTGTAGGTGGCGAAGCGCCGGGCGAAGCAGATGGTCAGGGCCTGGGGGTTGAGCACGCTGTCCGCGGCCTCCAGCTCCTTGGCCCGCGCGCCCTTGCGCTTGAGCTGCTCGCGCAGGCGGTAGCGCACGAAATCGATGAGCCGCTCGCGCAGCCGCTCGTGGGTGCGCCACAGCTCGGACTCGGGGATGGTCTCGGCCTGCCTCCAGACACGGTCGCAGTCCGGGTCCTCCTTCCAGGTCGGGCCCAGGTAGCGGTCGTAGAGCAGGGCCATGTCGTAGGCCACCCAGGTGGGCATGTGCACGCCGTTGGTGATGGCGCCGATGGGCACGTCCTCCACCGGGTACTGGGGCCAGACGCGCTTCCACATGTTGCGCGACACGTGGCCGTGGAGCTTGCTCACGCCGTTGTTGAAGCGCGACAGGCGCAAGGCGAGCACGGTCATGCAGAAGAACTCGGAGTCGTCGCGCGGGTCCTCGCGGCCCAGGGCCAGGAAGACCTTCCAGGCCAGGCCGAGCTGCCGCGCGTAGGGGTCGAAGTAGCGCTGCATGAGCTCGGGCTGGAAGCGGTCGTTGCCCGCGGGCACGGGGGTGTGCGTGGTGAAGACCGACGAGGAGGCCACGAGCTCCATGGCCGCCTCGAAGGACAGGTTGTGCTGGCTCATGAACACGCGGATGCGCTCCAGGCCCGCAAAGGCCGAGTGCCCCTCGTTCATGTGGATGACCTTGGGCTCAAGGCCCATGGCCCACAAGGCGCGGATGCCGCCGATGCCGAGCAGGATCTCCTGCTTGAGGCGCATCTCGATGTCGCCGCCGTAGAGCCGCTCCGTGAGCCCGCGCAGGTGCTGCGGATTCTCGCTGATGTTCGAGTCGAGCAGGTACAGGGCCACGCGGCCCACCTGGGCCTTCCAGACGCGCGCGCGGAGCTTCCCTCCGGGCAGGTCGACTTCGATGAGGACCGACTTGCCGGCGGCGTCCTTCACGGGGGCTATGGGCAGCTGCTCGAAGTCATAGGTGGGGTAGCGCTCCTGCTGCCAGCCGTCGGGCGTCAGGTACTGGCGGAAGTAGCCTTGCTGGTAGGCCAGGCCCACGGCCACGAGGGGGACGTTCAGGTCGCTCGCCGATTTGAGGTGGTCGCCGGCCAGGATGCCCAGTCCGCCCGAATAGATGGGCAGCGACAGGTCGAGCCCGTACTCGGCGCTGAAGTAGGCCACCACGGGCTTGTCGCCGGTTTCGTGCGGGAAGTTGATGGTCGGCTGGTCCTTGGCCATGTACTGGCGCAGGGATCCGAGCAGGTCATCCAGACGCGCGAGAAAGAAGCGATCCTGAGCCAGCATGTCCAGGGTCATCTGGGGCAGGCTGTTCAGGAAGGACACGGGGTTGCCGTCGCTCTCGCGCCACAGGCGCTGGTCGATCTGGGCGAACAGGTCGGCGATCTGATCGTTCCAGGAGAAGAGGAAGTTGTAGGCCAGCTCCCACATGCCGGCCAGGTTCGGCGGAAGCTTGGCTACAACGCTGAAGGAACGGAGTGGGCGCATTCACGACTCCTCGCGAGATAAGTGTGATCCCGCGACTAGGGCGGGTTTCGGCCTAGCATGCCGCATGGCCGTATTCTTCATCAGACATTCATTCAGGGGACAATCTCCACTAGCTGCTATAGTTTCTTGCCAGCGACAGTCCAGAAAAGCAAGGCTGCATCCAAAGCCGCTGCCGATTCTTGCTTTTTCGATCACCGTGTCCTATGGCCATGCACTCCCGGTTAGAGCCGGGACCAAGGTCAAGCCAAGGAGCCCGCCAGTGCCGCAGAACCAATCATCCTGCCCCGCCGTGGGAGTCAAGGTCAAGTTCCTCCATGCGGTGTGGCGGGAGCATACGCTGGCCTACGCCACCGAGCGCTCCGCCGGCCTGGACCTGCGCGCGTGCATCGACGCGCCCGGGCTGACGGCGCCGGCCGGCGGCCGGGTCGCCGTGCCCGCTGGCCTGGCCATCGAGATCGAGCAGCCCGGCCTGGCCGGCTTCGTCTTCTCCAGAAGCGGCCTTGGCGCGCGCGACGGGCTCACCGTGGCCCAGGGCGTGGGCGTCATCGATCCCGACTACCGGGGCGAGATCACGGTCTGGCTGCTCAACACCTCGGGCCAGGAGCGCACGATCGCGCGCGGCGAGCGCATTGCGCAGCTCCTGTTTCTCCCCTATTGTACGGCCCGCCTGAGCGTCGTGGACGAGCTCGCGCCCACCGGGCGCGGATCGGGCGGCTTCGGGCACACCGGAACCCTCTGAACGGAAGCACGCGACATGAGCACGAAATTCGAGTCCCTCAAGGCCCGCGACAGCGCCTCCATCTGCTCCACCTACGGCCGCTATCCCCTGGCCGTGGCCCGCGCCAAGGGCAGCCGCCTGTGGGACCTCGACGGCCGCGAGTACGTGGACCTGCTCGCGGGCATCGCCGTGACCAACCTGGGCCACGGCCATCCCGAGGTCGTGGAGGCCATCAAGGCCCAGGCCGACAAGCTCATCCACGTGAGCAACCTTTTCCATCAGGAAGAGCAGGTGGCGCTGGCCGAGCGGCTGCTCGACACGTGCGCGGCCGGCCGCGTGTTCTTCTGCAACTCCGGCGCCGAAGCCAACGAGGCGGCCTGCAAGCTCGCCCGGCGCGCCATGCGCGAGGTGCGCGGACGCGACGCGCACGAGATAGTGACCCTCAAGGGCTCCTTCCACGGCCGGACCCTGGCCATGATCGCGGCCACGGGCCAGGACAAGGTCAAGCAGGGTTTCGCGCCCATGCCCGAGGGCTTCACCGCCGTGCCGTGGGGCGACCTGGACGCCGTGGCCTCGGCCATCACCGGGCGCACGGCTGGCGTGCTCGTGGAGATCGTCCAGGGCGAGGGCGGCGTCCGCCCCCTGGGCCAGGAGTTCGCCACGGGCCTGCAACGGCTCTGCCGCGAGCGCGGCGTGCTGCTCATGGTCGACGAGGTGCAGACCGGCCTGTGCCGCACGGGCCGCTTCTGGGCCCACCAGCGCTTCGGGCTTGAGCCTGACATCTTCACCACGGCCAAGGCCCTGGCCAATGGGCTGCCCATGGGCGCCATGCTGGCCACGTCCGAAATCGCTTGCGGCTTCGCGCCCGGCTCGCACGCCACGACCTTCGGCGGCGGCGCGCTCGTGTCGGCGGCGGCCTCCAAGGTCGTGGACGTCATGCGCCGCGACAGGCTTGATGAGCGCGCCGAGGAGCTGGGCCACTACGCCCGGGGGCTGTTCCGCGAGGCGGCCAAGACCGTGGGCAAGGTGCGCGAGGTGCGCGGCCTGGGGCTCATGATCGGCATCGAGCTGGACATGCCGGGCGCGGGCGTCTGGAAGGCCCTCCTGGACAAGGGCTTCGTGTGCAACCTGACCCAGGACACGGTGCTCAGGCTGCTGCCGGCCCTGACCGTCGAGCGCGCCGACCTGGACGCCTTTGCCCAGGCCCTGGCCGAGACGCTCCGTTCGGCCTAGAACAGCTTGACTTCGAGACGCTCGCTCCAGCGCTGCCGGCGCAAGCGGATTGCGCCTACGTGCTAAGATCATTGACAAAGGTTGTTTTATGCTGCCTCCGGCGGCCAAGGGGGCGCGGCCCCCTTGGAACCCCCGTTTCTCAACTGCGCCACCCAGGCAGTATACTGAAATAATACCAAAAGTTTTTAGTGGAGAGAGCACGAGAGAGGCCCCTTTTTTCAAAAGGTAATTCCCTGCCAAACCGGACCTGCGCTAGGCAGGTTTGGCAATGCGCGGATGTCCTTCTTGCTCCTTCACGCGAGCCTCGCGCCCGGCCTTCGCAAACCGCGCCGGGCCTGTATTTCCAGGGTCTTGATCCGCGGGCCCGGCCGGGCTACCCTAGGTCATGGTTCAGACTGACGATTCCTTACGGCATCAGCCGCCGGAGCCCGCCGGTCTTCCCGAGATCCCGGCCCTGCCGGCCGCCGAGACGCGTGATCCGGCCAAGACGCAGCCGGCTGGCGGCGCGTCGGCTCTTTCGTCGGGCGTGACCCTGGCCGAGGTGCTCCTGTCGCCCCTGGAGGAATTCGCGGCCCTGCTCGGCGGCGCGCTCAAAAGGCCCGCCGCGGCCCGGCCCGCCCGGACCATCGCTGAATGGGCCCAGCAAGGCTTGCCGGCCTTCCCTTTCCCAGAGGACATCCGGGGCTCGTTCATGGACCACATCATCTGAAACCGTCCGCCAGCGTCCGCCCGCACGGGAGACACAGCATGAAGAACCGCGACCGCGGCTGCTCGTCCGCCTGCCGGCTCGATCCGAAAAGGCCCAAGGGCCAGGAAGTCATCAAGAGCTTTCGCCGCAATCGCCCCGACCGTAAGCCCGAGGCGTGCGGCCGGCGCACGATCGAGCCCGCCAAGGAGACCAAGTGAATCAAGCGAGAAAACTGCCCGGCCTGAGCTTCATCCTGCCCGCGTCCGAGTACGAGGCGGCCTGCGCGTTCCTGTCCCAATCCGCGCCCCAGGGCTGGGAAGAGGATGAACTGGACGCCGGCGTGCGCTTCCGAGTCTTTTTCGAGGAGCCTGGCCTGGCCATGTCCGCGGCCGAACAGGTCGTGCTCCAGTGGCCCCAGGCGCGCATCGAGTCCCTGGAGGTCGAGGAGCGCGACTGGAGCGAGGCCTGGCGTCAGTATTTCACGCCTGTGGACGCCGGCCTGTTCATCGTCCTGCCGCCCTGGATGGAGGGAGATCGGGACAAGACGCCTCAAGGCCGCATCCCCATCTACATCGAGCCCAAGATGGCCTTCGGCACGGGCCATCACGCCACCACGGCCCTGTGCCTGGAGGCCATCTCCGAGCTTGCCGAAGCTGGCCGCATTCGCGCGGGCCAGCGCTTCCTCGACCTGGGCACGGGCTCGGGCATCCTGGGCATCGCCCTGTGCAAGATCGGGCTCAAGGGACTGGGTGTGGACATCGACCCCCAGGCCATCGCCTGCGCGCGGGAGAACCTGGAGCTGAACGGCGTGGCGGGCGACCTGGAGCTGGCCGTGGGCACGGTGGACGCCGCGCGCGGGCATTTCGAGGTCGTGGCGGCCAACATCCTCTCCGGCCCGCTGGAGCGCATGGCCCCGGACCTGGCGGGGCTGCTCGCGCCGGGCGGCAACCTCGTGCTCTCGGGCATCCTGGACGCCCAGGCCGAGGCCGTGCGCCGGGCCTACGAGGCCCAGGGCCTGCCCGCGCCCGACATGCGCACGCGCGGCGAATGGGTCTGCCTGCGCTTCGCCAAGCCGGGCCAATAAGGAAATCCACCATGTCACGCGCCTCGCGGCTCATGGACATGTACAAGGCCATGCTCGAAGCCCTGGGCCCCAGCGGCTGGTGGCCCGGCGAGACAGCCTTCGAGGTTGCCGTGGGCGCCATCCTGACCCAGAACACGAGCTGGTCCAACGTGGAGAAGGCCGTGGCCAACCTGCGCATGGCCGGCCTGCTCACGCCCGCGGCCATGCTCGGCATCTCCGAGGCCGAGCTGGCCGAGCGCATCCGGCCCGCCGGCTACTACCGCCTCAAGGCCGGGAGGCTGGCCAACCTCCTGCGCTTCCTGCGCCACGAGGCCGAGGAGCGCGGCGGCGCGGCCGACCTGGAGGACCCGGATCTGCCCATGCTGCGGGGCCGCGGCGTCCATGACCTGCGCGAACGGCTCCTGTCCGTGCGCGGCATAGGCCCGGAGACCGCGGACAGCATCCTGCTCTACGCCCTGGGCCTGCCCGTGTTCGTGGTGGACGCCTATACCGCGCGCATCGCCCTGCGCCATGGCCTGGCCTCGGAAGAGGCCGATTACCACGAGTTGCAGGATGCCTTCGCCTCGGCGCTGCCCGAGGATGCGGCACTGTTCAACGAGCTCCATGCCCTGATCGTGCGCGTGGGCCATACGTGGTGCCGCAAGAAGGAGCCAAAGTGTCAGGATTGCCCCCTGGCGCCTTTCCTGCGCTAGCGCGCTTTGCGAATGACCTGAGAGAGGGCGCTGCCCTCTCCCGGACTCTCTCCTGCCAGGGGAATGATCCCCCTGGACCCCTATTTCATTTGCAAAATGCCCTAGGCAGGCCCGGCCTGGCCGGAATCGGCCAGCGCGCGGCATGCCCCGGCCGGCAGGGGCGCCGCCGCGCCCGCGCGGCGGCGCTGGCGCTGGCTTTCCTTGGCCTGGGCCTGCTCTTTGGCCTGGCCTTGCCGCCGCCCTCCCCCGCGGCCGAGGCGAACAGGGCCGCCGAGATCCGCCGCGAGCTGGAGCGCATCCAGACCCGTGCCCGCGAGAAGCGCGGGGCCGTGACCGAGCTCACCAAGCGAGAGCGCGAGCTGTTCTCGCACCTGGCCGAGATGGAGGGCCGGGTGAACGCCATGGAGCTGGACGTGTACCGCCAGGAGCGCCAGTTGGACCGGGTGGAGCGCAAGCGGCGCACGCTGGAGACCCGACAGATCGCGTTGCGCGCCGGCCGCGACCAGTCCGAGGCCGAGCTGCGCGAGATACTCAAGGTGCTCTGGCCCATCCATGTGGGCGGCGTGCGCGACCGGCTGCGGGGCATCGAGGAATGGGAAGAGGCCGACCGCCGCTTCACCTGGCTCGCGGCCGTGTATGCGCGCGCCGAGGAGGTCATGGGCGTCATCCTGGAGCAGAGCAGGGCCATCGAGGAGAACCTGGCCGAGCAGGTCCGGCTCAAGGACGAGCTGCGCGCCGGTCTTGCCGCGCTCAACTCGGCCAAGGACGATCTGCTGGGCAAGAAGCTGACCCTGCTCAAGTCCATCCAGGAAGTGCGCGCCGAGCAGGTCGACGAGCAGGAGGAGCTGCGCCAAATCCTGGCCACGGTCGAGGAGCTCGACTTCAAGCTCAAGAGCCTGAGCAGCGCGTCCACGCCCGAACTCAAGGGCAAGCTGCCCTGGCCGTGCGCCGGGATCATCGTGACTGGGTACGACCTGCGCGCCGAACCGCCCAGCCGGGGCATCGGCATGTCCGTCAGCCCGGGAACCGAAGTGCGCGCGGTGTCCTGGGGCAAGGTCGTGCACAACGACCGCTTGCGCGGCTTCGGACATGTGGTTATCGTCCTCCACGGCCAAGATTATTACAGTCTTTATGCTTTCCTGTCCGAAAGCCGCGTGCGCATGGGACAGGAAGTGTCTCGCGGGGACACCCTGGGCAAGGCCGGCTATTACCCGCTGGCCAAGGGCGACGGGGTCTATTTCGAATTGCGTTTTGGCCAAAAACCCATTAACCCCATGGACTGGCTGACCCGCTGAGGCGCCGCGTCCTCCGGCTGCCAGCGGTCCCCAAGCGACGCTTTCCCGCATGCCCACACCAAGCCTTTTGGACAGACTGCCACTGGAGGCCATAATGCGCGGTTTCCGCCTTTTCGCGTGCCTGGCTCTGCTCATGAGCCTGACCATATTCTGCGGCGACACCATGGCCGTGGAGCAGTCCGAGTACCTGCCGTTCAAGCGCTTCAGCCAGGTCCTGGACCTGGTCGAGCAGCACTACGTGCGGGACATCACGCGCAAGGAGCTCATCGACGACGCCATCAAGGGCATGCTCCAGCAGCTCGACCCTCACTCGGCATACATGACCGCCGAGGAGTTCAAGGAGATGCGCGAGAACACCTCGGGCGCGTTCCCAGGCATCGGAGTGGAGATCGGCATGGACAACGGCCGCCTCGTGGTCGTCTCGCCCATCGAGGACACCCCGGCCCACAAGGCCGGATTGCGCTCCGGCGACATCGTCCTGGAAATTGACGGCGTGCCCACCCAGGACATGTCCATGCTCGACGCGGTCAAGCGCATCCGCGGCCCCGAGGGCACGCCCGTGGTCCTGACCATCCTGCACGTCGACTCCCAGATGCCGGAGCGCGTGACCATCATCCGCGGCATCATCCCCCTCGTGAGCGTCAAAAGCCAGCTATTCGACGGCGGCGTGCTTTTCGCGCGCGTGACCCGCTTCCACGAGGACACCACCGACGAGTTGGTCAAGGCCCTCAAGGACGCGGCCAAGGCCGGGCCCGTAACGGGCATCGTCCTCGACCTGCGCAACAATCCGGGCGGCCTGCTGGACCAGGCCGTGAGCGTGTCCGACCTGTTCCTCAAGGAAGGCCTCGTGACCTACATCCAGGGCAAGAGCAAGGCCGACCGGCGCGATTTCGTGGCCACGAGCAAGTCCACGGACCTCAGCGTGCCCATGGTCGTGCTCATCAACGCGGGCTCGGCCTCGGCCTCGGAGATCGTGGCCGGCGCCCTGCAGGACCACAGGCGCGCGCTCATCCTCGGCGAGCAGAGCTTCGGCAAGGGCTCGGTGCAGACGGTCATCGGCCCTCTGCCCGACGGCTCCGGCATCAAGCTGACCACCGCGCTCTACTACACGCCCAAGGGCCGCTCCATCCAGGCCGAGGGCATCGTCCCGGACCTGTCCATCCCCTTCCAGCCGCCCCTGGAGAAGGCCGACGGCCCCGAGCGCTTCACCATCCGCGAGCGCGACCTGTCCCGGCATCTGGAGAACGGCAACGGCAAGCGCGCGGCCAAGACGCCGGACCAGAAGGCCTTGGAGCTTCTGGCCAACGACAACCAGCTCCGTCTGGCCGTGGAGATCGTGCGGGGGCTGCCCACCATCAAGCAGCTTCAGCACCAGTAGGTCACGGCGGCCGCGCTCATGGTCGGTGACGGACAGGAGCGGCGCGAGCCGGAGCAGCAGAGCCCAATCGTGGCGGCGGAGCGCGGCCGAACCGTGCGCATCGGCTTCCGCCTCGTCGCGCCCATCCTCCTGGCCCTGCTCGCCGCGCTGGCCTGGACCCTGACCGTTTTCACGGCTCCGCCCCCGCCCCCGCCCCCGGCCCCGGCAGGCACGCCTCCGGCCCAGGTCGGAGGTCCCAACCCGCGTCCCGGAACGCCGCAAGCCCAGGACGAAGCTCCCGCCAGGCGCTACGAGGAGGCCGACGACGACGGACTGGCCTCCTCGGTGCGCATGATCGACCTGGCCATCATCGGGGCGCTCAAGGAAACCGGCCAGGGCCTGTCCGGCGTGCACATCCTGGAGGTGCGCAGCGTCCAGTCGGGCGGCGAGTCCTTCCACGTGCAAACCCTGGAGCTCAGCCTGGAGGGCGGGCGGGAACGCTTCATGGAGACCCTCGGCGCATGGCTGGCCAGGGTCGCCCCCGAGGCGGCCCTGCACGAGACCAGGACCGAGCTGACCATCTCCGCGCGCGGCCAGGTCACGCACCACATCATTCTGGAAGCCGAGCCCCTGCCCATGACACCCTTGCCGCCCAAAACCAAAGCTCGGCTGGCCATCGTCATCGACGACCTGGGCCAGAGCGCGGCGTACGCCAGCGACCTGGCGCGGCTGGGCTTCCCCGTGGCCTTCGCCATCTGGCCGCTGGCGAGCCAATCCGAAAGCGTGGCAGCCATCGCCGCGAGAACGGGCAACGACGTGCTCCTGCACCAGCCCATGGAACCGCGCGGCTATCCCGAGGATGACCCCGGCCGCGGCGCGCTGTTCACCAGCATGGACGAGGCGGCCATCCGCAAGGTGCTCATCGAGAACCTCGCGCACTTCCCCGAGGCCGTGGGCGTGAACAACCACATGGGCTCGCGCTTCACCGAGGACCACCAGGCCATGCGCGCTGTGTTCGGCGAGCTGCGCGCCCGCGGGCTCTTCTATCTGGACAGCATGACCACGGCCGCGAGCGTGGGCCATGCCGAGGCCGCGCGCCTGGGCATCCCAGCGCTGCGCCGCGACGTGTTCCTGGACAACGTGGCCGACGCCGACGCCATCCTCATGCAACTGCGCAAGGCCGAGCGCCTGGCCATCAGGAACGGCCAAGCCGTGGCCATCGGCCATCCCTACCCCGAGACCTTGCAGGCCTTGCGCAGGTGGTCGGCCATGCGCGACGAGCGGATCGCGGTCGTATCCTTGAAGCGCCTGCTCGCCAAGGACGCGGCCGGGCCATCCCAAGCCCAGGTCGGCAAGGCCAAGAGTGACGGCGGCGCCAAACTCCGGGCCGGGCAGGCCTCCGGCGACACGACCGGCCATGCGGGCGGCAAGGCCGGCCCCAAACCGGTCCAACGCGATGCCAGGCCCGATGCCGGACCGGCCAAGCATGCGCCACGACCGCTCCCGGAGCAAGACAGGCCAAGGCCCATCGAGATCACGCCTCTATATTGAAAGACCAACGAATTCGGCCTATATTAGGACGCGCATCGGCCGCCCGCCCGGCGGGCCGGTGAACGGACGCCTTGCCAGCCACGGCACTCGGACCAGCGGGGTCCGGGCCCACCAGAGCCCTGGCGACAACCCTCGTTCACGGAGTACACCCATGAAACGCATCGCCGCCCTGGCGCTCCTCTCGGCCCTTTGCATGCTCCTGGCCGTTCCGGCCATGGCCCGGACCTACACCGTGTCCGTGACCCAGATCGTCGAGCACCCGTCGCTGGACGCCGTGCGTCAGGGATTCATGGACGAGCTAAAGGCCCTGGGCATCGAGGCGACTTTCAACGTGCACAGCGCCCAGGGCAACATCGCCACGGCCAACCAGATCGCCAGCCAGATTCTCGGCGAGAAGCCCGACATTGTGCTGGCCATCGCCACGCCCACGGCCCAGGCCGCGGCTCAGAAGATCAAGGATATCCCCATCCTCATCACGGCGGTGACCGACCCCGTGGGAGCCGGCCTGGTAAAGAGCCTGAGCGCGCCGGGCGCGAACATAACGGGCATGACCGACAGAAGCCCGGTGGACCGCCAGCTCGCGCTCATCAAGGAGATCGTGCCCGGCGTCAAGCGCCTGGGCGTCATCTACAACGCGGGCGAGGCCAACTCCGTGGCCACCTTCGAGCAGGTCAAGGCGGAGGCCGCCAAGCTCGGCTGGCAGGTCGCGCCCGCCACGGTGGCCAACTCCGCCGGCGTGAACCAGGCCGCCAAGAGCCTGGTCGGCAAGGCCGACGCCATCTACGTGGGCACGGACAACACGGTCATCACGGCCCTGGAGGCCATCATCAAGGTCTGCCGGCAGAGCAAGCTGCCGCTCTTCACGGCCGACAACGACTCGGTCCAGCGCGGCTCCGTCGCGGCCCTGGCCGTGGATTACCACCGCATGGGCAAGCAGACCGCGCACATGGCCAAGCGCATCCTCGTGGACGGCGTCAAGCCGGCCTCCATGCCCGTGGAGGACCTGCTGGAGCTGGAGCTGTACGTGAACAAGGGCGCGGCCAAGGCCATGGGTGTGACCGTGCCCCAGGCCGTGCTGTCCCGCGCCGACAAGATCATCGAATAGGGTTTTGCTTTTGCAACTGCTCTGCAAGCCATGCGTTGGCATGGCTTGCCGCCGCGTAGGCGCAATCCGCTTGCGCCGGCAGCGCTGGAGCGAGCGTCTCAAAACTGCTCCCGGCGCGGGCCGCCTTTCGGGATAGCCCCCTTGCCGACGGAGGCCTGGGAGGGTAAAGCCTTTCCGGTTCCCGCCTGCTTGCAGTAAACAACATCAAGGCGCGGCGCACCGCCGCGCCCTTCCTTTGACGGAGCCGTCACACCGATATGACCTGGTATGCATTCCACGGAGCCCTGGAGCAGGGTTTTGTCTTCGGACTCATGGTGCTCGGGGTCTACCTGACCTTCCGGGTGCTCGATTTCCCCGACCTGACCGTGGACGGCAGCCTGCCGCTCGGCGCGGCCGTGACCTCCGTGGCCATCACCTCCGGCCTGCACCCGACGCTCGCCTTGATGCTGGCCGCCGGCGCGGGCTTCATCGCCGGCGCGGTGACCGGCATCCTGAACACGAAGCTGCGCATCCTGCACCTGCTGGCCTCCATCCTGACCATGATCTCCCTCTACTCCATCAACATCCGCATCATGGGCCGGCCGAACATGGCCCTCCTGGGCCAGGACACGGTCATCGACCCGATCATCGCCTTGGGCGTGCCGCCGCACATGGCCTCCTGGCTCCTGTTCGGGGCCATCGCCGCGGCCGCGGCCGGCGCGCTCATGTGGTTCCTGTCCACGGAGCTGGGCCAGGCCATGCTCGCCACGGGCGACAACCCGCAGATGATCACGGCCCTGGGCGTGAATACGCACTCCATGGTCATATTCGGCGTGGGCCTGTCCAACGCCCTGGTGGCCGTGAGCGGCGGGCTCGTGGCCCAGAACCAGGGCGCGGCGGACGTGAACATGGGCGTGGGCACCATCGTGGCTGGGCTGGCCTCGGTCATCGTGGGCGAGACGCTGCTGGGCGTGGGCCCCGGCCGGGTCAAGCGGGCCATCGTGGCGGCCATCCTCGGCTCGGTGGTCTACCGCCTGGCCATCGCCTTGGCCCTGGGCCTGAACATCGGCGGATTCGCCTTCTCCCCGAGCGACCTGAACCTCATCACCGCCGTGCTCGTGGTGCTGGCGCTCACCGCGCCCCAGATCAGGTCGCGCCTGGGCCTGCGCGCCAGGAGAGCCGACTGATGGCGGACTCGACTCGAACGACGCAGGCGGCGCAGGCGGCGCAGGCGGCGCAGGCGGAACCCATGCTTTCCGTCGAGGGCGTGAGCAAGTATTTCCATCGCGGCAGCGTCAACGAGGTCCTGGCCCTCAAGCGGGTCGGGCTGCGCGTTGAGCGCGGCGACTTCGTGACGATCATCGGCTCCAACGGCGCGGGCAAGTCCACCCTGCTCACGGCCATCGCCGGCGGCTTCCTGCCCGACGAGGGCCGCATCCTCCTGGCCGGCGACGACGTGACCCGCTGGCCCGAGCACAAACGCGCGCTGCACATCGGCCGCGTGTTCCAGGACCCGCTCAAGGGCACCTGCGCCAGCGGGACCATCGAGCAGAACCTGGCCCTGGCCGGGCTGCGCGGCAAACGCCGGGGGCTGGCGCGCGGGGTCAAGGCCCGCGAGCGGGCCGAGTTCCGCGAGCGGCTGGCCACGCTCGGGCTGGGCCTGGAGAACCGGCTCACGGACCTGGCTGGCCTGCTCTCGGGCGGCCAGCGCCAGGCCCTGACCCTGCTCATGGCCACCATGCAGAGGCCCGACGTGCTCCTGCTCGACGAGCACACCGCGGCCCTGGACCCCAAGACAGGCCAGCAGATCATCGAGCTCACCCGCAAGATCGTGGGCCAGGAGCGGCTGACCACGCTCATGGTCACGCACAACATGAATCAGGCCCTGGCCCTGGGCGACCGGCTGGTCATGATGCACCAGGGCGAGGTCATCCTCGACATCGGCGGCGAGGAGAAGCGCACCCTGCGGGTCGAGGACCTGCTGGCCCGCTTCTACGCCCTCAAGGGCGAGGCTTTCTCGTCCGATAAGATGCTCCTCGTGTAGGCTGGCGCTCCCGAGCGACTCCTGATACCGCATCCATTCAAACGACATCCACCAGACGGAGGAAACGACAATGGCCGAGAGAACCCTTTGCATCATCAAGCCCGATGCCGTGGAGCGCAACCTGACCGGAGCCGTCCTGGCCATGATCCAGTCGGCCGGGCTCAAGGTCGTGGGCATGAAGATGCTCCAGATGTCCGCCCAGCAGGCCGGCGGCTTCTACGCCGTGCACAAGGCCCGGCCCTTCTTCGAGGACCTGTGCGACTTCATGTGCTCCGGGCCCATCGTCGTAGTGGCCCTGGAGGGCGAGGACGCCGTGAAGCGCTACCGCGAGCTCATGGGCGCCACGAACCCGGCCAACGCCGCCGAGGGCACCATCCGCAAGAAGTACGCCCAGAACATCGAGCGGAACTCGGTGCACGGCTCCGACTCGCTGGAGAACGCGGCCATCGAGATCGCCTACTTCTTCAGCAAGCTCGAGCTGGTGGGCTAAGGCCGTGTCGCCGGTCATAGGCTTCGTCGGCGCCGGCAACATGGGCGCGGCCATCATCCGCGGCCTGGCCAGGCGCGGCGGCTTCGAGCTTGTCGGCGTGGACCTGGACAGGGCCAAGCTGGATGCGCTGGCGCGCGACTGCGGGCTTATTCCCGCGGGCAGCCCGCGCGAGGTCGCCGAGCGCGCGGACTACGTGGTCATGGCCGTCAAGCCGCAGCACATGCTCGCCACGCTCGAAGCCATGACTCCGGCCCTGAGCGGCGACAAGTGCCTCGTGTCCATCGCGGCCGGCATCACCACGGCCATGCTGCGTGATTGGAGCGGCGGCGGCTGCCCCGTGGTGCGTGTCATGCCCAACACCCCGGCCCTGGTGGGCGCGGGCGTGAGCGCCGTATGCCTTGACGATCCGCGCCTGTCCGAAAAGCAGAAGCGCCAGGCGCTGGACATCTTCGCCGCAATCGGCGCGGCCCACGTGCTCGCGGAGACGCAGTTCGACGCCTTCACGGCCGTGGTCGGCTCGGGTCCGGCCTATGTCTTCTACTTCATGGAGGCCCTGGTGGAGTCGGCCGTGTACCTCGGCCTGCCGCGCCCCCAGGCGACCGACATGGTCATGGGGCTGCTCCAGGGCTCGTCCAGGCTCGCCGCCGAGAGCGGAGAGCACCTGTCCGTGCTGCGCGAGATGGTCACCTCGCCCGCGGGCACGACCATCAGGGCCTTGGCCCACATGGATCGCCAGGCCGTGCGCGCGGCGATCCTCGACGCCGTGGAGGCCAGCTACAAGCGGAGCAAGGAGCTCGGCAAGTAGCGCCCCCGCGACCGCCTGAACGCAGAAAGCCCCCGAGTGCCTGAGGCCCGGGGGCTTTTTCGTCGGGGTCGGGGCAGGGCCTAGCCGGCCTTGCCCGTGCGCTTTTCCCAGAGGCGCATATCCTTCATCTTCTTACGGCGCTCGCGCTGCAGGGACTTGCAGACCAGGGGCATCTTCTTCGGGTAGTTCCACTTCTCCCTGTACTGGTCGGGCGTGAGACCGTGCGTCGAAAGATGCTTCTTGGTCAGGATCTTGAAAGACTTGCCGCAGTCGAGGCAGACGATGGTCTTTTCCTTGACCGCCTTCTTGGGGTCCTCGGCCGGGCTGAGCGTCTCGATGCCGCCTTCGGCGGCGCCCAGGGCCTGAATGCCGCTGGCCAGGGACTTGACCATGGAGATGATCTCCTCCTCGGTCATGTTGCGCACGCTGGCCTGCGCTTTGACGATCTCCAAGGCTTCCTTGAGGAAGTCGTCCATTTTCCACTCCTTCTTTTCGCTATGCCTGCATCGTCATAAGCGTCCGTCATAAAGAGACGGACGCTCCAAGCGGCCGGGAGGCTCTTAACCTGTTCACAGGGTAAAGACGCTTCGCAGTGCGCGACCTCTCTCCGTGATCCACGGCCGCAGTCGCCTGATGGCCCGAATTGAAACCATACTTTCTCATGCATTGCAAGTGCATTCTGAATGAAGGCCCTTTCATCAACGGGAGTGCGCCATTCAACTACCGTTACGCGCAACGAACGGCTCTACATAATTGAATGCTGCACCGGCGGTCCTTCTACACATTTCTTGGCCGCCAAAGCCTGAATGACAGGATGGTGGGAGTCGATGGTGGGCTTGAGCAGGCAACTGTCTTGGAAAAGAGGAATGCGTGCATAATGATAGCAATCAGGTCCAGTAGAATTGGACGCCCTTGCTGCCATCCAGATGGCATCCGCACGGCATGGCAGGTTTCATATACATGCATATATCCAGGCCCCCGCCCGTCACGAAGCCGCGATATTCACGCTGCGCTGGATATGAGCGTTGACCTGCCGAGCATGAGCGGCACGATGCGCGGGCATGCAAGCCAGATTGGCGACCGGCCAAGGCGCTGGGCCGCAACATCCGCGCCATGCGTCCCATGATTCGGGACGCATGGGCGGAAGAAAGGCGCGCCGCCCTGAACGCCTAGCGCACTTTGCTAATGACCCGAGAGAGGGCGCTGCCCTCTCCCGGACTCTCTCCCGCCAGGGGAATGATTCCCCTGGCCCCCAATTTCATTTGCAAAATACCCTAGGCCGGCGCGGCGGCGAAGAGGAGCGCGAAGTATGTGCTCAGGGCGGCCGTGGCCACCATTCCCGTGGTCAGGATAAGCCTGAGCAGGCGCGAGGTCCTGCCGCTGTCCCAGCTCCCCTCGGTGGGACCGAGCACGGGCTTGTCCTTGAGCCGGCCGAAGTAGATCGCCGGACCGCCCACCCAGGCGTCCAGGAGCCAGGCCGCCGCGGACATGGGCCAACCCGCGTTGGGGCTTTCGGTCTTGAGCGCGTCGGGCCGCATGTTGTCGAAGGTCCGGTGCACATCCAGGGACATGAGCCACCCCGCGCCGAGCATGAAGAAGGCGGTCATGCGCGCGGGCAGGAAGGCGAGCACGTCGTCGGCGCGGGCCGCGGCCCAGCCGAACTCGCGATAGCGATCGGTCTTGTAGCCCCACATGGAATCCATGGTGCTCACGGCCTTGTACAGCCACATGAGGGCCGGACCGCCGATGACGAGGAAGAAAAGCGGGGCCACGAAGCCGTCGTTCAGGTTCTCGCTCATGGTCTCGGCCAGGGCCCGGCGCAGGGCCTGCTCATCCATGGTCGAGGTGTCGCGGGTCACGAGTTCCCCGAGCGCCAGGCGGGCCGCCTCCAGGTCGCCGGAGTCGATGAGCCGGGCCACGCGCCGGCCGTCGCGCCAGAGCTGCCCCAAGGCCAGGCCGGCATAGGCCAGATACAGGGCGATGAGCCAGCCCAGGACCGGGATGGCCGTGAGCAGGCGCACCACGAGCCATGCGCCGAGGGCGTTGAGCAGCACGAGGAGGATGCCCCACCACTTGAGCGACATGCCGCCCAGCCGGCGGGCCAGGGCCTCCTCCCTGTCCATGAGCGCGCCCAGGGCCCTGACCGGGTGATAAAGGCGGGCGGGATCGCCCAGGACGAGATCAAGGAATACCGCCAGAAGCGTGATCGTGATTTCCATGCCGCCTGACTCCATGTTGCCGTCATCCGGACGCAGTGCTCCGGGAGTGCATTGCCTGCCGAGCGCGCCTCGCGCCGGCCGAAGCTTGGCCGGACGCAAACGCACGCTTCATTGTTACACAATTTGGCGCGCAGGCGTCAACCAACCGCTCTTAGAGCAGTTTGACATTGAAACGCTCGCTCCGGCGTTAACGGCGCAAGTGAATTGCGCCTACGCCTACGCGGCGGCAAGCCATGCCGACACATGGCTTGCAGGGCATTTTCAAAAGCAAGTGCTCTAAAGGCAATGAAAAAACGGCGTCCCGCCGTTGATCGCTGCGGGACGCCGGAAGAGCGCGCTTTATGAGCGCCGGCCCATGGGCAAGTCTATGACCTGATGAACCGCACCAAGCCTTCGCCGGGGCGCTTCACGGTCTCCAGCATGTGCGTGGAGCACGATATGCACGGATCGTAGGCGCGCACGAGCATGCTCAGCAGCCGCTCGATCTCGGAGTCGGGCAGGCCGGTCAGGCTGGGCGTCAGGGCCTCCATGTCCTTCTGGATGTTGGCATGGTTCTGGTTGGTGGGGATGACGCAGTCCGCGGCCACCACCCTGCCCTGCGCGTCGTATTCATAGGAGTGGAAGAGGATGCCGCGCGGCACCTCCACGGCGCTGGAGCCTCGGCCGGGCTGGAGCTGGACCTGCGCCGGGCGCTCGTCCCGCAGGCCTCGGGAGAGCGGGCCGTCAATGAGCCTGAGCGAGTCCTCCACCGAATGCACGCACTCCACGAGCTGGGCCAGGGTGATGAGGAACGGGTTGTGGCACGGCGCCTTGAGGCCCAGGGTTTCGGCGGCCTTGCGCGCGCCGGCCGAAAGCTGCCCATGGTTCAGGTTGAGGCGGGCCAGGGCGCCGACCATGTACGAATCGGCCTTGTTTTTCGTCCATTTGGCCGTGGACTGGCGCACGAGATACTCGCGGGTCACCTGCCCGTACTGCTCCACGGGCCGGCGGTCATCCATGCTGGAGCCGATGTGGCCCCAGTAGAGCGGGTACTCGCCGGGCGCCGCCAGGGCTATGTATTCGGTCTGGCGCTCGAAGGCCGGCAGCCTGTCGCGCAGGGAGGCGCACAGGTCCACAATGCGCGACACTCCCGGCAGGCTCTCGGTGAGCATGGCCTTGAGCTGGCGCAGCTCGGCCTCGCTCGGCAGCTTGGCGAAGCCGCCGGGCACGAAGCGTTGCGGGTGCGTGGTCCGGCCACAGACGAGCCTGCTGAACTCGTTGGCCATGCGCCGGCAGGCGATGAGGTTCAGGACCTCCTCGCGGTGCGTCTCGGCAAGGTGCATGGCCGAGGGCGCGCCCAGGTAGTCGGGCAGGGCCAGAAAGCCGATGTGCAGCAGGTGGCTTTGCAGGTTCTCGGCGTGCAGGGCCAGCTTGCGCAGGACCAGGGTCTGCTCCGAGACGCGGATGTCCAGGGCCTGCTCCGTGGCTTGCAGCGAGGCGATCTGGTGCCCGATGGAGCAGATGCCGCAGATGCGCGAGGTGATATGGTGCACGTCCTGGTAGCCACGGCCGAGGAGCATGGCCTCGAAGAAGCGCGGGGCCTCGCTGACTTCCCAGCGGCACTGCTCGACGCTGCCGTCGGCGGCGATGCGCACCACGATGTTGCCGTGGCCCTCCACCCTGGTCAGGTGGTGCACGTCGATGCTCCTGGGGCCGGCGGCCTGGGTCTGCTGGACAGCGGGGGCCTCGGCGGTCTTGGCGGCCGGGGCTCGCTCCGGGGCGTCCTTGCGTGTGCGTTTGTTGTCCATCCTCGGTTCACCGTGCGGGCAGGGCCCGGTTAGAGGGCGGCGCTCGTGTCGCCCAGGTAGAAGCGGAAGAGGTCCTGGACGGCCCGGCGGGAGAAGCCGGCGCGGTCCATGATCAGGCGCGCGGCGTCCAGATTGGCCTGGGGAGCCATGCCCCGGCAGCCCCAGCAGTGCGCGCCTTCGGTGACGCAGGCCGCGCCGCAGCCGGCGCGGGTGATGATTCCCAGGCACATGCGGCCGAGGTCGAAGCGGCATACGTTGCCGGCGGCCTTGCAGTCCACGCAGACCGGGTAGTCGGGCAGCCAGGGCGCGCGGCCGAGCAGAAGCTCCTTGGTCACACGGGCGAACTCGTTCTTGTCGATGGGGCAGCCCGGGATCTCGGCGTCAACCGTGACCACCGCGCGCAGGGGCCGGGCCGGGGCGGTGGAGAACCAGCGGCCCTGGGCGCCGTACACGCGCTCGCGGTAGACGTCCGCCTCCATGAAGTTCTTGAGGCAGTTCACCCCGCCTATGGCCGCGCAGGCCCCCAGGGCCACGAGATAGCCGGAGCTGGCGCGCACCTTGCGCAGACGCTCCTCGTCCTCGGGCCTGGTCACGGAGCCCTCGACGAAGGCGATGTCGCAAGGCTCGATGGACCCGCCGGTCATGACCTCGCGGAAGCTGACGACCTCCACGTGGCCGAGCAGGTCCAGCAGCCGCTCCTCCAGGTTGGCCACCTGGAGCTGGTCGCCTTCGCAGCCCGCGAAATCGTAGAATGCCACTTTAGGCTTGGCGCCCATGGGTTCCTCCTGTGAAGGCCCGGCCATCGGAATTAGAGCATTTGCTTTTGAAAATGCTCTGCAAGCCATGCGTCGGCATGGCTTGCCGTCGCGTTGGGCGGCGGCGCAATCCACTTGCGCCGTCAACGCCGGAGCGAGCGTCTCAAGGTCAAACCGCCCTAGATCGCCTCGGGCAGCGCGGCGATGTCCGTGTAGCGGAACACGGGCCCGTCCACGCACGCGTTGAGGTGGTTGATCTGGCAGTGGCCGCACTTGCCCAGGCCGCACTTCATCTTGCGCTCCAGGGACACGTAGATGCGCGCCGGGTCGATGCCCATCTTCACGCACTCGGCCAGCACGAAACGGTACATGACCGGCGGCCCGACCATGGCCACGTTGGTTGCGTCCGGATCGATGGCGATCTTGGGCAGAAGCGTCGTGATGACGCCCACGTTGCCCGTCCAGCTCGCGTCGGGGCAATCCACGCTCTCCAGCACCTCCACGTCGCCACGGTGGGAGAGCTGCTCGATCTGGTCGATGAAAATGCGCTCCTGGGGATTGCGGCAGCCCACGAGCACGATGATGCGGCCGAACTCCTCGCGGTGCTTGAGCTGATAGTGCAGCAGGCTGCGCAGAGGGATGTAGCCCAGGCCGCCGGCCACGAAGAGCGTGTCCTTGCCCACGAAATCCTGGACCGGGAAGAAGCTCCCGTAGGGGCCGCGGATACCGACCTTGTCGCCCACGCGCAGGTTGTGCATGGCCGTGGTCACGGTGCCGATCTTGCGCACGGCCAGCTCGAACTCGGCCACGTCGCGGCTCGGCGCCGAGCTGATGGAGAACGGCGCCTCGCCCACCCCGTAGGCGGACAGGACGATGAACTGTCCGGGCTTGTGCGCCAGGTGGCGGCCGTCGTTCCGCGCGAAGCGGAACAGGGTCACGAAGTCCGAGAGGCGCTCCTTGGCCACCAGCGTCGCGGGCTGGGGCACATAGGCCGAGAACTTCTTAAGCATTCCTTTCCGCCTCCCACAGCTCCGTGAAGACCTCCACGGGATTGGCGATGCCCGCGGTGCAGGCGCGCACGCAGCGGCCGCAGCCCACGCAGCCCAGCTCGCCCAGCTTGTCGAAGATGTACTTGCCCTTGCGATAGGCCCGGTGGCGGAAGCGCTCCAGGGCCTTGCGCCGGAAGTTGTGGTTGCCGGCCACGGCCGCGAAGGAGTGCAGCATGCAGCCGTCCCAGACGCGGTAGCGCGTGCCCTTGCCCAGGCTCTCGTCGACCTCCTCGCGAATGTCGAAGCAATAGCACGTGGGGCAGACGGTGTTGCACGAGCCGCAGGCCAGACAAAACTCGGAGCGCTGCTCCCAGAGCGGGGAATCCCAGGATTTGCCGAGCACCCTCGGGATGTCCTTCCAGTCGAACTTGAGCCCGGAGCGCCTGGCCTTGGCCAGGATGCGGTCCTTGGCCCTGCGCGCGGCCTCGCGCTCGCCGGGCGTGGCGTGCTCCACGGAGCCGTCGGCCAGGAGCAGCTCCTCGCCGCGCCTGGTGCCCACCTCCACGAAGAAGGAGGACGGCCCGATCTTGGTCCAGTAGAGGTCGAAGCCGAGGTCGGCCCTGCCGGCGCCCACCGTGCCCCAGAACGCGGTCTTGGCCAGGCGCAGGGGCTCCAGGGCCATGACCACCGTGTTCTCGCGGCGGTGCATATAGTAGTAGTCCGGCGCGCCGGCTTCCATGAGCTGGTCGAGCTGGCTCATGGCCCGCAAATCATAGGGATGCACGCCGAACAGGAGCTGGGCCGGAGCCTCGAAGACGGGCTTGGCCGTGCATTGGCCGAGGTCGTAGCTGACCAGGGTCTCCCTGGGCGGAAGCAGGAAACGCTTGAGGCTGTTGTAGGCCAGGTCGTACTCCCAGGCGATCTCGCAACCGTCGCGCCAGGGCCGGAAATCGTAAAGGCCGTCTCCGATATCCATGGGCGCGTGGATGGAGTACTTTCTGCTCCAGCGGGCGAGCAGCCCAGGGAGCTGGTCCGCGTAGACCGTGTAGGCGGACATGCGATCCTCCTGTCGAGTGCGGGGCGGATCCGCGACGGCGGCTCCGCCACATGTCATGTAAGGCATTGTCCAGCGGTGTAAAGGAGCGGCGTCCGGCCCGTCCGACGGCGCCCTCGCTGGATCGCGGGACCGGACTCGAACTCGATACACTGCTTTGGCGTTGGACCATACAATATTCCCGAAAAAACGGAAGGCGGCAAGACTATTGTGATTAATATCACAATTCTGATCCTCGTCAGGTTCCGCCAAGCTCAGACTCCCGGCTGATATGCGCCCTGATCGCGATGTGCCATAGTGCGCCATGATCGGGATCTTCCCGCTAGCATACGGATCGAAAGGCGCTCGGCCGCGGAGGAATGACATGCTGCGCACGATGGCTTTGGCGGCGCTAATGGCCGCCTTGGGGACGCTCTGGCCGGCCTCCCTGTCCGAAAGCCTGGCCGGGGTGGGCCTGCGGCTCGTCATGGGCGGCGGCCCTCGGGGGAGCGCCATGACTCATGCGGCCAGCGCCCTGGCCGTGCTCCTATCCCGGCGCATCGAGGGGCTGGAGGTCACCACCGAAGCCACGGCAGGCTCCCTGGCCAACCTCCAGGGACTGCGCCGGGGCGAGCTGGCGCTGGCCATCGTGCACGCGGGCGACGTCCGCCTGGCGCCGGCCCGGCGCGACGGCCCGCCGGACCACGAGCGGGCCAATGCCGTGGCGGGGCTCTACCAGGCGCCGGCGCAGTTGGTGGTTCCCGCCGGCTCGGACATCCGGCAAGCGCGCGAACTCCTGGGCAAGCGAGTCTGCGTGGGCGGCCAGGAGTCGAGCACGGCCGCCCTGGCCGAGCGCCTGTTCTCGGCCCTCGGTCTGTGGGACTCCATGACCAGGCTGTACCTGGGCCACGAAGACGCGGTCGAGGCCATGCGCCAGGGCCGCGCGGACGCGATCTTCCTTCTGGACGGCCTGCCGAGCATGCACCTGGCCGAGCTGGCCAGCCAGGAAGGACTGCGCATCCTCGATCTGCACGCGGCCGCGCGGGAGTCGGGCTTCCACGCGCTCCACCCCGGCTACACGGCGGCGACCATCCCGGCCGGAACCTACCCCGGCCAGGACAATGCCGTGCAGACCTTGGCCGATACGGCCTGGCTGTGCGCGGCGGAGGACGTACCGGCCCAGGTGGTGCGCGACTGCCTTGCCGCGCTGGCCGCCGAGGACGGGCTGGAATACCTGGCTTCGGTGGTGGAGACCGCCGGACCCGTGGCGGAGATGTCCCAGGGCGGGCACGCGCTGCCCCTGCATCCGGGCGTGATCCGGGGCAAGCAGGCGCTCATGTCCGCGGGCGACGGCCCCAGGTGAGGCCTCAACGGCCCTGGAGCGCCCCGGTCTGGCGATAGGCCTCATAGAGGAGGATGCCCGCGGCGTTGGCCAGGTTCAGGCTGCGCACCTGGCCCCAGATCGGGATACGCACGTGCAGCGGTATGGAATCGAGGATGCGCATGGGCAGGCCCGTGGCCTCGGGCCCCAGCACGAGCGCGTCCCCGGCCGAAAAGGCGAACTCGTGATGCGGGACGCCCAAGCGGGCGCTGGTGGCCACCAGCCGCTCGGGGCGCGCGCCGTCGAGATAAGCCTGCCAGTCCGGCCACACGCGCACCTTGACATGGGGCCAGTAGTCGAGCCCGGCCCGCTTGAGATGGCGGTCGTCGATGGAGAAGCCCAGCGGCTCGATGAGGTGCAGGGGCGTATCCGTGGCCGCGCAGAGCCGGGCGATGCTCCCGGTGTTGGGCGGGATCTGGGGCTGGTAGAGGACGATTTCCATGGCGGTCTGGACCTCGGCGCGGCGCGCTGGAAAGCAAAAGCCCGGAACCGTCGGGCGGCTCCGGGCTGCGGATTCATGGATGGTGGGCGATCCGGGATTTGAACTCGGGACTTCCACCGTGTGAAGGTGGCACTCTAACCGCTGAGTTAATCGCCCACAGGGAGACGGTATTTAGACACTTCGCTTCGGATTGGCAAGTGGTTTTTGCATCCGCCGCAAAAATTTGCGCCGGGTCGGCCTATCCGGTACAAGGCTGGGCACCGGTTCGCGGAAAGATCATCCGGCCGCCGGCGACCATCCCAAGGGGAACCCCACATGCGACTTCTCGTGACAGGCGGCTGCGGCTTCATCGGCTCCAACTACGTGCAGCAGGTTCTGGCCGAAACGGACGACGTCGTGGTCAACCTGGACAAGCTGACCTATGCCGGCAACAGGTTGAGCCTTGCCGAGGCCGAGGCCAGCCACGGCGGCCGGCGCTATCATTTCGTGCACGGGGACATCGGCGACGCCTCCCTCGTGGCGCGCGTGCTCGCCGAGCAGCGCATCGAGGCCGTGGTCAACTTCGCCGCCGAAACCCACGTGGACCGCTCCATCCACGACTCCGCGCCCTTCCTGAGCACCAACGTCATGGGTACGCACACCTTGCTCGAATGCGCCCGCAAGGCCGGCGTCCCGCGCTTCGTGCACGTGTCCACGGACGAGGTCTACGGCTCCCTGGAGTCCGGCGACCCGGCCTTCACCGAGGAGACCCCGCTCGCGCCCAACAGCCCGTACTCGGCTTCCAAGGCCTCGGCCGACCTGCTCTGCCGGGCCTATTTCCACACCTACGACTACCCGGTGGTCATCACCCGCTGCTCGAACAACTACGGGCCCCACCAGTTCCCCGAGAAGCTCATCCCGCTCATGTACCTCAAGGCCTCGCGGGACGAGCCCCTGCCCGTGTATGGCGACGGGCGCAACGTGCGGGACTGGATCTGGGTGCTCGACCATTGCCGCGGCGTGGACCTGGCCCTGCGCAAGGGCCGCCCGGGCGCGACGTACAATTTTGGCGGCGCGGCCGAGCGGGCCAACATCGACGTGGTCAAGGCCGTGCTGCGGACGCTGGGCAAGGGCGAGGAACTCATCCATTTCGTCAAGGACCGCCCCGGCCACGACCGGCGCTACGCCATGGACTTCTCCCTGGCCGCCCGCGAGCTGGGCTTCGCGCCGAGCCTGGAGTTCGAGGAGGGGCTTGAGCGCACCGTGCGCTGGTACCGCGACAACCCGCAATGGCTGGCCAAGGTCCAGGACGGCTCCTACAGGG
>JAEYTO010000043.1 GCA_023433925.1 Pseudomonadota bacterium | reverse complement strand
CTGCTGGCGCTGGTTGTTGTTGCCAATCCATAGGATTGGTATCGCAACTGCCCAATCGATGAGCGTGAGCAGCTATCTTTTTTGGAAGGTGCACAACAAAAAAGCCCTTGGCAGTTGCCAAGGGCTTGCATGAACTGTGCCTGAAAGCGGCACAAGCTCTGTATGGTGGCTTCGGACTAGAAGCCCAGCAGCACGGAGCCCTGGAATTGCTTTTCTACAAAAGCGCGGGTCGAGTCAGATTGGTAGGCTTTGACGAGCTTGGTGGCCCATGCTTGCTTTTCGTCACCAGCGCGAATGGCGATGATGTTGACGTAAGGGCCGTCAGCGCGCTCCAGTGCAATAGCGTCTTTCTTGGGGTTCAGACCCGCAGACATTGCAAAGTTGGTGTTGATGGCGGATGCGTCCAAGTCATCCAAGGAGCGGGGCAGCTGTGCAGCGTCCAGCTCGACAAAGCGCAGCTTCTTGGGGTTCTCGACCACGTCCAATGGGGTGGCTTTCAGGCCAGCATTGGGTTTGAGTTTGATCAGGCCTTGGTCTTGCAAGAGCAGCAGCACACGACCGCCGTTGGTGGGGTCGTTGGGGATGCCGAATTTCGCACCTTGCTTGAGTTCGCTCAGTTGCTTGATCTTCTTGGAGTACAGGCCGATCGGGAAGTTGACCGTGTTCGCATAGTTCACGATCTTGTAGCCACGGTCTTTGATCTGTGCTTCCAGGTAAGGGTTGTGCTGGTAGCTGTTGGCGTGGATGTCGCCATAGGCCAAAGCAGCGTTGGGTTGCACGTAGTCGCTAAATTCAACGATTTGAATTTTCAAACCGTCTTTTTCGGCCACTTGTTTCACGTGCTCCATGATTTGGGCGTGAGGGCCGGCAGTGACGCCCACTTTGATGGCATCTTGTGCTTGGGCACTGAATGCACCGGCAGTGGCAACAGCCAGTGCAGCTTGGATAAATAGACGTTTGTTCAGCATCTCGAACTCTCGAAAGTAGATGTACGCACTGTACTGTGACTTTCTTATGCTAATCGAGAATATATTTTTATTTCGATATAACTTTTCGAGATGATGGCCGTCTTAATGCATCAGATGTTGAAGTCAGGGATGGATGGCTTGGGCAGTGCCATGACGCGGTAGGCGACAACATCTAGCGCGGGGTAGCTGACGTCTTGGCGGTCAGTCCAGACTTTGGGAGTGATAGGTCCTACCAAGGAGACCACATCACCTTCGAGCAAATCGCGCAGCTGGCTGCAAGGTACGGGGTCAAAAGCAACAACATTCACAAAGAGGCTGCTGGGGCCATCACCGGTGTTGGCGCGCAAACCACCGTCGCCTACTGTGGCGCGCATACGGGCCACCATAAAAGTTTTGCCAAAGCGGTCAGTACGTTCGCTGGGGTCAGTGGTCAAACGTCCGGTAATCAAACCTTCAATCATTTGTCTCTTGCTCTTTGCTGCCTGTATGCAGGCAAAAATAAAAAATAAAAACAAAAAGGGCTAACAGCGTGCTGTTAGCCCTTTTCTATATCAATGGTCGGCGTGGCGGGATTCGAACTCGCGACCCCTTGCACCCCATGCAAGTGCGCTACCAGGCTGCGCTACACGCCGACAAGACCTAGATTATATGCCGAAAAAATAGCCTCTTTGGAGGTTTTGCAATCTTTTCGGTACTTGGCCAACGATGTCTTCGATTGGAATGTGCCGTGCACTTTCATTAGAGGACATCAAGCCCGCGATTCTAGCGAATTTCGATGCCCTAGCGGGCGGTCAGGCATTCAAGAGGTGCTTGATGCGGATCAATTGCGAAGCGAATGGCATGCAGGTGCAGGCAGCGTGTTTTTAGAATGAATTTGACAGATCCACTGAAGGTAATGCTTTCGGTAAATGGGTGGGCAATTTCAATGGTGCATTAAAAAGGAGAACACTATGGCAATGATGAAAGCAGCCGCTTTTTTGGAAAAAGGGCGTATTGAAATTGTGCAAAAGCCCATTCCCGATGTGGGTCCCAATGATGCGTTGATTCGTATCACAACCACCACTATTTGCGGCACGGATGTGCACATTTTGAAAGGTGAATACCCCGTCGAAAAAGGCTTGACCGTGGGGCATGAACCTGTCGGGGTCATCGAGAAGCTGGGCAGTGCCGTGCAAGGCTACCAGGAAGGTCAGCGCGTGATTGCAGGCGCGATTTGCCCGAACTTCAACAGTTATGCGGCGCAAGATGGTTACGCGAGTCAAGACGGCAGCTACCTGAGTGCACGTGGCGTATGTGGCTGCCATGGCTACAAAGCCACCGCAGGCTGGCGCTTTGGTAACTTAATTGATGGCACGCAGGCGGAGTACGTGCTGGTGCCTGATGCACAAGCCAATTTGGCACCTATTCCTGAGGGGCTTACGGATGAGCAGGTGCTGATGTGCCCGGACATCATGTCGACCGGATTTGCTGGAGCAGAAAATGCCCATATCAAGATCGGCGACACGGTGGTGGTTTTTGCCCAAGGTCCCATTGGGCTGTGTGCTACAGCGGGGGCGCGTCTGCTGGGTGCTACCACCATCATTGCGGTGGATGGCAATGACTATCGTTTAGGCATTGCCAAAAAAATGGGCGCCGATGTGACGCTGAACTTCCGTGATGTGGACGTGGTTAGCGAGGTGCTCAAGCTCACCGGAGGTAAGGGTGCGGACAGCTCGATCGAAGCGCTGGGCACACAAGCTACGTTTGAGCAAGCGATGAAGGTGATCAAGCCTGGTGGCACTTTATCGAGCTTGGGGGTGTACTCGGAAGACCTGAAGATTCCCTTGTCTGCTTTTGCTGCGGGATTGGGCGATCACACCATTCGAACGGCGCTGTGCCCGGGTGGTAAGGAGCGTATGCGCCGTCTAATGAATGTGATTGAAGCGAATCGTTTGGATTTGGGGGTGATGGTCACGCATGAGCGCAAGCTCGACGATATCGTTGAGGCCTATGACCTGTTTGCCAATCAGCGCGATGGTGTGCTCAAAATTGCAATCAAACCCTAGAACGTTGTGCCACGCACGTCTGTAAAAAAGCCACCGTGAAGGTGGCTTTTTTTATGAGGCGCAAGTCAATGTCTTGCGCTTAGATGTCTTCCAGCAATGCGTACGGTAGGGGTAGTACGGTCAGCGGGGTGCCGGTGGCACTGCCAGCTGTCAATGCTTCTTGCGCAGAGCTGACTTGCATGCTGATGATGCCATCCCAGCCGCCTTTGGGGGCAGGTGCTGACTGCACTACAGTGCCGGTAGCTTGCTCAGCATCGCTGGCGGCAAATACATCGGTGCCTGCAGTCACTTCGGCATCCGCGTGGACGATGAATGCGCGGCGTTTGAGGGTGCCGCGGAACTGGCTGCGAGCGACCACTTCCTGGCCGGGGTAGCAGCC
>JAEYTO010000118.1 GCA_023433925.1 Pseudomonadota bacterium | reverse complement strand
AACGGTTCATCGGCATAGGCATCTTCATCATCTCGTTATAAGCGATTCTGGAAGAAGAGCCGCTTTGAAAATCTTATCACGCCGGGCCTGTGTATAACAACATGTATGCTGCATGGCGGTGTTTCGTAAGCACCCGGCCAAGTGCGTTAGTACTCTTTACCCTTTTGAGGTAACAGATCATCGATATTGTTCACTGTTCTATTCGGAAGTTCCTCCAGGACATGGATAAGCCTGAGTATTTCGGTAAGTGTTGGCCACCCGTTTCGGTAATGAATCTAGGCCACTATTTCGGTAATGATGTAGGCCACCTGCCTTGCGTTAAGTTTTGACGCTTCAAAGGTATTTATTTTTTTTAGTTGGTTTCGCGTGATTTTTCCTGCTGGAGTGTGGGACGTTTTCGCATCGATTCGCCTTGCAGTTCAAAGCTTGTAAATAGCAGAGAAAAATTACGATGATAAATTTCAGATTTCAGCTCCATTTCACGAAGGTGCCGGTTCCATAAGGACAGCCCTGACGAAGTGTGCCAGGTATGAGCCTATCTGAGTCCAAGGGACCCATAACTGGATTTGATAAATTAGTTCGCCCGTTTTAACCAGAACTCGCCTTCAATGGTGTGAGGAATGTCTGACTGACATGCTTCAGCATTTCCTGGCTCATACAACGTGCCTGAAAAATAGCCGCGCACATTTCCCATCATCTCATCTTCGTACGTAACAAACGTAATCGAAACATTGCTACACAAGTAGTTGTAGATGCAGTTCTGATTGACTTGAGTGCGCGTAGCGTAATCCAGTGAATAATAATTTTCTCCATTTGCAAGTTGAAAGGAGGCGTCATCTTCGCCATCGTTTTGCAGACAGTTTAACGCAACAGTTCCACCTGCAGGATTCGAAATCTCAAGTGCAAAGCCTGAAACTACCGTTGTTGCATTTTGAATGAATGATCCTGTTATGGCCAATCCACCATCACCGTTACTGCCGCAGTTGGCGATGCTGATGTTATTGGGATCGGGTGGTGTACTGCCATTGAAACCATACTGATAGTATTCGTGGGTCTCGCCATCTACCTTAACCATCACATACAAGTCGGATTCGATGACCGAAATACTGGAGGTAACCGTGTATTGGGTAATTTGTGAAGTTCCACTTTGCAATGCTTCCAGGTGAACCGATACGGCTGCCGGATTGATGGTTGGTTTAGCATCTGGCGCTTTATATGTGGCCGTATTTTTTGAAGCACTGAGTGAACCATTACTATTCGATATGGGTGCACCGGCTCCGTTAAGCGACCAACCCGTAATACGAAAGTCTAGCAATTGTTCTTCGTTGAGAGCAATGGTGGTTAAAAGTTGCAGTACGTCGGTATTGGGATCGATCGGTGCTAGGGGAACAAGTTCATCATCGGTTTGCGCATGATCGCGTGAAAAACCGTTGAGTTTCAATGCGACCGATTTTCCTCTCAATACCGTTTTTGATGCCGGCTCCAGGTTGAGATCGATGAAACGTCCTAATGCCCAATCGCTAAAGTGTGTGGTAGTAACGGTTGCGGTATTGGCAATGGTGTTGACTTCACTTTTCAAGACAGCCCTCCAGCTGTTATCGTCAGCCTGGGTGATGACCCATAAAAAATCTTCGCTGGTGTTGTCAAGCAAATCTTCATCATAGTTAAAAGTAAGGGTTACCGGTTTTGTAAAGGTTGTGCCTTCGGGCGAGAGCCGGTACCCCAATCCTAAACCAAGAGGGCCTTCGTTGCTGATCGGCAGTATCGAGACAGTGGTGTTTGAAGTTAATGCACCGACAGGAATGATTACAGTAAGTTTGCCATCGGCAGATGAAAGTGTGCCTCCGCCTGAACCAATCGTAGTAGTAGTAGCATTGCCTTGAGCCGTTCCACGATCGGTAACAATGGGTTTGTTGGAAACACCAGGGTCATCAACTTCACAAGCTGGGATGAGTATTACCAGAACAGCAAAAATGATTGGGTGATACAACTTGATTTTTTTCATAATGCTTTATCGTTTATGGACAGGATTATTACCGATGTAAAGGAGTGTGGCGTTTTTTGAGGGATCTTGATTTACCGCACCAGTGAACGAACGTTTTCGAACGCGGCCATCAGTATACGTGAGTATGAGTGTATAGTTCAATACCTGATAGGTGCCTTCACCCGGACTGGCTTCCGCGTTGGCGTAAGGATCTGTAAAGTTTGTAACCCAAAGTCCACGATCAGTAAAGGTGCCATCGCCGCTCAGGGTTAATACAGGTCGTGCACCGGCTTGATCAAGATAGGTATCGCTCGTGTTGGAGTAAGTAGTCCATGATCCACTCAGTCGCATGTTGTCTTGTACAGTGCTGCGGTAAAATTTATAGGTGTGCCCTTCGTGGGTAAGCGTGTTCACATCAGTCCAGTTGAATGTGAAGTTGGTGTACGCTGTACTGACTTGTACATTACGCCCGCTAACCGAATAAGTACCAAGTGTGTAGTTAGCCAGATCACTTTCAGTAATCTCATAAAGTCCTGTGCGCGGGAGATCGTCAATGATGTACCCCTCACCATCAAAGACAAGCCATTTAACATTATCAAAGCCGGATCCCGCTTTAAAGCTCATCCACACACCACCCAGTGAATCAGCATCGTTGCGAAAGGTATCATCATCTGATCCGCACGCTACTGTTAAAATCATAATCAAATAACCAACGAACATAACTTTGTGCAATTTCATCGTGTTTCTTTTTTTTTAAGAAGTATCAAGAGGTTACTAATAAATGTAGATAGACCAGGCATACGTACCGGAGTTATTTGTGTGACTTACTCCGTTCTTCCAGTACTTGGCTTGTATGCCGGTGTTAATATTTCCGTTATACCCCGATACATAGACATCGCCAGCATCGGTAATAAAAATCGAAGTCGCATGTTCATCGAGTGTACCATCGGAGAGATTTACGCCTGTTTCGTTCTTCCAATACTTCGCTACGTTTATGCCACTCACGTTTTCATAGCCGGATACATACACATCGTTGTTGTGAACGGTAACACCTGTGGAATAGCTGTTGTTCGCTGAATTGCCGAGTAGTGCAATCACACCGTTCTTCCATAGCGTGGCAATGTAACGGCCAGTTCCACTGATGGTGATCTGTTGATAGCCGGAAACATATACATCGGTACCGATTACAAAAACTCCGTTGGCTACCGATCGAACTGCATTGTCGGATTTCGGTAATACTACCTCGCTTCCGTTCATCCAGTAGCGTGCTGTTTCCATCGGTTCATTCATGTAACCGGAAACATAAACTTTACTATCCGCTACAAATACACTGTTCGCTACGGCAAACTTGGTACCATCGGTTAGGTTGGTAGCCGTGCCGTTCTCCCAATACTTGGCCCTGCGCTGTTGGGACGTTTCTTCTGATCCGGCTACATATACATTGGCACCTTGTACAAAGAGTCCATCTGCGAACGCATGGTGACTGCCATCGGAAAGATTTGATGCGATACCGTCTTTCCAATATTTTGCCACATACTTGCCGGAGGCATTATGTTCGTTACCCGCGATGTAAACACCGGTTTCAGTAACAGCGACACGTTTGGCAAGGGCGTGACTTGCTCCATCAGAGAGCGCTACTACATCCGTGTCTTTCCAGTAAAGCGCTTTGTTGATTGAGTTTTGCAACTGCACGGCCACATACACATGCGATTGTGTTGCCGTTGCCAGCGTGGTAAAGCTTAGCTCGTTGCCATAAGCTGTGCCTGCAACATTGCTTGCGTAAGCTCGCATATAATATTGTGTAGCGGGGGTAAGGTTATCAAGCACGCTGCTGAAAGTGGTTGTGCCGATACCATCATTAGTCTTTGTTGCCAGCGCAACTGTTGGATTGGTCGAGGTGCTCCACACAACACCCTTTGCAGTTACTTCTACATCCCCAGCGTTGGTGATACTTCCTCCGCTCATTGCTGTTGTCTGTGATATTGACGCAAGCATGGTTGTGGTTACTTCCGGAAGCGCAATACTTGGCTTAGGGGTTTCGGAATTATCACAGGCGATCAGACCAATAAAAATGATCACTGCAAAATGGAGCTTTTTCATGGAATGCAGATTTAAACTTTTAGTAAAGTTCAACGATGGACCCAGGCGAGACAATCCTGTTTTAGCAGGTTTTTATTTCAGTATTTATCCCCTGAAAACAGGAGCATTCGTACGGCATAGATTTGGTACCTTTGGAAAAACACTGGTTCATGCGGAAGATTCTTGTTACCCTATTGTTATTCAGCTTTACAACATTGGCGGCACAAACTCCCATGGACCTGGATAGCTTGCTGCGGTTGTTGCCAGGAGCGAAAGATGACACCAGTAAAGCACTTCTGTTCATTCACATAGGTCAACAATTTGAGGGCACTAACCTTGACAGTGCTGCCTTTTATTATTGGCAATGCAAGGCACTTTCCGATAAGCTTGATTATACAAAAGGTAAAATAAAATTCATCACCAACTTCACGTATGTACTCAACCTGAAGTCGTTGCTCGATTCATCGCTTCAACTTAATCTTGAAAGTATTGCACT
The DNA here is from genome assembly GCA_023433925.1 of Pseudomonadota bacterium. Lineage (GTDB taxonomy): Bacteria > Desulfobacterota > Desulfovibrionia > Desulfovibrionales > Desulfovibrionaceae > Desulfocurvibacter. The sequence continues at coordinate 2,593 of JAEYTO010000118.1, read as the reverse complement.
GGCCCGCGCGGATGGTGATCGTAGAACATTGGCGGCTTGTTTCGGGAATGTTGGTTCATCCTACTTTTACCTGGAGCGCCTCGACAGCGCTGCAAAGTATTACCTCGAAGCAGAAAAAATTGCGAGTAAGTTGCGCGATGATGTGTTGCTGATGCAGGCCACACAAAACCTGGGACTTATTTACAGTGATCTCAAGCAATATGAAAAAGCGATAGCGAAGTTAAACAAAGCGGTGGCTACTGCGCGTGAGCTGAACAATTCCGTTTTTCTTTCAACGGCATTGCTTAATCAGGGACTGGTGTATAATTACATGCGACAGTTCGACAAAGCAATCCTTGCGCTGGATGAATCGCAGCAAATAGCAGAGGCTACTGGTGATCATTTCACACAGGCGCATGCACTTTTGAATCTCGGACACCAATACGTTGTGACGTCTCAGTTTAAGAAGCCGAAAGTGAATTTTTTAAAAGCCCTTTCGATTTCAAGAACGATGGAATTGCGGGAGCTTGAGGTGGTTGCCCTGCGAGGGTTAGGTATTTACTATTTTTTTCAGGAGAAAAGCGATTCAGCCTACTACTATGCTCATCAGTCACTTCGGATAAGCCTTGAACTAAACCTTCTTGACGATACCGGGAAAGGATACAAACTTCTGTCGGATATTGCACAACAGGTCCGCGATTATAAAGGCATGAACGTTTATAGCAATAAGGCCGATTCAATCGAAAACCTTATACAACTTGAAGCTGTGGCTGGACGAGTCGCTGAACTCAATACAAAATACGAATCAGCAGAAAAGGAAAACCAAATTCAATTACAGCAGGCTTCCATCAAGCAAAAAAGTCTTTTTAACTATTTGCTTATTGCGATGGTTGCATCGTTGGTAGTGATCTCCATCTCGATTTATCGGGTTTATCAACAGCGACAGAAACTACAGCAACAACGTATCATCGAACTGGAAACGGAAAAAAAGCTGGCGGCCACCGAAGCCGTGCTGAGAGGCGAAGAGAAGGAACGAACCCGTCTCGCCAAAGATCTGCACGATGGTTTGGGTGGTATGCTCAGTGGCATTAAACACTCCATGCAAACTATGAAAGGAAATTTAATCATGACGCGTGATAACGCGCAGGCTTTTGAGCGCAGCATCGATATGCTCGACAGCTCTATTAAAGAAATGAGACGCGTAGCCCACAACATGATGCCCGAAGCGTTGGTGCGCTTTGGAATTGATGTAGCGTTGCGCGATTTTTGTAACGAGATTGACCAGACCAATGTCATTCAGATCAATTACCAGAGTATTGGTATGGAGACAAAATCAGTTATTGAAGAGAGTGTGAGCATCGCCATTTACCGTATTGTGCAGGAGCTTGTCAACAACAGCATTAAACATGCGCAAGCCCGGCAGATGATCGTACAACTAACACACGATGTAAAGACGATTACCCTGACCGTTGAAGATGATGGAAAGGGATTTGATACACACGTGCTTGACCAGGCCGGAGGTATTGGATGGAAAAATATTAAGAGCAGAGTAGCATTTTTAAAGGGAGCCATTCATTTGCGCTCTGAAAGCAGCGGCACTTCCGTGCTCATTGAATTTCCGGTATCATGAAGATAAATGTTTTTATTGTTGATGATCATTTCATGGTGATTGAAGGCCTTCGCGCTTTGTTGCAGGACGCAGTGGATATCGACTACAATGGCCACGCCACAAATGCAGCCTCGTGCCTGGCGTATTTGAAAAACGAACAGCCCGATGTTCTGCTGATGGATATTAATCTTCCCGATCAATCGGGCATTGAATTATGTAAACATGTAACGACTAATTATCCTGAAGTAGCGGTGCTGGCGGTGAGTTCATTCAACCAACGCAGCTTTATTCAAAATATGCTCGACAATGGTGCGAAGGGATATGTCTTGAAGAATGTTACACAAACGGAACTATGGCAAGCCATTCGTGCTGTATCCATCGGCAAAACCTGGGTGAGCACTGAGGTGGTGCAAACATTACGACAACGACAACCAGACCGTCCTGTTATTACACGGAGAGAACAAGAAGTACTCGAATGTATCGCGAAAGGACTAACAAATCCCCAGATCGCGGATAAACTTTGTGTGAGTGTAACAACAATCGAATCACACCGTAAAAATCTTTTACATAAACTCAATGCCAACAATACGGCAAGTTTGGTGCGGCAGGCGTTTTACTTTGAAATAATTTCCATTCAGCAATGATGTATTGCCATCAAGCGCAAACCGATAACGAGAAAATCTTAAAACCGACTTAGATTCGTTAGCGATATCTGGTTATCATCCGGTAATTCTCGTTACCATGCCGTTACTCAGGTCTCCTAACGCACTGGCTTCCTGCCGGACTGAAATTCAGGGTAGCGAAGTGAGCGTGATTAAGAAAAGAAGATCACCGGTCCGGCGAGTTCCTTCAACACTGGCCGGGGATCTAACTTAACAAGACCCTATCAGATTGTCACTTCCGAAAGAACAATGTTGCCAGGTCTGTCCGACACTTCGACTTTGATCTTAAGTCCGTCGACATTGGCAATATCCACCGTGGTTACGTAGCTATAACCTGACGAGC
>JAEYTO010000100.1 GCA_023433925.1 Pseudomonadota bacterium | reverse complement strand
CCGGCTCGTTTCGGACTGGCGGTCCGTCAAGTTCGGTTTACTTGTACTTCTCCAGGATCTTCTCGATCTTCTGGCTGAGCACGTCGGGCGTGAAAGGCTTGACCACGTAGTTGGAGACCTTGGCCTGGATGGCCTCCACGAGGTTCTCCTGCTGGGCCTCGGCCGTGACCATGAGGAAAGGCATATTCTCGAACTCCTCGCTGTCGCGGATCTTGCGCAGGAGATCAATGCCCTTCATCTTGGGCATGTTCCAGTCGCAAACGACGAAGTCTATCTGCTCGCGGTTGAGGATGTCCCAGGCGGTCGTGCCGTCGTCCGCCTCGATGATGTTGTTGTAGCCGATCTGCTTGAGGATGTTCTTGATGATGCGCCTCATGGTCGAGAAATCATCGACGATAAGGATGCGCATATTCTGATCATAGGGCATGAGTGGGCCTCCCGCTCATGGGGGCTTCGGTTCCATGGGAGATCGCATCACGCGATGAGGGGTACATAACTTATTGTTCTCCCCAAGGTAAACGGAAAAAATGCGGTCTCCGCGCCTGCCGAATGGCTTCCATATATTTGCAACTTCCGTTCCCAGCCACGGGAAAGGCTTAGCGTGACGTTTCGACGGCCTTCAAGGACGCCTTGAGGGCCATTATGCGCTTGTGCGACTCGCGGATTCGTGGACAAGACACCTCGCCCGAATCCACCAGCTCCAGAATGATGGCCTGGGCCTTGCGCGCCACGAGCGGATCGTGCTCCAGGTTGTTGCCGAAGAGAAGCAGATCGATGCCGGCGTCCAGGGCCAGGCGGATCGCCTCGCGCAAGCCGTAGTGGTCGGCCACGGCGCGCATTTGCAGGTCGTCGGAGACCACCACGCCGCGAAAGCCGAGCGTCTTGCGCAGCAGCCCCCTTACGGTTTCGCGCGAGAGCGTGGCCGGATGCGCCGGGTCCAGCCTGGAGTTGAACAGGTGGCCGGTCATGACCGCGCCGAGGCTGCCTTCCGCGAGGAGCCGCCGGTAGGGCACGAGCTCCTGCTCGCTCCAGCTGGCGCTCACGTCCGTGAGGCCCAGGTGCGAGTCCATGGCCGAGCTGCCGTGTCCGGGAAAGTGCTTGAGAACCGGGATCACGCCGGCCGCGCGCAGCCCGCGCGCGAAGGCCGCGACATGCGTGGCCACGGTCTCTGGGTCCGGGGAGAAGCTGCGGTCCAGGCGGCCGATGACCGGGTTGCCCGGATTGATGTCCACGTCGGCCACGGGCGCGAAATCCATGTTGATGCCGCAGGCGGCCATCTCGAGGCCCATGAACGCGGCGGCGCGCTCCGTGGCCTCCGGGCCGCCCCGGCCCAGCTCGGCCGCCGAGGGGGCCGGAGCGAAGCCGTGACGCTCCTTGAGGCGGGCCACCTTGCCGCCTTCCTGGTCCACGGCCACCAGGAGCGGAGTGGGCGCGATCCGCTGAAGCGAGGCGGTCAGGCTGGCCACCTGCTCCTTGCTCCGCACGTTGCGCACCTGGCTCTTGAGGAGCACGTCATAGTCGAAGAGGATGACTCCGCCCACGCGGCCGTTGCGCACATCATCGGCAATGGGAGAGCCCTCTTCCAGATCAAGGCCGCGGAAACCCACCATGATCATCTGGCCCGCCATGGCGGCCAGCTCGCCACTGTCGATGTCGCAGGAAGCGGCGCCCGAGCCTGAGGTCAACGTGCCCGCAGCGCAGGCCAGGGCCACGAAGAGGACGACGATGACGAGCAGGGCGCGCATGGACACTCCAGCCGTGAAAGTGGGCTCATGAAGACGAATGGATCGGGATTGCCGGGCCGAATGCCGGTCGGCAAGCGATGTGTAGCGGCTTCAGGCCTGGAGCGCAAGGCCGCCCCTGCCATTTCCTCTGGAGAGCGGAGAGGTTTTCCATTTGGCTGGGCAGCATCGTCCGTGATAGACGAGCGCATCGATCCGCATCACAGGTGAACGGCCCGCGCACTCACGCTACGGGCAGCCCGGTGCGCCTCCGAGTCATGCGCGAACGTCGGAGCCCCGCGCCAATCCTTACGGATCACAGCGATGAGCAATCGGATCGCCTCGGATCACGAGGGCCACGCCCCTGCCGGCGCCGTGCCGATGGCCAGCGATGCAGGCAGCCGGCTGGCCCAGGTCATGCCCGTGCTGGCTCTGGTCTGGGACACGGCGGGAAGCCTTGTCTGGTGGAACGACGAGTGCGCCAGGCTTTTGGGCCGGGAGCGGCTGGCCTCGGGCGACTTGGCCGGTCTTTTCCCTGACGCGGACAGTCTGAATGTCTTCACCCGGCTCATGGCCTGCGGGGAGTTCGAGGATCAGGAGCTGGCCATGCTCGACCGGGATGGCCGGCCCATCGTCGTGTCCTGGTCCAGCCGCTGCCGCGAACGGCCGGTGGACGGCTGGGGCGGCTGGATGACCGGTCGGGACGTCAGCCGGCAGGCCTCGGGGCGGGACGCGGCGGCCAAGGAGAGGCTTCGCCTCAAGGCCCTGCACGAGTTGAGCCGCATGCCCTGGACCGGCATCGAAGCCATGGCCGATTTCGTCCTGGACCGCTGCCTGGCCCTTACGGGCAGCGCCGCCGGCATCCTGGGCTTCGTCCACGACGACGCGAGCTTCAGGGCCATGGCCGTCGCCCGGCCCGATAACGGCCGCAAGCGGCCGGGCCGCCTGCACCTGAGCGCGTCCGAAGGCTTCATGGCCCGGCTCGTGCGCCAGACGGACCAGATCATCATCAATAACCTCGGCGATGCCGCCTGTGTCGTGAGCCTGCCGTTGGGCCATGTCCCGCTCACGCGCATCATGACCGCGCCCGTGGTGGAGCAAGGCAAGGTCAAGATGGCCGTCGTGCTGGCCAACAAGCCCACGGACTATGCCGCCGAGGATGTCGGCGAGATCACCGACCTACTGGAAGGCATGTGGGAGCAGCAGGAGCGCAAGCGCGAGCAGAGCCGCTTCGTCGAGGCCATCCGCGTGGAGCACGCCAGGCTCTACTCCCTGCTCGACGAGCTGCCCTTCAAGGTCCATCTGGTGGACCTCAACCGCCGGATCGTCTACGCCAATAAGGCCTTCACGCGCGCCCACCCCCACGGCGCCCAGACCTGCCACGAGCTCATTCACGAGCAGGAGCGGCCGTGCGTGCCGTGCAGGGGCTTGCAGGCCCTGAAGTCCGGCCAGCCCATGCGCTTCGAGCAGACCGCGCACGGCCGCATCTTCGACGTGCACAAGTTCCCCATGCAGGACCTGGACGGCACGCCCTACCTGCTCGACGTGCGCGTGGACATCACCGACAGCCGCCTGGCCGAGGAGCGCATCCGCGCCTCGCTTCAGGAAAAGGACATCCTGCTCAAGGAGATCCACCATCGGGTCAAGAACAACCTGCAAATCATCAGCAGCCTGCTCAACCTGCAAGCCAGCGCCGTCGAGGACGGCGAGATCCGCGACATCCTCCTGCGCAGCCAGAGCCGGGTGCGCTCCATGGCCCTGGTGCACGAAAGCCTCTACCAGTCCGGGAACCTGGGGGAGATCGACTTCGCGGACTACATCCGCCGGCTGGCCGCCTACATCAAGCAGGCCTACGGCTCTGCCGACAAGCGCATCGAGCTGGATATCCGGGCCGAGGCCGTGCGCATGAGCATCAACAAGGCCGTGCCGTGCGGGCTCATCCTCAACGAGCTGCTGACCAACGCCTACAAGCACGGATTCGCTCGCGCCACGCACGGCAGCATCCATGTGGGCCTGACGCGCAGGGGCGATCTGGTGGACCTGATCGTGCGCGACAACGGCGACGGCATCCCGGCCGGGCTCGACCTTGAGCGCGTCAACTCCCTGGGATTGCAGCTCGTGAGCTCCCTGGCCAATCAGCTCGGAGGCCGCATCGCCATTCTTGACGAGGGCGTAAGCGTATTCGCCCTGAGCTTCCCGCTGTAGCTGAAAGCAGGGACGGCACGTCCTGCTGCGCCGGCGCGGCGAATTGCGGCAAAGTCCCGCCGGGCCGGCGAAGCCGCGCCAAAGACGCATCCGAGCGCATCAGGAGCAACTTGCAGATTAACCGGGAAGGGCTCCGCCTTCCCCATACCCTACCCGCCCAAATCCGCTCTTGATAAGGCGGCCCTTGGAACCCGCATGTCATTAGGGCAACTTGCAGCTGACTGGGAAGGGCTTTGCCCTCCCCAGACCCCACCCACCAAGGGCCACTAGCCCTTGGAACCCACATTTCATTCGCAAACGGCTTTTGCAAACGGCTCAGGGCAGCATGCGCAGGCCGTACTTCTCGCCGAGCAGGCCCTGAAACGAGTGCACGAGCTTGAGGCATTGGCGGAGCCGGTCGCGTTCCAGGGCCGAGAGAGCCCGAGGGTCGATGGCGTTGTCCGGAGTAAGGCCGGCGCGCAGACGCTCGGCCTGGCTGCGCACCCGCAGGGCCTGAAGGTGCTCGTAGGCCTCCGAGAGGTCGCGGGCCATGTCCTCGGGAAGAACTCCGGCCTCGGCCAGGCGGGCCGCGCGGTCATGTGTGGATGTCTCGGCGATGCCGTGCTCCAGGGCCATGGTCTTGAGGCCGTGCATGAGGGGGAAGAGGCCGCCCTTCTTCACGTCGAGCCGGCCCTTGGCCGGGCCGCTCCGCTCGACCTGCAACCCGCCGAAGAAGCCCAGCGGCGGATCGAAGCGCAAGGCCTCGCGCGCGAGATAGCGCAGGAGCATCGGGGCTTCGGTCATCCGCCTGGCCAGGTGCGCGCGGAGCGCCTCGGTCAGCGTCCCGTCGCCGAGGAGGTGCCGGGCGTCGGCCAGCAGCGACAGCTTGAGCACGGCTTCGGCATCGGCCTTGAAGACAAGGCGGTCTATCTCGGAGCGCCAGCGGGACAGGGGCATGCGCCAGGCGGGATTGTCGGCCATGATGCCCCTAGGGCAGCGGGGCAGGCCGGCCTCCACGAGGATGGCCACCAGGCGCGCCGCGAACTCGCCCGCCGCGGCCGCTCCGTCCTCATCCGCCGCGTCGGGCACGATCATGGCGTTGTCCTGGTCCGTGGCCAGGAACTGCTCGCGGCGGCCCTCGCTGCCCAGGGCGCACAAGGCCGGGCGAGGCTGCATGTCCTCACCGGACAAGACGGCGGCGCGCAGGACGAGGCGGTCAGCGATGAGCGCCGTGAGCCGACCGATCTTCTCCATGGCCAGCCCCTCGGCCACGGCGCGCGCGACCATGGCCTTGAGCCGCTCCATGACCGCGCTCAGGGCGGCCGGCCCCTGGGCCTTGTCGATGAGCCCGGCCATGTGCACGGGGTTCTCGCCACCGGACGAGAGGAGGTCGCGCTCCTCGACGATGGCCCGAGGCAGCCCGTCCTCGCCCGTGAGCACGAGCCGGCGGATGTTCTTTTGCACCATGGCCGCGAAGGCCTCCACGAGGAGCTGCCCCTTGTCCACGGTGACCAGCGGGAAGCTCGCGAAGTCGCTGGCCGGCCTTTGGCCCGCGCCCATGGCCGCCGCGCGCAGCACGTCGCGTTCGGTGAGTATGCCCTGCCCCGCTCCGCCCAGGTCCAGCAGGCAGGCTGCGGCGCCCGACTCGACCATGCGGCCCGCGGCCTCGGATACGCTCGGGCCGGAGCCGAGCACGAGCGGCGCGCGCAACTCCAGGTCCGATAGGCGTCTGCCCAGGAGCGGGTCCGACGGCAGCATGGTCCGGCGCTCGGCGCGGTCCAGGGCGAAGCGCAGCCGCACGGCCTGCCAGGCGAAATGCTCGGCGAACTCGGGCTGGAGGAGCAGCCGGGCGAAGACGTCTCCGGACAGCGTGGCCACGCTGCCGTCTTCCAGGGCCTGGACGGTCAGTGTCGGAAAGGCCTCGCCTGCCCCGTGGGCCTCGAACCCGAGCACGCAGCCGGGCACGGCCAGGTCCACGGCCTCGCAGCCGTGGAGAAGCTCGAACAGCCCCGACACGACCACGTGCACGGCCCGGCCGTCTTGAGCCGGAGCGGGTGGCAGGCGGCCTCCCACGGGGATGTGGCGGACGACGGCCGAGGCGGCGGGCCCCCCCCCC
>JAEYTO010000056.1 GCA_023433925.1 Pseudomonadota bacterium | reverse complement strand
GGACCTCGCAGGCGTCGGGAGCCAAGCGGTCGTTGGTGCTGAAGGATATGAGGTACTCGCCCCGCGCGGCCCTGATGGCCACGTTCCAGGCCGCGTAGATGCCGATGCGCTCCGGCGTGCGGATGTAATTGATGCGCGGGAAGCGCTCCTTGTAGCGCGCCACGATCCCGCCCTCGTTCTGGGGCGAGTTCGCGTCCACGACCACGATCTCAAGCCGGTCCGCCGCGCTCTGGCCCACGAGGTCGTCCAGGCACTCGGCCATGAACTCCTCCGAGGCGTACGTGGACACCAGGGCGGAAATCGCTGCGGGCTCTGCCATGCGCATTCTCCACGTGGCGCGCGAGCGCCGTATCGTTCCGGGCGACCGGACCGCCGCGCCCGCCATGAACATGGGGTTAACACTCTCTATCAAGCCGGAAAAAAGCATCCTTCCGTGCAAATGCTTGTCCGGTCAAGCCTGGAATCCACTCGCAGACGGCTTGCATTGGGCTCGCGCCCGTACTAGCGTGGCTTGGGAGGCAGGCGAATCGCCTGCCTCAACGTCCTGGCAAATCCTATATGCACACCATGAAGCCATCCGTATCGGTCGTTATTCCAGTCCACAACAACTGGCCGCTCACGCGCGCCTGCCTTGAAAGCCTTGCAAGCACCACGCCTTCCGGCATCCGCGAAGTCATCGTGGTCGATAACGGCTCCTCGGACGCCACCCCCGGCGATTGTCCGGCCCTGGGGCGGCAATTTTTCGGAGACAGCTTCCGCTTCATCCGTTTCGGGGAGAACCGTAACTTCGCTCCGGCGTGCAATGCGGGAGCCCAGGCAGCCCAGGGCGCTTTCCTTTTCTTCCTCAACAACGACACGCTCCTCACACCCGGCTGGCTCGACCCTCTGGTCAGCTCCTTCAAGGATGAGCGAATCGGCGCGGTCGGCCCTCTGCTTCTCTATCCCTCGGTCGGGCCGTTCAAGGACCGCGTGCAGCACTTGGGCATAGCCTTCGATCCGCAGTTCTATCCAACGCATTTGTACGAGTTTTTTCCCGCCAGACACAGGGCCGTGCGCAGGACAAGAGCTTACCAGGCGCTGACTGCCGCAGCCATCATGCTCCGGCGCGAGCTGTTCCTGGAGATCGGAGGCTTCCACGAGGAGTATATCAACGGCGGCGAGGACGTGGACCTGGGGCTCAAGATCAGCGCCGTAGGCAAGCTGCTCGTTTGCGTGCCTGATTCCGTGGTCTATCACCTGGCCAGCCAAACACCTGGCCGGCACAAGCATGAAGAGCACAATGCGAGACTTCTCAAGGAGCGTTGTCTCGGTTTCATCAAACCGGACCTGCTGCCGCGCCTGCGCTCGGACGGCTATGATCTTGGCTTGAGCCCATGGCTGCACATTGTTCTCAAAATTCCCGAACAAAGGAGGCGCATTCTGCTGAAACGGGCTGGGACATGCTCCAAAGCCGAACTGTACACACTCATGGACAACGAGCCGCTGCTCATGGAGATCTATGACCGACTGGCCGAAGCGGCGGAGCAGGAAGGAAACCTGGACGAGATGCTGCACCTACGTCTATTGCAGGCCAAACTGGGCGGACAGCCGGAGCACTATCGTACGCTGCTCGTCGCGGCCCGACGTGCTGGCGATGAGAAGCTCCAGACCTACGCTCACGGTCGGATATCGTTTTTCCAACCGGAAAAGATTAATTTTTCCAGAGACTGCGCGAAGAACATGCAACAGCTCTACGCAAGGGCAGGCCAAGCAGAGATTGCCGCTTTGTATTCTGGCTGGCTTGATCGCTCGGATTTCTTTCTGAAGAGCTATTTCCAGGGGGTTTAGGCCGCCTCTCGGAGCCATATTCAACGTATGCGGACCAGGAGATCATCAAGGGCTTGCAGCTCCGGCATGTCCGAATACTGATCCCGCTCCATACGCCAAACCCTCAGACACGCATCGATCTTGCCGCGCTCCATCAGGCTTACCAGGCGCCCCGCGAACCGCTTGAACTGCTGGAGCCTGATCCATGGTACCAGGAGAGCTGTATAGATCGCCGCCCCCTCGTCCACGCGGCCCGATTCCAGGTTTGCTTGGACCATCGCGGCGATCTCCCGCTGCTCGGGCGGCATGTCGCCCTGGAGCATGCCCGGCAGAAAACGCAACCGGAGTTCATTCTGTTCCTGGTTCGCCCGCTCGGTGCGCGACAGGGCGTTCTCCATGTCCACCCAGTACAGGCCCGTGAAGCGCTCGATGTGTCTGAGCATCCGCTTACGGCCGATTCTCAGCCAGAACTCCTGATCTCCCAGGGCGGCGAACGACTCGTCGAAGAAGCCGTCCAAATCATGTATCCGCTTGCGCCATATGGGATGGGGACCCACAAGGCACCTTCCGACCAATTCCGGATAAAAGAACGGCCCCCAGCGCATGGCCGGCCCGTCCGGCCCCTGACTCGGCGAGAAGCTGTCGAGAGTCTGGTGCGGCAGGTCGGTCAGGTGCGTATCGCCGTAGACCAAATCCACCTCGGGATGCTCGTCCAGATGGCGGCTCAGGACCTCGCAGGCGTCGGGAGCCAAGCGGTCGTTGGTGCTGAAGGATATGAGGTACTCGCCCCGCGCGGCCCTGATGG
>JAEYTO010000035.1 GCA_023433925.1 Pseudomonadota bacterium | reverse complement strand
CTCTTCGGTGAGCACGTCCATCACGTCGTCGACGGTGATCACGCCGAGGAGGCGCTGGCCCGGGCCGACGACCGGCAGCGCCGAGAAGTCGTACTTCGCCATCGTTCGCGCGACCTCTTCTTGATCGGTCGTCGGCGAGACGGCGTGCACCATCTCGATCATGACGTCGTCGATCTTGTCGTCGGGCTTGGCGAGGAGCAGATCGCGCAGCGAAGCGACGCCCATCAGGCGGTCCATCCTGCCGAGGACGTAGACGTAGTAGACGGTCTCGGCCTCGGTTCCCTCGTTGCGGATCTTCTCGATGACCGACGCCACGGTGTCGCCTGGCGACACCGAGATGTAGTCGGTGGTCATCAGACCGCCGGCGCTGTCCTCGGGCCACTGCGCGAGCTCTTCGATGTCGGCGGCCGCCTCGGGATCGACCTTCTCGATCGACTCGAGCAGGCTCTCGCTCATCGGAGCGGGGAGCATCGATACGAAGTCGGCGCGATCGTCGGATCGCATCTCGCTGACGATCGGGGCGAGCTCTTCGACGCCGATGTCTTCGGCGATCTCTTGCTGCTTCTCCTCGTCGAGGCGCTCGAAGATGCGGGCCGCCTGCTCCGCGGTCACGGTCTCGAGCAGCTTCGCGCCCTCCTCGTTGCCGAGGATGCCGACGAGATCGGCGAGGTCCTCGTCGTGGATCTCTTGCAGGAACTCGTCGAGCTCGTGGGGATCCTCTTCGAGGAGCTGCCGCACTTCCGGAGCGATGGCGACGGCGACCCGGATCATGGCCTCTCCTACATCCGCCACGGGCAGGACGGGTCGCTTTGTGTGACGAAAATTCTGTGATGGCGGACCGGCAGGCGTCCCACCGACCAGACGAACGGCGCTGCCGCCAACGTCTACGGGCGCGCCTTCCGGAGGTCTTATGCCGACTCGTCAACGAGCGCTGCGCGCCCGGCGTGGTTTCTTTGTCCTGGCCCTTCTTTGTGCGACGGGGGCCGGTGCGTCCGCCTGCCTGAACCGCCCCATCGATCGCCTCGACACGCGCACGACCTCGACGATCGTCGAGCCCTTGCCGCAGAGCCGCGTCGAGCGCATCGACATCCTCTTGGCGATCGACAACTCGATCTCCATGGGCGACAAGCAGGAGATCCTCGCGGCCGCGGTCCCCGACCTCGTAAACCGCTTGATCACGCCCGACTGCGTCGACCCGCTGACCGAGGCGCCGACCGGCCAGAAGGCCGATCCGAAGGGCAACTGCCCGAGCGGGTCCAAGCCTGAGTTCAAGCCGGTCACCGACATCAACATCGGGATCGTGAGCTCGAGCCTCGGCGATCTCGGAACCGGCGTGTGCTCCCAAGGCAGCGTGATCAAGCACCCCGATGACAAGGGCCACCTGCTCACGCGAAAGCAGGGGAGCACGACCGAGCCGGTGCCGACCTACCAGAACAAAGGCTTTCTCGCGTGGGACCCCAACGGCGAACGACAAGGCGAAGACGACCCTGCTGCGCTCGGTCAAGACCTGCGCGACCTAGTGCTCGGCACCGAGCAGGAGGGGTGCGGCTTCGAGATGCAGCTGGAGTCCGTCTACCGATTTCTGGCGGATCCGGATCCCTACGATTCGCTCTCCTCCGCCGGCGGCCAGCTCCTCGAGCAGAACACCGACACCGTCCTCCTCGCCCAACGGGCGGACTTCTTGCGGCCGGACTCGCTCGTCGCGGTCATCATGCTGTCCGACGAAAATGACTGCAGCATCAACATCGGGGGCGCCGGCTTTCAGTTCGTCATCGCCCAGGCACCGTTCTACCGCTCCACCGACGAGTGCGCCGTCGACCGCAACGATCCCTGCTGCACGAGCTGCGCGTCGCCGAACCCCGAGGGCTGCGCTCCGGATCCCGAGACTTGCGGACCCAACCAAGGAACAAAGAGGGCGGCTTTCTACACCCCCGCCGAGGACAAGCAGGGGTGGCGCTGCTCGGATCAAAAGCGTCGGTACGGCGTCAACCTCCTCTATCCGACGCAGCGCTACGTCAACGCGCTCACACAGCCGCGGATTGATCCCACCCGGACCGATCTCGCGGTGAGCGATCCGAAAGACGGCATCGCAAATCCACTCTACTTCGGACAGAAGGACGGCGTCGTCGTGCCGCGACCGCCGGGGTTCGTGTATTTCGCCGGCATCGTCGGCGTTCCGTGGCAAGCGGTCGCGAAGCGCAACGATGCAGGACAGCCCGATCTGACGCTCGGCTTCCAATCGGTCGAAGAGCTCGAGGACGCTGGCGCTTTCGAGAAGCTCGTAGGCAGACCCGACGAAAGCGTTCCGCCGAGCGATCCGTTCATGATCGAGAGCCCCGATCCACGCGCTGGAGTCAGCGATCTGCTCGGCTTCGGGGCGAGCGGCGAGAACGAGGTCAACGGGGGCGACCGCGCATCGGGGATCGACGACCTCCAGTACACCTGCATCTTCCCGATCGAGCCTGAAGCAACGCAGGCTTGTACGGCGTGCGAGACGGCGGGCTGCGATGACCCGCTCTGCGCAGGCGGCATGCAGGTCGCCGCCAAGGCGTATCCCGGAACGCGCGAGCTGTCGGTGATCCGCGGCATGGGCGAGCAAGGCATCCCTGCAAGCATCTGCCCGCGTCAGCTCGACGACGTCGATGCCGACGACTACGGCTACGCGCCTGCGGTTCGCACGATCATCGAGAAGCTGAAGGTAAACTTCAAAGGCAAGTGCCTGCCTCGGGAGCTGAGGCCCGACAAGGACGGCAACGTCGCATGCCTCGTCATCGAGGCGCGCATCGCGGGTGACGAATGCCGCTGCGATCCCGAGAAGGGACGCACCGAGATCCTGCCCGAGCTCCCGAACGGCGAGCCGAACCCGACGTTCAATGCGGTCGAGATCGCGCAGCAGAACGACTTCAATCC
>JAEYTO010000101.1 GCA_023433925.1 Pseudomonadota bacterium | reverse complement strand
TCCGGCATGGTCATCAAGGCCAAGAACGCCGGCACGATCACGTTCTGCGACGGCCAGCGCATCATCATCGACAACTCCGACGAGTACGAGCTCCGCAAGTTCGTCGGCCTCAACGAGCGCACCTGTCTCAACCAGAAGCCGGTGGTCAAGGTGGGCCAGGTCGTCGAGGCCGGCCAGATCATCGCCGACGGCGCCTCGACCAGGATGGGCGAGCTGGCCATCGGCAAGAACGCCCTGGTCGCCTTCAATACCTTCGACGGGTACAACTTCGAGGACGCGATCGTCATCAACGAGCGTCTGGTGAAGGACGACGCCTTCACCTCGATCCACATCGACGCCTTCGACGTCGAGATCCGCGAGACCAAGCTCGGCCGCGAGGAGTTCACCCGCGACATCCCCAACGTTTCGGAGAAGGCCCTCCGCAACCTCGACGATCAGGGGATCATCCGCATCGGCGCCTATGTCGGGCCGGGCGACATCCTGGTCGGCAAGGTCAGCCCGAAGAGCAAGACCGAGCTGACCCCCGAGGAGAAGCTGCTCCACGCGATCTTCGGCCGCGCCGGTGAGGATGTGAAGAACGATTCGCTCGAGGTCCCCGCGGGCGTCGAGGGCATCGTGATCGGCGCCCGCAAGTTCAGCCGCCGCCTCCACATGAACGAGGAGCAGAAGCGGGCGCTGAAGAAGGACATCGCCACGTACGAGGCGGAGATGGATGCCAAGGCCATCGGCCTCTTCAAGCAGATGACCCAGGCGATCGAGGAGGCCATCGGCACCCCGATGGTCGACCCCAACACGCGCCAGAAGGTCGGCGCCAGCGACATCCCCGAGGTCATCCTCGAGCAGGTCAAGACCTTCGACATCAAGTGGGCCAAGGGCAGCAAGGAGGCCCGGGCCGAGGCCGAGAAGCTCTACAAGCAGTTCTGGCCCCGCATCACCGCTATCGACGCCGAGAAGCAGCGCAAGGTCGCGCACATGAAGCGCGGCGATGAGCTGCCCACCGGCGTGCTGGAGATGGTCAAGGTCTACCTGGCCACCAAGCGGCACCTCTCGGTCGGCGACAAGATGGCGGGCCGCCACGGCAACAAGGGCGTCATCGCCCGCGTCGTGCCCGAGGAAGAGATGCCGTTCATGGAGGACGGCACGCCGGTCGATGTGCTCCTCAACCCGCTGGGCGTGCCCAGCCGCATGAACGTGGGACAGATCCTCGAGCTCCACCTGGGCTGGGCCGCGAAGGTCCTGGGTTTCCAGGCGGTGACGCCCGTCTTCGACGGCGCCACCGAGGACGAGGTCCACGCCGCCGTGGTCGAGGCCAACAACCACGTCACGCAGAAGCTCGAGCAGTACGAGAAGACCGGCACCTGGCCGCACCCGCGCGAGCTCCTGGCCAAGATGCCCCGCGGCGGCAAGATCCAGCTCTTCGACGGGCGCACGGGCGAGCCGTTCAACCAGCGGACCGCCGTGGGCTACATGTACATGCTCAAGCTCCACCACCTCGTGGACGATAAGATCCACGCCCGGGCCACCGGCCCCTACTCCCTCATCACGCAGCAGCCCCTGGGCGGCAAGGCCCGCACCGGCGGTCAGCGCTTCGGCGAGATGGAAGTGTGGGCGCTCGAGGCCTACGGCGCGGCCTACATCCTTCAGGAACTCTTGACGGTGAAGTCCGACGATGTCGAGGGCCGCACCAAGATCTACGAGAGCATGGTGAAGGGCACGAACAAGCTCGAGGCCGGCATGCCCGTCGCCTTCGACGTGCTCTGCAACGAGCTCAAGGGCCTGGGCATGAACATCACGCTGGAGAAGAAGCGACTGGAGGGCGGCAGCCTGCTGTGAGGTGACGTTTGGTTGTTGCGCTCTATCTGATCGCAATCGTCGTTACGGGGCTTATGGCCTTTGTGCCGGCGCTCGATCACGGCCGCATGAACCGCGTCGGGGAAGTCCTCTTTCTGGGAACGGTTTCGCTCATGATGTTGCACGCCCTTTGGGGCACGTTTCAGGCGAAGCGGAATCAAAGGCACTCTCACTCGCCGCGACCCTGATGCCGCGAGATTATCGGGAAGGAATCGGAAATGGCTGAGACCGTTTACGACCGCGTCAATGACTTCACCGCCGTAAAGGTCACGCTGGCGTCGCCCAACGACATCCGCGCCTGGTCCTACGGCGAGGTCAAGAAGCCCGAGACCATCAACTACCGCACCTACCGCCCCGAGAAGGACGGTCTTTTCTGCGAGCGCATCTTCGGGCCGGAGCGCGACTACGAGTGCGCCTGCGGCAAGTACCGCGGCACCAAGTACAAGGGCATCATCTGCGACCGCTGCGGCGTGAAGGTGACGCACAGCCGCGTCCGCCGCAAGCGCATGGGCCACATCAACCTGGCCAGCCCAACGGTCCACATCTGGTTCTTCAAGAGCATGCCCAGCCGCCTGGGCACGCTGCTGGGCATGAAGACCAGCGACCTGGAGAAGGTCATCTACTACCAGGACTACGTCTGCACCGATGCCGGCGACACCGAGCTCAACTACAAGCAGATGATGACCGAGGACGAGTACCGCGACGCCGTCGAGAAGTACGGCAACGCCTTCCGCGCCACCATGGGCGCCGACGCCATCCGCGAGCTTATCGAGAAGCTGGACCTCACCGCGCTCGCCAAGGAGCTGCGCGATGAGCTCCGCGACACCCGCTCCAAGCAGAAGATCAAGGACCTGGCCAAGCGGCTCAAGCTCGTCGAGCAGATCCGGAAGAGCGAGAACGACCCGGCGTGGCTGGTGATGGACGTGGTCCCGGTGATCCCGCCGGACCTCCGCCCGCTGGTCCTGCTGGAGAGCGGCAACTTCGCCACCAGCGACCTCAACGACCTCTACCGCCGCATCATCAACCGCAACAACCGCCTCAAGAAGCTGATGGACCTCAACGCCCCCGAGGTCATCATCCGCAACGAGAAGCGGATGCT
>JAEYTO010000085.1 GCA_023433925.1 Pseudomonadota bacterium | reverse complement strand
CCGCTCGTATGCCCGGGCGAGGTCAATGAGCCGATCCGCCGCGGGGCAAGGATGCCCCCCTTGCGCAGGAGCATGAGCGTGACCTGCTGCGCGGAGCCGCCCTGGATGATGTAATCCAGTGGGCTTGTCTCGCTGTGCGCATTGATGGATATGCGGGGCTGGCTGGCCGCGCGCGGGTCCACCTCGAAGTAATTATAGAATTCAATGGGTTCCGAAGAAGCCTCAGACAGCACGAGCCCCGAGACTCTTCCATCTTGCTGCATGTTCTGCGGGTCCAGAGGTGGGAAGGGAAGGGTAAAATCCTTTATGTCGCCGCTGGCCACCACCACGGAGATGCCCGGAAGGACGCCCGTGATGTGCGCCACTGCTGGTGGAAGAGCCTGCACCCCCATCATGAAGGGAACCGACCGGCGGTTTCCTGGGCACGAAAGCATATGCCCTCCGCCGGGCATGTCCACGGCGGTGACCAGGGATCGTTTGCGGACTTCGACGCCTCCCGATTGATCGGTCAACTCGTATCCCCAGGTTACGGTGGTCTTGGTGTCGCCGATGTCACCGAAGTCGGCCTTGCCCGAGGCATCGGTCCTCTCGGACCTGAACGTACCGCCGGGTTCGTGCAGGAGGACTTCCATGCCCTGCACGGGCTGGCCTTGCTTGTTCCTGAAGGTCAGGACCAGGTGGTCTTCGGGAACCAGTTCGTCGTCGATTTGCGATCCAGTGCCGTGGTCGTTGCCGCCGCCACCGCCGCCGCAGCCGGTCGAGAACGCGATGGGTAGGATCAGGAGCAGGACGATCAAGTGCCGAGATGGACGCATATGACCTCCAGTGCGGGCCGGTGACGGGACCGCGAGGGGAAAAGAAACCATCCATTGTATAGAGGAAGGCGCGCGCGAAGTCAAAGCGCGTTGAATGAAAGACGGATCACGGGATGGTGCGCGCCCAGTCGTGCACGAGTGGAATGACCGCCGTGAGCCACGGGATCATGATCACGACGCCGACGGATTCAGTCGGCGAAGAAGTGGCGGCCCGGTCTGATTCGTCCTGATTTGTCCCGATCTCCGCGCCCATGCCTTGCATGGTGGCCGCGCGCTTGTCCGGCCAGACCCGGCCGCCGCGAACGAGGCATGTTTTTTCACCTGTCATGGCGCGCGGTTGGGAGGCCGATTCAGGTTTGGCGCGCTTCGCGCGCCATTTTCTTCCTGCCCGGAGTCGGTTATCCTGAGTCGCTCTTCAAACACTGCCATGAGCGCCCAGCCAGAGCGCGGAGCCCCGAGAATCATGCCCGACTTCGTCCACTTGCACTGCCATACCGAGTACAGCCTGCTCGACGGCGCCATCCGCATCAAGGATCTGTGCTCCAAGGCCAAGGAGTTCGGCCTGCCGGCCGCGGCCATCACCGACCACGGCAACATGCACGGCGCGGTCGATTTCTACATGAAGGCCAAGGACTGCGGCATAAAGCCCATCCTGGGCTGCGAGGTCTACGTGGCCGGCGAGGGCGGCGTCGAGGACAAGAGCCCAGGCGCTCCGCGCCATCACCTCGTGCTCCTGGCCAAGGACCTGACGGGCTACCACAACCTGCTCAAGCTCGTGTCCAAGGCCAGCCTGTACGGTTTCCACTACAGGCCGCGCGTGGACAAGACCTGGCTCATGGAGCACTCCGAGGGGCTCATCGCTCTGTCGGCCTGCCTGGCCGGCGAGGTGCCGCGCAAGCTCATGGGCCAGGGCCTGGATGCCGGCATACGCGCGGCCAACGAGTACGGCCAGATCTTCCCCGGCCGCTTCTACCTGGAGTTGCAGGCCAACGGCCTGGAGGAGCAGTTCAAGGCCAACGAGCTTCTGCGCAAGTGCGCGGACGCCACGGGCCTGCCGCTCGTGGCCACCAACGACTGCCACTATCTCACGCGCGAGGACGTCGAGGCCCACGACGTGCTCTTGTGCATCCAGACGGCCGCCACCGTGGACGACAAGGACCGCCTGCGCTTCGGCACGAGCGAGCTGTACTACCGGCCGGCCCAGGAGATGCTCCGCGAGTTCTCCGACTGCCCCGAGGCCCTGGAGAACACGCTGCGCATCGCCGAGCAGTGCAATGTCGAATTGAACCTCAAGCAGCTCCATTTCCCCAGCTACGAGCTGCCGGCGGGCGCGACCCTGGAGGACGAGTTCCGCCGGCTGTCTCGCGAGGGCCTCACGGAGCGGCTGGCCAGGCTGCCCTACAAGGTCGACGAGCAGGCCTACTGGCGGCGCTTCGAATACGAGCTGGACGTCATCTGCCAGATGAAGTTTCCGGGCTATTTCCTCATCGTGCAGGACTTCATCAACTGGGCCAAGGGCTCGGCCATTCCCGTGGGGCCGGGCCGCGGCTCGGCCGCGGGCTCCATCGTGGCCTGGGCGCTCAAGATCACCAACCTGGACCCCATTCCCTACAACCTGCTCTTCGAGCGCTTTCTGAACGTCGAGCGCATCTCCATGCCGGATATCGACGTGGACTTCTGCGAGCGCAGGCGTCACGAGGTCATCGACTACGTCACCCGCCACTACGGCGAGGACAACGTGGCCCAGATCACGACCTTCGGCACCATGAAGGCCAAGGCCGCGGTCAAGGACGTGGGCCGGGCCCTGGGCATGAGCTTCGCGGACACCAACCGCATCGCCAAGCTCATTCCCGAAGACCTCAAGATGACCATCCCCAAGGCCCTGGACAGCGAGCAGGAGCTGCGCAACCTGTACGACCTCGATCCGCAGGTGCGCAAATGCCTGGACGTGTCCATCAGGCTGGAGGGCTTGTGCCGGCACTGCTCGACCCACGCGGCCGGCGTGGTCATCAGCCCCGGCCCCATGTGGGACTACCTGCCGATCTATCGCGATAAAAAGGGCGGGGTGGTCACCCAGTACGACATGAAGAAGGTCGAGAAGGTCGGGCTGGTCAAGTTCGACTTCCTGGGCCTGCGCACCATGACCGTCATCCAGGACGCCCTGGACAACATCGCGCGTCAGGACCTGACTCCGCCGGACCTGGACACGCTGGCCCTGGACGACGCCGAGACCTACCGGCTCTACTCGCGCGGCGACACGGACGGCATCTTCCAGGTCGAGTCCTCGGGCATGCGCAAGTACCTGCAAATGCTCAAGCCATCCTGCTTCGAGGACATCATCGCCATGCTCGCGCTCTACCGGCCCGGCCCACTCGGCTCGGGCATGGTCGACGAGTTCATCAAGCGCAAGCACGGCGAGGTGCCGGTGGTCTACCCGCACGAAAGCCTGCGCGAGGTGCTGCAGCCCACCTACGGCGTCATAGTCTACCAGGAGCAGGTCATGTCCGTGGCCCAGATCATGGCGGGCTACACGCTTGGCCAGGCCGACCTTCTGCGCCGGGCCATGGGCAAGAAGAACCCCGAGGAGATGGCCAAGCAGCGCGAGCGCTTCCTGTCCGGCGCGCGCGAGAACAAGATCGCCGAGGCCACGGCCAACGAGGTCTTCGACCTTATGGAGAAGTTCGCCGAGTACGGCTTCAACAAGTCGCACAGCGCGGCCTATGCGCTCATCTCCTACCACACGGCCTATCTCAAGGTGCACCACAAGCACGAGTTCATGGCCGCGCTCATGACCTCGGAGCTTGAGAATCAGGACAAGATCCTCAAATACGTCAATTCGTGCCGGGACATGGAGATCAAGGTCCTGCCGCCGGACGTGAACGCGAGCGTGCGCCAGTTCACGGTGGAGCAGGGCCGCATCCGCTACGGTCTGGGCGGGGTCAAGAACGTGGGCGACGAGGCCATCAAGGAGATCGTGGCCGCGCGCGAGGCGGACGGGCCGTTCCGCAGCCTGCTCGACCTGTGCAACCGGGTCAACCTGCGCAAGGTCACCAAGCGCGTGCTGGAGAGCCTCATCAAGGCCGGGGCCATGGACGGCTTCGGGACCACGCGCGCCGCGCTCTTCGCCGGGCTGGAGCGCGTGGTGGGGCTGGCCCAGAAGAAGCAGAAGGACCGGGAATCGGGCCAGATCTCCATGCTCGGGCTCATGGGCACGAGCGAACGCGAGGCTTCCCTGCCCGGACTGGGCGTGGCCTGCCCCGAGCAGGCCATCGAGGAATGGCCCGACGACGAGAAGCTGCGCAACGAGAAAGAGGCCCTGGGTTTCTATCTTTCCAGCCACCCGCTGCTGGTCTACCGGCACGAGCTGCGGCGGCTGCGCTGCCCGAGCCTGGAGGAGTGCGCCGAGATGCCCGAGGGCGTGCAGGTCAAGGTCGGCCTGCTCATCACCGGGGTCAAGGAGCACGTGACCAAGCGCGGCGACAAGATGGCCTTCTGCCAGGCCGAGGACCTGACCGGCGCGACCGAACTGGTCATGTTCCCCGAGGCCTATCAGAAGGCCAGGCCGCACCTGGAGGGCGACCAGCCCCTGCTCGTCACGGCCAAGATCAGCGAGATCGAGGGCGGCGGGGACGACGAGGACGCCGCGCCGCGCAAGGCCAAGCTCCTGGCCGAGGACGTCTGCCTCCTGTCGGGCGTGGTCTCGGCCGGCGAGCAGCCCGTGGACCTCCAGTTGCCCAAGTCGGCCTTCGACGCGGGACGGCTCGACGCGCTCAAGGCCATCCTGAGCCGCTATCCGGGCCGCGCCCCGGTGCAGATCGAGCTGGCCCTGCCCGAGGGCTGCTGCCGCTTGCGCCTGGGCCCGCGCTACGCCGTGGCGCCCACGGTGGAGTTCTGGAAGGAGATCGAGGGCTGGCGCGTGGGCTAAGGCTTTTGCGAATCAACCGAGAGAGGGCAGCGCCCTCTCTCGGGTCATCGACACAGCGCCATGGCCGCCCATGGCAGGCCTCGGCGATGCCTACTTGGAGGCTTTTCCCACGGCGCTGATGCGCCAGACGCCGCCGTCGCCCTCATCGGTCAGGACATAAATCGAGCCGTCCGGGGCCGTGTCGATATCGCGAATTCGCCCCGGCATGGACAGGCGATCCTCTTCCTTGACCTGGCCGCCATCAAGAACGAGGCGGACGACCTCCTTGTGTGTCAGTCCGCCAATGAGGACATTGTTTTTCCACTGGGGGAACATGTCGCCCTGGTAGAAGTCCATGCCTGAAGGCGAGATGACCGGGGTCCAGTGGCGGACGGCGGCCTTGAACTCCGGATGGGTCGAAGGATCCGGTATTTTGCTTCCGTCATAATGATCGCCCCAGCTGACCATCGGCCAGCCGTAGTTGGCGCCTTTTTCGATGATATTGAGCTCGTCGCCGCCTTTCGGCCCCATTTCCCCGACCCAGAGCACGCCAGTCCCCGGCTGAAAGGCCATGGCCTCGATATTGCGGTGGCCGTAGGACCAGATTTCATCCAGAGCCTTTTCCCGCCCGACGAAAGGGTTGTCCTTCGGCACACTGCCGTCAGGATGAATGCGGACCACCTTGCCCAGATGGTTGGAAAGATCCTGCGCCGGGTCAAACTGGTACCGCTCGCCAAGCGCAAGGAACAGATACCTGCCGTCCGGGGAGAATTCGATCCGGTTGCCGAAGTGTTTTGACCCGTCGATGTAGGGCTCCTGAACGAAGATATCCTTGAAACCCTCGATGCGGCCGCCCGCGAGCTTGCCGCGGCCAAGCGCGGTGGTCGCCTTGCCGCCTTCGCCCGGCTTTGCATAGGACAGGTATATGTAGTTGTTCTCCTTGAAGTTCGGATCGAGCGCGACATCCATGAGCCCTCCCTGGCCTTGCGCGAAAACTTCCGGCACGCCTTCCAGGGGTTTGGAGAGAGTGCGGTCGGCGCCGAGAATATGCAGCTTGCCGGTGTTGCGCTCCGTGATCAGCAAGCGGCCGTCGGGGAGGAAGGCCATGCCCCAGGGATGATTCAGCCCGTCCACCAGCTTCTCGATGCCAACCTCGATGCCTTTCTCCGTGCGCGCCGTTTCGATCTGCGACAGCGCTGCTCCAGGAGCGGACACCATCAGCAGCGACAGCGCTCCCAAAAGAAATGTCGCCGGGCCGGATGCTTTCATATTGATCTCCTCGGGTTTGCTGTTTGCATGTCTCTTGTCCTGTCCATTTTGGTGCCGACGCGCATGGAGCAGGTGAGAGGATACCTTATTTGTTTTCTCCGTGTTTTATTTGCGATTATATTTATTGGATAAAATAACAAAGCCCCGAGGGAATGCTCCTCGCGGGGCTTTGAATTTGTTAATCATTGCTCAATAAATCAAATAGACGGCTATCCGCCCCGGAGCCTTCCCGACTGAACTAAAAGACGCTTCCTGCTTGCGGGCCGGCTGGCGCCGTCAAATACGGCTGGCCGATAGCGGTCCACCGTAGCCTCTATGAGTTCCCGGTTTCATCGGGCGCGTCGTTGTCCGGCGAAAGAGCCAGCTCCAGGGAGGCCACGGCGATACCGACCAAGCTCCAGTCATTGAAGGCTACGGCGTAGCAAAGATTGACCAGGGCTACTTCCGTGGCTTCCAGGCGGTTCCCGTCGCGGAAGAGCGAGTTTTCCTTGCCCGCGGTGGCGCACATGAGCACGTCGTTGATCCGTAGAATGTTCCTGCCGCGTTCGACGAGGCTCTTGAGCCGCTCATTGTCGAAATCGATGATCGTGTCGTAAGTCCTCGGGGGCATGGTTCCCTGCGGGCCGCTGGGCTGGCGTCGGCATATTGATTGTTAGAGATAGGAGGTCGCGTTTTTCCTAAGGAAAGTCGTAGAGTAAGTAAAGGTAATAGGTGTCCGGTCGCGCAATATGTCTGTCATCAACCTGCCAAGAAAAACAGCTCGCGGCCAGGATTCCGCCGGATGCACGGCGTCCATGAGCAATGCGTGAGCTTGTCGCGCATCGCGGGATTGCCAGGAGCCGGAAGGGCATTTCCCGACAGCCCGCCGCCTGGCCTCTCTTGCCGGGGTTTTCCGGTCGCGCGGTGTTGTGGGACGCCATGAGCGGTGGTATGGAAGGCCTCGGAAGTCACGCGGCGCCGTTCCGGCGCCGGCCAGGCATGCAAGGGAGATCCGATGGGCAACGGCAGATGGCGGCTGACCGTGCGCGAGGAGTTTTCGGCCTCGCACCGGCTGCGCCACTACGAAGGCAAGTGCGAGGCCCTGCACGGCCATAATTTCGGCGTAGAGGTCAGCATCGAGGGCGAGCGCACGGATGAGCGCACGGGCATGCTCCTCGACTTCAAGGTGCTCAAGGACATCACCCGCGAGGCCGTGGGTCTGCTCGACCACAAGCACCTGAACGACCTGGAGGCCTTCTCCGGTGAGAATCCCTCCTCGGAGCACCTGGCTCGCTTCCTGTTCCGGGAGATCGAGCGCCGCCTGAAGGGCTATGCCGTGCGCCTCGTCGAGGTCACGGTGGCGGAGAAGTCCAGCCAGTCGGCGACATATTTCGAGCAGAACGAGGCCTAGGGCGGGCATGCGCTTTCTCGTGCAGCGGGTGCGCCGGGCCGAAGTGCGCGTGCGCGAAGAGGCCGGCTGGCGCACGGCCGGCTCCGTGGGCCAGGGCCTGCTCCTGCTGGCCGGCTTCGGCGGGATGGACGGCGAGGATCTGCCGCGCAGCCCGGCCTGGAAGCGCATGATCGACAAGGTCCTGGACCTGCGGGTCTTCCCGGACTCGGCCGGCAAGCTGAACCTGAGCCTGCGCGAGGCGGGCGGAGGCGTGCTGCTGGTCTCGCAGTTCACGCTCTACGCGGATTGCCGCCGGGGGCGGCGGCCGTCGTTCTCCGACGCGGCCCCGCCGGCCAGGGCCGAAGCCTTGTACGAGCGGCTGGCCGCCGACCTGGAGGCCGCCCTGCCGGGCAAGGTGGGGTGCGGGGTCTTCGGCGGGGACATGGAGGTCGAGTTGGTCAACTGGGGTCCGGTGACCATCTGGCTGGACTCCGCGGATTTCTAGGCAGTTTGACTTTGAGACGCTCGCTCCGGCGTTGACGGCGCAAGCGGATTGCGCCCACGCCCACGCGGCGGCACGCCATGCCGACGCATGGCTTGCAGGGCATTTTCAAAAGCAAATGCTCCAGCCCGGCGGCCCGGCCATGCGCGGGGCGGCCGGGCAGGATCGGACATGGAAGAATACCGCCTGCGGACAATGGCCGCGCCCAGGCAGGCGCGCAGGCTGTCCAAGACAGCCGTGTGCCTGCTCAGGCAGTACCTGAGCGACGAGGAGCTGCTCTACGAACTCGACCTGGCTCTGTGCGAGGCTTGCTTCAACGTGGCCGTGCACGCCTATCCCGGCGGCTCGCGGGGCGACGTGGAGATCACCGTGCGCGTGGAGCCCGACGACTTCGTCGAGCTGCGCGTGGCTGACTGGGGCAGGGGCCTGAACTGGGAACAGGCCTGCTTCGAGAATCCGGGCGAGGGCGCCGAGTGCGGCAGGGGATTGTTCATCCTGCGGCAGCTCGCGGATAAACTGGACTACGGCAGCGCGGACGGCATGAATCAGGTCGTCATGCGCAAGAAAATCGGCGGCACGTCATGGAAGAATACCGAATCGACAGGCTAGGCGATGTCCTGGTGATCCGCTTCGGCGGAGAGATCACCATGGACAACGCCCAGGAACTCAAGAACCGGAGCCGCGCGGCGGTGGAGGACCAGGGCAGGGCCTTGGTCATGGACCTGTCCAAGGTCACCTTCATCGACAGCTCCGGCATAGGCTTTCTCATCGTGCTCAAGTCGCTCTGCGACGAGGCGGGCAAGCGCTTCACGCTTCTGTCCCCGAGCACGCAGGTGTGCAAGACCCTGCGGCTGGTGCAGCTCGACGCCATATTCCCGGTGGCGGTCAACGAGGGCGACTTGTCCAGGGTCCTGGCCTAAAGGCCGGCCAAGATATGCCGGTGCACGACAAACGGGACATCAGCTACCAGGCCGCGCCGTCCGGCGACGGCGACATCCTGTTGAGCGTCGAAGGCAAAACCTGGCGTCTGCTCGGCCGCTCGGGCGCCGAGACCGAGCTTCGGCCGGCCAGGGAGTACCTGGCCTCCAGCCGAGGGCTGCCGGTGGTCATCGGCGTCGGCATGGGCAATGCCCTGACGCTCCTCGTGGAGAGCGGCTGCGGGCCGGTGGCCGTCGTGGACCGCGAGGGGGCGATCCAGGATCTGACCCGCGCGCGCGAGCGCCTCGGCTCGATGCCGGGCGTGACCTGGATCGACGAGCCCAGCGTCGAGGGGGCGCTCAAGGAGCTGACCCGCTGGCAGGAGACCAACGGCGGCGCGCCGCTCATCCCCATCGTGCATCCGATCTACCTGCGCCTGCGCCCCGGCCATTACCTGGCCGTGCGCGAAAGCTGCCGGGCCAGCAACCGCTACGACTTCTGGTCCCGCGCCCGCTACCCCAAGTTCACGGCCTGGCCGCCGCGGCTGCTGCTTCTGTCCAGCAAGTATTTCCTCATGGGCGAGATCGAGGCCGCCTGCCGGCGCATGTCCGTGCCGCACCGCTTCATCGACATCGGCGACAAGGAGCAGGGCCGCACCGAGTTCGTGGAGATGCTCCTGTCGTCCGTGGTGGAGTTCCGGCCCGACTTCGTGCTGACCATCAATCACCTGGGCGTGGATCGCGAGGGCGTCCTGGCGGACCTGCTGAGCCGCCTGGAGCTGCCGCTGGTCTCCTGGTTCGTGGACAACCCGCACCTCATCCTCTCGCACTACCAGGGCTTGAACAGCCCGCTCACGGCCATCTTCACCTGGGACCGCGACAACATCCCCTCGCTCAAGGCCCAGGGCTTCGTCAGCGTGGAATACCTGCCGCTGGCCGCGGACGTGGAGCGCTTCCGGCCGCCGAAGGCCCGGCCGGCCAGCCACCCGTGGCGAGCGCGCATCTCCTTCGTGGGCAACTCCATGCTCTCCAAGGTGGCCCACAGGCTCAAGGGCGCCAGGGCCCCGAGGCCGCTCGTGCTGGCCTACCGCCAGGTGGCGCAAGCCTTTGCCGAGAGCGCCGCGCGCTCGGTGC
The DNA here is from genome assembly GCA_023433925.1 of Pseudomonadota bacterium. Taxonomy (GTDB): domain Bacteria; phylum Desulfobacterota; class Desulfovibrionia; order Desulfovibrionales; family Desulfovibrionaceae; genus Desulfocurvibacter. The sequence goes on along the minus strand of JAEYTO010000085.1, from coordinate 2,205 downwards.
GCGAGTTCCTGGCCGCCGAGTATCCGGACCTCCACGCCCTGTACGAGGCCCTGCCGAGCCTTGAGCAGCGCCTGGCCTACGAGGCCCTGCTGACCTGGGAGGCCACCCGGCGCTACCGGCTGTCCTGCGTCGAGAGGATCATGCCTTTCGAGCCGCTCATCGTGGGCGACAGGCACTGGCGGACGGCGCTCAAGGGCCGCCAGGAACCCTGGCGCTGGCACCCGGAGCTGAGCTACTACTCGGATCTGCCGGGCTTCTATCCGCTCTCCGAGATCAATTTCAACTGCACGAGCAAGCAGATGAAGGGCGCGGTGAACCAACGCGTGTTCGATGTGCCGGCCTGCGGCGGCTTCGTGCTCTCGGACTACCGCGAGCAGATGGAGGGCCTCTTCGAGCTGGGCCGCGAGGCCGTGTGCTACCGCGACCCCGAGGAGATCCCGGAGCTGGTGCGCTTCTACCTGGGCAACCCGGCGGCGCGCGAGAAAATCGCCCGGGCCGGCCGCGAGCGGGTGCTCCGCGAGCACAGCTACGACTTGCGGCTGAACTCGCTCATGGACGCCGTGCGGCGGCTGTTCGGTTAGTCACGCCATGCCCGCGGGAACCGGCTGGACATCCCCCGCATCCGCGCGCCCGGCTTCCGGCCGGGCGCCGAGGAGCCCGCGGGCATGAAGCGGCCCATCCTCATCCTCCAGATGCAGCGCATGGGGGACACCATCCTGGCCTTCCCCCTCGTGCTCTGGCTCGCCCGGCGTTATCCGGGGCATCCCATCTGGGTGGTGGCCGAGCACGTGTTCTACGAGGCGCTCATGCCCGTGAGCCCCGCCGTGACCTACTTCCCCTGGGAAGGGGCCGAACGGCTCAAGCGCGAGAGCTTCCTGCTCTGCCTGAACCTCTCCCACCGCCCCGAGGCCGCCGAGCTGGCGGCCCAGGTGCGGGCCGAGGAGAAGCTCGGACCCGTGGCCGGGCCGGGCGGCGCACGCTATATCCGGGGATTCTTCCAGCTCTACCGGGCCGCGCTCACGCACTGCAACCGCCACAACCGCTTCCATTGGGCCGAACTGAACGCCCTGGACTGCGTACCCTTGGCGGACATGCGCGCCACGGGCTGGCCTCGGCCGCGCACCTTGACCCGCGATGCCCGCGGCGTCGGTCTCTTCGTGGGCGCGAGCGAGCGGGCCAAGCGGCCCGAGCCCGGCTTCTGGGCGGCTTTGGCCGGCGCGCTTCAGCGTCGCGGCTACCATCCGGCGCTCTTCGGCGGGCCGGGCGAGCGCGAGCTTGCCGCCGAAGTCGAGCGCCTGACTCCGGGGCGGGTGCTCAACCTGGCCGGCAAGCTCGGGCTGGCCGAGCTGGCCGCCGTGGGCCAGACCATGCAGGTCCTGATCACCCCCGATACCGGCCCCATGCACCTGGCGGCCTGGACCGGCGCCAAGGTGCTCAACCTGTCCATGGGGCCGGTGAACCCCTGGGAGACCGGCCCCTACCAGCCGGGCCACTACGTGCTCCGCGCGTCCATGAGCTGCTCGGGCTGCTGGGAGTGCGGCAGGAAGAGCGGGGGCGGGCAGGACCTCGCGCATCCCTGCCGGGAGAGCTTCGCTCCGGCCCGCATGGCCCTGCTGGCCTCGCTGCTCGCCGAGGGCCGGGAGGGTGACCTCGGCCGCCTGCGCCTGCCCGGCCAGCGGCTGCTGCTCACGGCCCGCGACGAGGCCGGGCTCTATGCGCTGAAGCCTCTGGTGGGCACGGCTTCCGGGGCGCGCGAGGCCATCAGCCGCCTTTGGGCGGCCTTCTTCGGCTGGCGCGCCGGCCTGTGGGGCGAGGAGCGGCCAACGGCCGAGGCTCGGGCGCTGCGCCAGGCAAGCCTCAGGCTGGCCACGGCCCTGCGCGGCGCGTTGCCGCGCTTCGGCCGGGAGCTGAGACGCAGCCTGTCCGGCACGTCCGGCACCCTGGGCGATGATTTCTGGAAGGCCGTGCCGCCCCTGGCGCGGCCCTTGTCCAGCTGGCTGCACCTCTTCCTCCAGAACGCCGACTACAGCCCCGAGTCCAGGCGGGAGGCCCTGGCATTGATCGAGGCGTTGGACGCGCTCCTGGTCGAGCCCTGACGCCGCCAGCCTTCCTGGAGCAGACTGACTTTTAGAGCAACTTGCAGATGACTGGGAAGGGCTTTGCCCTCCCCAGACCCCACCCACCAAGGCCCGCTCTTGATAAGGC
>JAEYTO010000015.1 GCA_023433925.1 Pseudomonadota bacterium | reverse complement strand
ACCCTGTCCTTCATGCCGTTGTCCTCCGCCGATCCCTTTGGCGGCGTGATGATCACCGACTGGTATTCGCCCCCCGGCACGACCGGGGAGCGCTTCCGGGCCACCGCCTATATCCTGGGCCGCCAGCTTCGCTCCGATGGTGTGCGCGTGGCGTTGTTCCGGCAGGAGCTGCGCGGCAATGCCTGGGTCGATGTCCCGGTCGCCGCCTCCACCGCCTCCGAGCTCGAGGATCAGGTCCTGGCCCGGGCGCGGGAACTGCGCGCGCAATCCACCGCCGCAGCTCGCTGAGGCACAAGACGCATCCCTTGCCGCCGGGGCGTTCCGCCCTGGCGGATAGTGCGCTATTCGGAAGGCCCAACCCAGGCCAGCGCACCCCAGCACGATGAACGACATCGCCTCCCCCCCCGACCAGAAACAGCCGCCCCGGCATGACTTCGCCGCGGCGGAGCCGCGCTGGCAGGCGGAATGGGACCGCCGCGGCTGCTTCGCCGTGCCGGACGTGCCGCCCGAAGGGGCGAGCAAGTATTATGTGCTGGAGATGTTCCCCTACCCCTCCGGCAAGATCCACATGGGACACGTGCGCAACTACTCCATCGGCGACGTGGTGGCGCGCCACAAGCGCATGCGCGGCTTCCACGTCATGCACCCCATGGGCTGGGACGCCTTCGGCCTGCCGGCGGAGAACGCGGCCATCAAGCACGGCACCCATCCGGCCAAGTGGACCTTCGCCAACATCGACGAGATGCGCGCCCAGCTCAAGCGCATGGGCTACTCCTATGACTGGGAACGGGAAGTGGCCACCTGCACCCCGGAGTACTACAAGTGGGAGCAACTCTTCTTCGTGCGCATGATGGAGAAGGGCCTGGCCTATCGCCGCAAGTCGCCCCAGAACTGGTGCCCCGGCTGCAACACGGTGCTGGCCAACGAGCAGGTCGAGGAAGGCCTGTGCTGGCGCTGCGACTCGCCCATCGAGCAGAAGGATCTCGAGCAGTGGTTCCTGCGCATCACGGACTACACCGAGGAACTGCTGGCCGACCTGGACAGGCTGGCCGGAGGCTGGCCCGAGCGCGTGCTGACCATGCAACGCAACTGGATCGGCAAGAGCCACGGCTCGGAAATCACCTTCCAGGTGGACGGCCTGAGCGAGTCCATCACGGTCTTCACCACCCGGCCCGACACGCTCTTCGGCGCGACGTTCATGTCCTTGGCCGCCGAGCATCCGCTCGTGCGGAAGCTCATCGCCGATTCGCCCGAGAAGGCCAAGGTCGAGGCCTTCGTGCACAAGGTCGTCAACATGGACCGCATCCAGCGCGCGGCCGACGACCTGGAGAAAGAAGGCGTGTTCACCGGGCGCTACTGCCTGAACCCGGTCACGGGCGAGCGCATGCCCATCTACGTGGCCAACTTCGTGCTCATGGGCTACGGCACCGGCGCGGTCATGGCCGTGCCGGCGCATGACCAGCGCGACTTCGAGTTCGCGCGCAAGTACGAGTTGCCCATGAAGGTGGTCATCACCCCGGCCCAGCCCGAGGGAGCCGGACAGGCCGAGCCGCTCAAGGCCGAGAATCTGACCGAGGCCTACACCGAGCCGGGCGTGCTCGTGGATTCCGGCGAGTTCTCGGGCCTGGCCAACGAGCAGGCCAAGGCCAAAATCACGGACAGCCTCGCGGCGCGCGGCATCGGCCGCAAGACCGTCAACTACCGGCTGCGCGACTGGAACGTCTCGCGCCAGCGCTATTGGGGCGCGCCCATCCCGGCCGTCTACTGCGCCACCTGCGGCGTGGTGCCCGTGCCCGAGAAGGACCTGCCCGTGATCCTGCCGCTGGAGGTCAAGACCCGCGCCGACGGCCGCTCGCCCCTGCCGGACTTCGAGGAGTTCGTGCATACGAGCTGCCCCAAGTGCGGCGGCACGGCGCGGCGCGAGACCGACACCTTCGACACGTTCATGGAGTCGAGCTGGTACTTCGCGCGCTACACGTCCGCCCGCAAGACGGACGGAGCCTTCGACGCCGAGGCTCTACGCTACTGGCTGCCCGTGGACCAGTACATCGGCGGCATCGAGCACGCCATCCTGCACCTGCTCTACTCGCGCTTCTTCACCAAGGTCCTGCGCGACCTGGGCTATCCCATGCCCGACGAGCCCTTCGCGGCCCTGCTGACCCAGGGCATGGTCATCAAGGACGGGGCCAAGATGAGCAAGTCCAAGGGCAACGTGGTTGACCCGAACGACATGCTCACCAGGTACGGGGCCGACACGACTCGCCTGTTCATCCTCTTCGCCGCGCCGCCCGAGAAGGAGCTTGAATGGAGCGACCAGGGCGTGGAAGGCGCCTCGCGCTTCCTGGGCCGCCTGTGGCGGCTCGTGGAGGATTTGCAGCCCGACCTGTCGCCCGCCAAGGCCTGCTCCAGGCTGGATCAGAGATCCCTGAGCCCCAGGGCGCGCGATCTGCGCCGCAAGGAGCACGAGACCGTGCAGCGCGTGACCCGCGACCTGGAGCCGCCCTTCCAGTTCAACACGGCCATCGCCGCGGTCATGGAGCTGGTCAACGAGCTCTACCTGGCCAAGGACGAGCTGCGCATGAGCAAAGACGGCAAGGCCGCCCTGTCCTCGGCCGTGGCCACGGTGCTCACGGTGCTCTCGCCCGTGGCCCCGCACATCTGCGAGGAGCTGTGGCACGCCATCGGCAACCGGAGCCTGGTCTGCGCCGAGCCCTGGCCGGCCTTCGCCCCGGAGGCCCTGGCCCGCGACGAGGTCACCGTCGTCGTGCAGGTCAACGGCAAGCTGCGCGGCAAGATCACCGTGCCGGCGGACGCGCCCGAGGAGGCCGTGCGCCAGGCGGCCCTGGCCGACGAGAACGTCACGCGCCACATGGACGGCAAGACCGTGCGCAAGGTCGTGGTCGTGCCGGGCAAGCTGGTCAACATCGTGGTGGGCTAGGTGGCCATGGCACGCCCGCGCGCCGCTTTCGCGGTCCTGGCCGCGGCTCTGCTCGCGGCGGGCCTGTCCCAGGGCTGCGGCTACAGTCTGGGCGGACCCGAAGGCCTGCCCGGCGACGTGCGCACCCTGCACATCGCCCAGGTCGGCAACCCGACCCTGGACGTGAACCTGCCGCCCCTGCTCCACTCGCTCTTTCGCCAGGAGATCAACAAGCGCGACCTGGCCGGCTGGGCCGGGGCCCGCCAGGCCGACGGGGTCGTGAACCTCTCGGTGGTCAGCCTGAGAACCAACAGCCGGGTGACCACGACCGAAGGGCGCACCATCAAGTTCCAGGCGGCCGTGGTCATCCGCGGGACGCTCGTGCGCAACGTGGATCAGCGGCAAATCTGGGACTCGGGCCCCGTGACCGGCGAGGAGACCTTCTTCGACCCGGCCGAGGAGAGCGCCGCCGTGAACCGGGCCATGGAGTTCGCGGTGAGGCTCCTTGTGGACTCCATGACAGCCACCTTCTAGCTTCCGGCGCGGCGCGCGCCGATGCGCCACGCCGGTCCATCCCGGAGCGCAGGCATGCAGCGACCCGCCTTCTCCATCATCGTCTGCCCGGACCCGGAGCTCGCGCGCGCGGAGATCGAGCGCCAGATCGCGGCCCATGGGGCAGGCGGGTACGAGCGCCGGGCCTATTTCGGCGACGAGGAGCTTCCGGCCCGCTTCTGGCAGGACCTGGGCAGCCCCGGCCTGCTCGGCGGGTGCAAGATCCTGGTCGTGCGCCGGGCCGAAGGTCTCAAGGCCGAGGTCTGGCGGGACCTTTCCCCGCTCCTGGCCGGCTTCAACGACGCCTGCTGGCCCTTCTTCTGCATCGAGGCGGACTGGCAGAAGAACTCGCCCAAGATTCCGGCGCACATCGCCAAGTCCAAGCCCTGGGAAGCTGCCAAGGCCAGAGGCTGGCTCTGGCAGTCACCGGGCCTGACGCGCAAGACGCTGCCCGGCCATGTCCAGGCCCGCCTGAAGGCCGAGGGACTGCGCGCCCCGGCCCAGGTCCTGGAGGCATTGTGCGCCAGGCTGCCCGAGGACGCGTCCGCGGTGCAGGCCGAGGTCGCCAAGCTCGCCCTGGCCCTGGACGCCGCCCCGGGGCGGGTCAGGGAGGTCCGGCCCCAGGACATCGAGCTCGTGAGCGCCGCGTCCGGGATGGACGTCTGGGGCCTGCTGGAGGCCATCCAGGAGGGCGGAAGCCAGTCCAAGGTCTGGCGGCACGTGCTCGGCCAGGGCGGCGAGGAGGCCCTGTTCCCCCTGATCTTCGGCCTGACCCGCGAGGTGCGCACCCTATGGATGATCGCCGCCGGCGAAGGCGGCAAGGTGCGCCTGCCGCCATGGCAAATGGAGAAGAAGGAGCGCGCCGCGCGCGCGTTCGGCCAGGCCCGCCTGGCCGAGGCCCTGAGTCTGGCCCTGGATGCCGAGCTGTCGGTCAAATCCGGCCAAAAGAGCCCTGCCCAGGCCCTGGAGCTGCTCGTGGCCGGCCTCCTGGCCCTGTTCGGGCCGAGCGCCGCGCCGGGACGGCGGCCTGGGCACAGGCCCTGATTCGACTCCCTGGGCCCACCTGGCCTCACTACCCTGACCGGCCCGATACGGGCTTGCGCCCACGCGGCGGGAGCAGGTAGCATGGACAAGCCTCACTATCACGGCCACCGCGAGCGGCTGCGCGAGCGGCTGCTGCGCGACCCGCGCGGCCTGGCCGACTACGAGGTCCTGGAGCTGCTGCTCGGGCACGTCATCCGGCGCGGGGACACCAAGCCCCTGGCCAAGGAGCTCCTGGCTCGCTTCGACACCTTGCGCGGCGTGTTCGAGGCCCAGGAGGGCGAGCTGCTGGACGTGGACGGCTTCGGGCCGGCCCTGGCCGCCTTCTGGGCGCTGTGGCGCGAGGTCTGGTCGCGGCACCACGAGGCGCCCCTGCGCGAGCGCGCCGTGCTCTCCGGGCCCGAGGAGGTCGCCGCCCTGGCCAAGGCCAGGCTCGGGACATCGCGCACCGAGGAGTTCTGGCTGGCCCTGGTGGACGGCAAGAACCGCCTGCTGGGCTGGGAACGGCTGGCCAGAGGCACCGTGGACCAGGCGCCGGTCTACCCGCGCGAGGTCATGACCATGGCCCTCAAGCACCAGGCCGCCGGCGTGATCCTCGTGCACAACCATCCGGGCGGCGACCCGCGCCCCTCGGCCGCGGACATCGAGACCACCCGGCGCATCGCCAGGGTGGCCGTGGAGATGGGCCTGCGGCTTTTGGACCACCTCGTGGTGGCCGAGGGCGGCTGGTACAGCTTCCAGGAACAGGGCATGCTTTAGCGCCCGCCAAGGAGGAGGACATGCCCCGCAAGACGACCCGCTATCTCGTGTCCGGCCGCGTGCAGGGCGTGGCCTTCCGCTACTGGACGCGCGGGGTCGCCGCAAGACTCGGCCTGGGCGGCTGGGTGCGCAATCTCCCCGACGGCCGCGTGGAGGTTCTGGCCCAAGGGGAAGAAGAGGCCATGGCCAGGCTGGATAAGGCCTTGCTCCAGGGCCCGCCCCTGTCCCGCGTGGACGGCCTGGAGCGCTTCGAGGAGCCCGGCGCCGGCGAGATGGTGGGCGGATTCGCCATCCGTCGCTAGCAGCCTGTCGGAGAGCAGGCGGCGCGGGCCGGGACAGTCCGCCGGATGCGCGGCATTCGCGGGCCCTGCCCAGGCGCCGCAGGGTTGAAAAGCGGGATGGTTTTTCGATAATCTGGTGGACTTGCGGGGTTGCTTCCCAGGTTATCGCAGTGCGCGATCGAGATGCGCGGGTCAGGGACGTCACCTTTGGGGGGTGGCGATCCGGGAGGAAGCCCTCCCCGGATCAAGTGCGATCCGCCCTGGATCGAGCCGGCGAACGCTTTTTTCGCGCCGCCTCTTTACGCCCCGAAAGAAGTGATTACAATTTTCCCGTTGCCCGCGGCTCCCATGGCGCTTACATGCTCTTGAATTTATTGTCTTTAGCTTTGAACATCATCCGGGAACGCAGGCCAAATCAGCAGCCCTGCCCGTGGCGGAGGCGGATCGCGCCGACGAGCCGGGCCACCAGCAGGGCGCCCTGCAAGGAGATCGCATGAGCAAGGAATACACCGACGAGACCGTGCCCCTGAGCGCAGCCGAGGAAGAGGCCATGATCGAGATCTCGCCCTCCGAGGCCGGCGGGGAGGACACGTCCCAGATCGAGATCCCGCGCGAGCTGCCGGTGCTGCCCGTGCGCGACATCGTGGTCTTCAACTACATGATCCTGCCCCTGTTCGTGGGCCGCGAGAAGTCCGTGGCCGCCGTGGACGCGGCCCTGAACACCAACCGCTTCATCCTCATCCTGACCCAGAAGGACGAGAAGGTGGACGAGCCCGGCGAGAAGGATCTCCATCGCGTGGGCACCGTGGCCATGATCATGCGCATGCTCAAGATGCCCGACGGCCGCCTCAAGGTCCTCGTGCAGGGCCTGTCCCGCGCCAGGGTCACCGGCTTCCGCGAGGGCGCGCAGCACCACATGGCCGAGATCGAGCCCATCGAGGAGAAGCCGCCCGTCGAGCACGGCCCCGAGATCGAGGCGCTCATGCGCGCCTCGCGCGAGCAGAGCGAGAAGATCATGCAGCTTCGGGGCATCTCCTCGCCCGACATCACCGCGGTGCTCGGCAGCGTGGAGGAGCCCGGCCGGCTGGCCGACCTCATCGCCTCCAACCTGCGCGTCAAGGTCGAGGACGCCCAGGCCATCCTGGAGTGCGTGGAGCCCATCAAGCGCTTGCAGCTCGTCAACGAGCAGCTGGCCAAGGAGGTCGAGGTCGCGGCCATGCAGGCCAAGATCCAGTCCATGGCCAAGGAAGGCATGGACAAGGCCCAGAAGGACTTCTTCCTGCGCGAGCAGATGAAGGCCATCCGCCGCGAGCTTGGCGAGACCGGCGAGGAGTCCGAGGAGGCCGACCAGCTCCGCCAGTCCATCGCCAAGGCCGGCATGCCCGCCGAGGTGCGCTCCGAGGCCGAGAAGCAGCTTCGGCGCATGGAGTCCATGCACCCCGACTCCTCCGAGGCGAGCGTCATCCGCACCTACCTGGACTGGATGGTCGAGCTGCCCTGGAAGAAGGTCTCCAAGGACCGCCTGGACATCAAGGAGGCCGAGAAGATCCTCAACGAGGACCACTACGACCTGGAGAAGGTCAAGGAGCGCATCCTCGAATACCTCTCGGTGCGCAAGCTGAACCCCAAGATGAAGGGTCCCATCCTCTGCTTCGTGGGGCCTCCGGGCGTGGGCAAAACCTCCCTCGGGCGCTCCATCGCGCGCTCGCTCGGCCGCCAGTTCGTGCGCATGAGCCTCGGCGGCATGCGTGACGAGGCCGAGATCCGCGGCCACAGGCGCACCTACATCGGCTCCATGCCGGGGCGCATCATCCAGTCCATCAAGCAGGCCGGCACCAGGAACCCGGTCATCATGCTCGACGAGATCGACAAGGTCGGCACCGACTTCCGCGGCGATCCGTCCTCGGCGCTCCTGGAGGTGCTCGATCCCGAGCAGAACCACACCTTCCAGGACCACTACCTGAACGTGCCCTTCGACCTGTCCAAGGTCATGTTCATCTGCACGGCCAACGTGCTCGACACCATCCCCGGCCCCCTGCGGGACCGCATGGAGATCATCCGCATCCCGGGCTACACCGAGAGCGACAAGATCAAGATCGCGCGCACGTACATCATCCCGCGCCAGGTCAAGGAGAACGGCCTGAGCGTCGAGGAGGTGCAGATCACCGACCAGGTCATCGCCAAGATCACCCGCGAGTACACGCGCGAGGCGGGCCTGCGCAACCTGGAGCGCGAGATCGGCTCCGTGTGCCGCAAGCTCGCGCGCCGCAAGGCCGAGGGCGAGACGGGCCCCTTCAAGGTCACGGCGAACATGATCCACAAGATGCTCGGCATACCGCCCTTCCGCGCCGAGGAGCGCGAGAAGGACCTGCCCGCGGGCGTGGCCACGGGCCTGGCCTGGACGCCCTACGGCGGCGAGATCCTGCACATCGAGATCACGACCATGCCGGGCAAGGGCAGGCTGACCCTCACGGGCCAGCTCGGCGACGTCATGAAGGAGTCGGCCCAGGCCGCGCTGTCCTACGCGCGCAGCCGGGCCGAGAAGCTGGGCATCGACCCCGACTTCTCGGACAAGAACGACATCCACATCCACGTGCCCGCCGGCGCGACGCCCAAGGACGGCCCCTCGGCCGGCGTGACCCTGGTCACGGCGCTCATCTCGGCGCTCACGGGCACGCGCGTGTGCAACGACGTGGCCATGACCGGCGAGATCACCCTGCGCGGCCGCGTGCTCCCGGTGGGCGGCATCAAGGAGAAGATCCTGGCCGCCGTGTCCCAGGGCATCAAGCGGGTCATCATCCCCAAGCAGAACGAGAAGGACTTGCAGGACATCCCGGCCGAGCTGCGCAAGAAGATCAGCATCAAGCCCGTGGAGCTCATCGACGACATCTGGCCCCTGGCCTGCGAGAAGCGCAAGGTCAAGCGCAAGCCGGCCGCCGAGCCCAAGTCCCAGCCCGAGGCGCGGGCCTAAAGGCATCTTGCGATTCAACTGAGAGAGGGCGCTGCCCTCTCTCAGGCTCTCTCCCGGCAGGGGAATGATTGACTCGGGCCTTCCTGGCCCTCGCCCTTCGGGCGTCGCCCAAGGCGGCGACGTCCAATCGTGCCGTCCTGCACGATTGTCCCCCTGCACCCCCAGTTGAATGGGCGAGGGTTTTCCAGTTCAATTGCAACCTGCCATAGCGCGGACGGCCATATCTGGAAGACAGGCGGGCCGGACCCTCATGGGCCCGGCCCGCCTTTGTTTCGCCTGGCGGCGGAATGATGCTCCATGAACCTGTTTCCGCAAAAACCCGTCGCCCGACCCTAGGAATGCCCGCACTGCCTTTTTCAAGGCCTCGATGGCGCTCCGGAACAGGCTGATTTTTGGTTGTCTTTTCCCATGCACTTTGGGAACATTGGCACAAGCACTTTGAGCAGCCTGTCCAACCAAGGCGGACAACAATCATGAGCCCAGATAGCAAATCCGCTCAGGCCGACTTCTACTGCTTGTGGGAGTCCGAGGACCGTGAGTTCGAGGTCGGCATCATCGGCGCCGGCCCAGGCTTCCGCTCCTTCCTGGATATCGTCTTCAACGAGAGCTACCGCGAGTTCCTGCCCGTCATGCGCCTGGCGGCCGTGGCCGAGCCCAACCCCGCCAGCCCCAAGCTCAAGGCCTTGAAGGGCCGGAACGTGCCCGTGTACGCCGACTGGCGGGAGATGCTCGAACGCCATCCGGATCTGGACATCGTGGCCGAGTTCACCGGCAACCGCCATCTACGCGACACCTTGCGCAGAGCCCTGCCCGCCAAGACCTCGCTCCTGGACCACTCCCTGGCCGCGTTCATCTGCGGCCTGCACACCCTGACCCAGAACAGCATGCACCTTCAGGCCAACCTGCAACAGCATCAGGCCCTGCTCCAGGCGCTCATCGACGAGATGCGCGAGGACATCATGCTCCTGGACCTCAAGGGCAACGTGGTGGACGCCAACAAGAGCATCACCAGCCGGAAGGGCCTGTCCAAGGAAGAGGCCCACGGCCTGCCCTGCTGGCAGGTGCAGACCCTGGAAAACGGCCAACCCTTCTGCGAGGCCATGGACGCCGAGTGCCCCTTCAGGACGTCCCTGGAGACCGGCCAGAAGGCCGAAGCCCTCATGACCCGCGTGGACTCCGAAGGCCATCTGCGCTACTTCCGCGTCTACTCCTATCCAATCCGCGACGCGCGCGGCCAGATCTCGCACGTCATGATCATGCGCCGGGACATCTCCGAGCGCACGCGTCGCGAGCGCATGCGCCAGCAGGCCGAGAAGCTGGCGGTCATCGGCGAGATGTCCACCTTCCTGGCCCACGAGATCAGGAATCCCCTGTTCGCCATCGCCGGTTTCACCAACTCGCTCCTCAAGTCCTCGGGCATCTCCGACAAGGACCGCGTGAAGTTGAACATCATCTCCGAGGAAACCAAGCGGCTGGACCGCATGCTCACGAGCATCCTCAACTTCGCCCGGCCCTCGCGCGCCGCCGTGGCCCACGCCGACCTGGCCGCCGTGGTCCAGGAGACCGTGGAGCTCATGGCCATGGGCTACCGCAAGCAGGGCATCGAGTTCGCGACCTGCCTGGACAGGGACCTGCCCCAGGTCGTGGGCGAGCCCGAGACGATCAAGCAGTGCCTCATCAACATCATCAAGAACTCCGTGGAGGCCATGGACCACGGCGGAACCATCAGCCTGAAATCGGGGCGCACCGAGCCGCACGTTTTCCTGGAGATCAGCGACACGGGCAAGGGCATGACACAGACCGAGTTGGAGCAGGCCTTCAGCCCTTTCTTCACCACCAAGGACAAGGGCTACGGCCTGGGCCTGGCCATGATCAAGAAGATGATCGAGGAGACCGGCGGACTGGTGGACCTATCGAGCAAGGAGGGCGAAGGCGCCACGGTCACGCTCCTCTTCCAGCCCGTGATCGCCGGCGAGGAGGCCGCCGCGACCATGCCGGCCGGACAGGTCGGACAGGCCGGAAACGATGGCCGGCGCGGACGCTCCGGCTGATCGGGCTTTGCTTCCATCCCCCCTTTCCGCTACTTCCCGGTCTTGCGCCCGCGACACCGCCTCACTGGAGACGCCATGAGCAGAGCCCTATGCATCCACGGCCATTTCTACCAGCCGCCCCGCGAGGACCCCTGGCTGGACACGATCCTGCCCGAAGGCAGCGCCGCGCCGTACAAGCATTGGAACGAGCGCATCTGCCGCGAGAGCTACGGTCCGTTGGCCTTCGCGCGCCGCCTGGACGACCAGGGCCGCATCGTGGAGGTCATGAACTGCTACGAGTGGATCAACTTCAACGTCGGCCCCACGCTCCTGCGCTGGATGGAGCTGACACAACCCGAGGTCTACGCGCGCATCGTGGAGGGCGACAGGAAAAGCGCCGAGCGGCTGGGCCACGGCAACGCCACGGCCCAGGTCTGTCACCACGTCATTCTCCCGCTGGCCTCGGAGCTGGACAAGGAGCTTCAGGTGGCCTGGGGCAAGGCCGATTTCGAGCGCCGCTTCGGTCGCCAGCCCGAGGGCATGTGGCTGGCGGAGTCCGCCGTGGACACGGCCTCCCTGGAGATGCTCGCCGCCCACGGCATCAAGTACACCATCCTGGCTCCGCGCCAGGCCAAGGCCGTGCGGCCGCTGCTCTCGGCCCGGGACCGGCCGGCCGCCTGGACGCCCGTGCACGAGGGCAGCCTGGACGTGAGCCGGCCCTACCTCGTGCGCCTGCCGTCCGGCGGAAGCATCGCGGTCTTCTTCTACCATGGCCCGCTGTCCCAGGCCGTGGCCTTCGAGCGGCTGCTCCAGAACGGCGAGGGCTTCTGGCAGCGCATCTGCGGCGGACCGCATGACGGCCTGCGGACCATCGCCACGGACGGCGAGACCTACGGCCACCACTTCACCTTCGGCGAAATGGCCCTGGCCTACGTACTCGACCAGGCCCGCAAGGGACGCGACGGCTGGTCGCTGACCAACTTCGGAGCCTATCTCGCGGCCAATCCGCCGGTCATGGAAGCCCAGCTCCATGAGGCCAGCTCCTGGAGCTGCGTGCACGGCGTGGGCCGCTGGCGCGAGGACTGCGGCTGCTCCACCGGCGGTCATCACGGCTGGAACCAGAAGTGGCGCACGCCCCTGCGCCAAGCCTTGGACATGATCAAGGCCGCCGTGGACAGGCATTTCTTCGTCCGCGGCCACGGCCTGTTCAGGGATTCCCGCGCCGCCCTGGTGGACTACGGCCGCGTCCGCGCGGAGGCCGTGGCTCTGGAGGCCTTCCAGAAGCAGCACTTCAACCAGGGCCTGTCCCAGGCCGAGCAGGCCACGGCTTGGAAGCTCCTGTCCATGGAGCAGTGGGCCTTGGCCTCCTTCGCCAGTTGCGCCTGGTTCTTCGACGAGGTCTCGCGCATCGAGCCGATCAACGCCCTGACCATGGCCTTGCGCAGCCTGGACATCGGCCAGGGGAGCGGCATGCCCGATCTGGAGCGGCTCCAGCGCGAGGTCGAGGCCGTGCTCTCCACGGCCGTGTCCAACATTGACGGCCTGGGCACGGCCGCCGACCTCTGGCGCCGCGAGGTCCTGGCCCGCCGCGAGACGCCCCAGAGCCTGGCGGCCCAGGCCGTGATCGACCTGTGGAGCACGGGCCGCCTGCCCGGCGACGGGGCGCGGGACAAGGCCACCTGGCCCGGCGTGTCCGTGACGCTCAAGGGCAAGCCTTCCCCCGGCCGCTTCGCCATGAGCGTGCAGTGGGAGCGCGAGACGGGCCGGGAGGAATACGAGCTCAGCGTGCGCCGCGAACCCGAGAGCGACCCCATGTCCTGGCCCATCGAGGTCCGGCGCAAGGGCGGGGCCATGATCCTGGCCACGACTCCCGGCGCCCTGCCCTGGAACAAGCGCCAGGCCCTGGCCATCACCTGGGTCGAGCACGCCGAGCGCACGGCCTGGAATTGCACGCTGGACGCGACCCTGGCAGCCGCGGCCATGTTCCAGCCCTGGCAGGAGGCCCAGACGACCCAGAACGCCGGCAATGCCTGGGCCAGACTCTACACGCCCACGGCCTGGCGCTACGTCGTGGGCGACGCGCCCGCCCCCGGCGCGGAGAAGAACCTGGCGGACTTTCTGGCCCAGGCCGGCCGCAACAACCCGGCGGCCCTGCGCCTGGCGCAGCGCATCCAGGAGCATCTTCTCGCGCTGCTGGCCGAGACCCCCCGGTCGGCCGGCGGCGTGCTCGCCCGCGCCGCGGCCATCAACCTGCCCCTGGACCTCTACTCCGCGCAGAACGCCTACTGGCTGCGCCGCGAGGAGCTGTCCAAAGTGCCGAACCTGGGCAGGCTGCTGGGGTTCGCATGATCAGCCGGGAGAGGGCTTTGCGCCCTCTCCCGGATCCTCTCCCGCCAGGGGCCACGGCCCCTGGACCCCGTATCGTGTCGGTGGTTGCCGTGGCGCATCCCGACCAATTCCGCCCGAGCCATGCAATACGCACGGAAAAAGCAAAGGCCCGGAGCTGAATGCTCCGGGCCTTTGGCATTGATCGTTTGCCGCACCTACTTCGGGCTCTCGTAGAACACGTAGTTCGTGGAGAAGTCCGAGATCTCGAAGTAGATCTTTTTCTCGCCCGGATCCACCTCGTAATCCATGTCGCGGTCCAGGTAGCCGTAGCCGAAGCGGTAGGCCCTGGATTCGCGGCCGCCGGTGCTCTCGGCCGTGGTCAGCTTGTCGATCTTGATGAAGCGCATGACCAGGCGGTTGCCGGCGTAGATGTCCAGCACGCCGTTGGTGCCGGTCCAGTTCTGGATGGAGCGGCTGATGCGGTTCTGGGACTCCTGGGTGCAGGCGAAGGCGCCCAGGGCCAGCAGCGCGGCCAGTGCCAGCGCGAGGGCTATGCGGGTCTTCATGGGTTCTCCTCGTTTTCTGGTTCTCGGGCTATTCGACGTAAATCATCTTGCGGGTCATGCCGCCGTCCACCACCAGACACTCGCCCGTGATGAAGCCGGCCTTGTCCGAGCACAGGAACAACGCGGCCTCGGCCACGTCCTCGGGCCGGCCCACGCGGCCGGCGGGGTGCTGCGCGTGATCCTCGGGCCGCAGGGCGACGGGTGCGCGCGCACTGCTCTTCTTCCAGCCCGAGACGTCGATCCAGCCCGGCGCGATGGCGTTCACGCGCACGGCCGGGCCGAGGCTCATGGCCAGGGCGTGGGTCAGGGCCACGACGCCGCCCTTGGAGGCCGAGTAGGCCTCGGTGTGCGGCTCGGACTGGAAGGCCCGCGTGGAGGCGATGTTGACCATGGCTCCGCCGCTGGAGCGCAGGGCCGGCGCGGCGTGCTTGGCGCACAGGAACATGCCGGTCAGGTTCGCGCCCATGACGCGGGTCCAGTCGGCCAGGCTGGTCTGCTCCAGGGGCTTGAACTCGGAGATGCCCGCGTTGTTGACCAGGAAGTCCAGCCGGCCGAGACCGCCCAGGGCGCGCCCCACGGACGCGGCCACGTCGGCCTCCAGGGCCGCGTCGCCCGGCGCGGCGAGCACGCGCCCCTGTCCGTGCAGGCGTGCGCACTCCCCGGCTGCCTCGGCCAGGGCCTCGGGGTCACGTTCGAATATAACCACGGACGCGCCGTGCGCCAGAAAGGCCTTGATGATGGCCAGGCCGATGCCCTGCCCGCCGCCGGTGACCAGAGCGACCTTGCCCGTGAAAAAGCCCATGCCAGCCTCCTTGGGCCAGTCCTTCGAGGCATACCAGAAAGCAGGGCGGACGTCAGGGGGCGATCAGCTCATGTCGGCGGGCAACTCGGCGAGGATGAAGCGGACCATGTGGAAGGGCGCGATGAGCACCTTGGAGGTCTCCACGGGATACATCTCCACGTGGTCGAAGGGCGGATAAACGCCGGAGCCCGTGTCCAGGCGGTTGACGATGCCGAGCAGGGCCACGCGCCGGTCCACGAGGTCGAACTTGGACCCGGGCATCTCGCACTTGATGTAGTGCGTGGGATGCTCCTCGGAGGCGGCCGGCCCGCGCGGGCGCAGGCAGGTGAAGTAGCGCGGCAGCCGCCCGCCCGAGGGCAGGAGCTGCGACTCCACGAGCACGCGCCAGTTGGCTTGCAGGAACTCGCGGATGAGCGTGTGGTTGTCCTCCCAGACGCTCTGGGTGCGCAGGGCGCTGAAGCAGCTCCAGCTCGCGTTGAGGAACTCGCGGAAGGCGGCCAGGTGCGCGGTGACGTCGCGCGCCGCCTGAGCCGGCGCGGCCGACTTGTCCGGCGCGGCCGGCACGGCCTGGAGCGTCAACGGGCTGGCGGGTTCCTGCATCCACGTTTCCTCGACCCGCGCGCGGATGGCCCACGGGGCTTGTCTGTATTCATGGCCCTGGGCTCCATGACGCCTGGATGGCGTCGGCCGTTGGGGCTCGCCGTGACCCGCTGTACGCGGGCCGCCGAAATATGTGCATAAACCGGGCCGTGATCAGCGCGCCAGAAAGGCCCAGGCCCAGGCCGACAGCATGATCGCCGCCGCGGTCAGGGCCATCAATGCGTTGACGCCCCTGCCGGGCGGACCCTGGCGCAGGAGGTGTCGGCCGGCCGCCAGGCCGAGCGCCAAGCCGGCCAGGAAGCCGAACAGGTGCGCGCCCAGGTCGGTGCGCTCGCCGCCCGCGCCGAGCAGGGCCAGCAGGGCCAGGCCGGCGGCCACGGCCGTGAACAGCGGGGAGCGGCCCGTGCCGGTCATGGCCTGCAGCCCGGCCAGGATGCCGGCCGCCCCGAAGACAGAGGTGGAGAAGCCGATGGAGTCGTGGCTCGGGAGGAGCACCAGGGCGTTGACGAGATTGCCGAGCACGCCGGACAGGAGCACGAGCAGCCAGCCCGCCCCCGAGCCCAGGGCCGCGCAGATGGGCGCGATGAACAGCGCGCCCACGGCCACGTTGCCGAGCACATGGGCCGCGTCGGCGTGCAGGGTCAGGGCCGTGGCCAGCCGCCACCACTCGCCGTCCAGGATGCGTCCGGCCTGGGCCGAGCCGATCTCGTCCCACACGTGCGGATAGAGCCCGAGGGATGGCAGGCTCGCGCGGGTCAGCGCGAAGAAAGGCAAAAGCAGGGCCACGGCCAAGAGCGTGGCGGCGCGGTTCTCATGCCGGGGCAAGGCCGGCACGGGCCTGCCCGGACGGTTCTCGGCGCGGTAGGCGGTCAGCTCGGCCATGGCCTGGCCGGCCTCGCGCTCCGGGGCCAGGATTCGCCAGCCGCCGGCGAAACGCTCGGCGCGGTGGGCCACGCCCCGGGCAGTGAGGGCCAGATCCCACTCGAAGGCCTTGGCATAGGGCAGCGGCCGTCCGGCCGTGAGCGGCGAGGACACGTCCAGCCAGCCGTCGACGCCGGCCGTCTCAAGCGCGTCGGGAGGCTCCGGGGCCATGGGCCGGCGGGAACGGCGGTCGGGAGGCTCCTCGCGCCGCCGCGAGCGCCGCTCGGCCATGGCCTTGCTCAAGGCGCCGGGCTTGCGGACTGGCGACATGGTTCCCTAGCCCTTGCGCACGACGTAACGGCCGGCCAGCTCCTTGAGACGCCTGCCCAGGGACTCCAGGCCGGCGGCCTCGGCGCGCAGGCTGTTCGCGGCCTGGCTGTTCTGGGTGTTGGCGTCGCGGATGCTCTGCACCGCCGTGAGCACCTGGTCCACGCCTTCGAGCTGCTGGCGGCAGACCATGGCGATCTGCGCCGCGGCCTGGGCGTTCCCGGAGATGCTCTCGGCCAGGGAGCGGATGGCCGTACCCGCGGCCGTGGTCCGCTCCACGCCGCGACCCACGGACTGGAGACCGCTTTCCATGGCCTGGGCGGCGCGCTCGGCCGAGGCGCGCATCTCGACCAGGAGCTTGCGCACGCGGGCCGCGGAACGCTTGGACTCCTCGGCCAGGGCGCGCATCTCGGCGGCAACCACGGCGAAGCCCTCGGCGCCCTGCTCCACCTTGGCCGCCTCGATGGACGCATTGACGGCCAGCAGGTTGCTCTGGTCGGCCAGCTCGTTCACCGAGTCGACGATCTCCTGGGCCGTGCGCGCGTTCTCGACCAGGGCGTGCGTGCTCCGGCTGATGGTGTCCATCTTGGCCCGGATGTCCTCCATGCCGAGCACGGCCTCGCGCGTGGCCCCCAGGCCGGCGGCGGCGACATCCGCGTTGCGCCGGGCGTTGTCGGACACGTCGCCGGCCTTGGCGGCGGCCACGTTCGAGGTCTGCCTGAGCTCCTCCACCGTGGTCACGGTCTCGTCGATGGAAACCGTGGTCTCCATGGAGTTGGCCGCGAGCTGGTTGACGAGCGTGGCGATCTCCGCGGCCGAGGCGGCCAGTACGCTGACGCCCTCGTTGACCTCGCCCATCTGCGCGCGCAGCGACGCGATCATGCGCGCCAGGGCCTGGCCGAGCACGTCTTTCTCCGAGCAGGCCCGCACCTCCACGGTCAGGTCGCCGCGCGAGATGGCCTCGGCCTTCTCGGCCTTGTCGCGCTGTGTCTGAACCATGGCGCCCATGGCCGACAGGAGCCGGCCCGGCTCGTCACGGCGCTCGCTCGGCGGCACGTCGGGCAGCTCGCCTCTGGCTAGGCGGTCCGCGATGCCCGTGGCCAGGCCGATGGGCCCGGTGATGGCCTTGGCCATGAAATAGGCCAGCCCGAGGAGCAGGACCAAGGCGGCCAGGCCGATGCCGAGGACATTCCGGTGCATGATCGCGATCTCCCGCTGCACGTCATCCACGTAGATGCCGCCGCCGATGACCCAGCCCCAAGGCTCGAACAGCTTCACGTAGGAGATCTTGGGCGCGGGCTCAAGGCTGACCGGCTTGGGCCAGGCGTACTCCACGTAGCCCTGGCCCCGGCTCCTGGCGGCCTCGACCATCTCGCGCATGTAGTACGCGCCGCGCTCGTCGCGCTCGTCCATGACGCTCTGCCCTTCGAGCCGGGGCAGAAGCGGGTGCATGAGCATGACGCCGTCGAGGTCGTTGATCCAGAAATAGTCGTCCTCCCCGAAGCGCAAGGCCCTGATCTGGGCCATGGCCAGCCGCCTGGCCTCGCCATCTTCCAGGGAGCCGCCCTCGGCGGCCTCGTGGTAGGAACGCGCGACGCTCACGGCCACGTCCACCAGGTCGCTGCTCCCGCGCACTCGACTTTCCATGAGCCGGCCTTCGAAGAACGGGAGCAGGTAGAGGAACACCGCGCCGGCGCTCAGGGCCAGGGTCAGCATGGGAATGCCCATGATCTTGGTGAATGTGCTCACGGCGGACAACCTCATGCTCGACCTCCCGGAACCCGAGGGGAAAACGGCGGATGCCAGAGATGACGTATGGATGAGTACACGAGCCCGAGGGTCAGCTCAAGGCTGCCCGGCGGCCGGCGGGGCGGTCCACCAGGACGCGGCGCGCAGGTGCTCCCGGCCGTCGGCCGCGGAGAACAGGCCCAGCAGGCACGAGCCGTCCCCCCGCGCCTCTGCCCTGGCCGCGACGCTCTGGCCCGGCAGCACCTCGGCCCGGAAGGCCAGCTCCAGGGCCGTGCAGCGCATGCGGGCGGGCAAGCCGGCGGCGGCCTCGTCCAGGACCCAGGCCGCGAGCACGGCGTTGTTCACATGGCCGTTGACGTCCAGGTCCGAACGCCTGGCCGTGATGCGCGCGCCGTCTCCGGTTGTGGACGGGTCCAGGCCGGGCGTCTTGCGGCCCTCGAACTCCAAGGCGTGCTCCTCGTGCACCGGAATACGGGCGCGCAGCTCCTCGGGCAGGGGGGAGAGCTTGCGCGTGGCCGCGTCCAGAGTGACCCAGGACGAAACCGCCGCGCCCATGGTCCTGCCGCCTTCGTCCAGGAGCAGGAAGTCGCGCCGGGCCAGCAGCCGCTCGAAGCCCACGGGCCAGGTGCGCACCGTGACCCGCTCGCGCCAGCCGGGCCAGCCCCGCTCCACGGTCTCGGGCGACAGGCGCAGGTAGAGCCTGGTCAGGACCCAGAACAGGCTGCTCGCCGAAAGCTCCTCGTGGGAGAAGCCCAGGCTCCTGGCGTTCAGGGCCGCGGCCTCTTGCAGGTAGTCCAGCAGCGCGGGCAGCCGCGCGCAGCCCTCGGCGCCCAGCTCGTGGGCTCGCACGCGGAAATCGACGGCAAAGGCGTTCGCGCTCATGACGGGACCTGCCCGGTCACGTGCTCGGCCAGCCAGACGGTCCAGTGCTCGCGGGCGCGCTCGGCGTAGAGCGTCTTGCGCTTCTTGCGGCCGGCGCGCATGTCCAGGGCCGGAGACAGGCCGAACTGCACGTTGCTCGGCTGGAAGTTCTTGGCCGGCGTGCGCAGATGGGACAGGAGCGCGCCCATGGCCGTCTCGCGGGGCGGCATGGGCAGACTTCGGCCCTGGGCCTTGGCCGCGAGCATGAGCCCGACCCACAGGCCGCAGGCCGCGGACTCCAGATAGCCTTCCACGCCCGTGATCTGGCCGGCCAGGTGCACGCCGGGCCGGGCCTTGAGCTCCAGCTCGTCGTTCAGCACGGTCGGCGCGTTGACGAAGGTGTTGCGGTGAATGGAGCCCAGGCGGGCGTACTCGGCATGGCGCAGGGCCGGGATGAGCCCGAAGACGCGCTTCTGCTCCGGGTACTTGAGCTTGGTCTGGAAACCCACGAGGTTGAAGGCCGTGCGCTCGCGGTTCTCGGCACGCAGCTGGAGCACGGCGTAAGGCCGGCGGCCCGTGCGCGGATCGTCCAGGCCCACGGGCTTCATGGGTCCGAAGGCCAGGGTCATCTCGCCGCGCGCGGCCATCTCCTCGATGGGCAGGCAGCCCTCGAAGTGCATGTGCTCCTCGAACTCGCGGCAGGGCACGGTCTCGGCGGCCAGCAGCTCGCGCACGAAGGTCTCGTACTCCTCCCGGTTCAGCGGGCAGTTCAGGTAGTCGTCGTCCTCGGGCCGGTAGCGCGAGCCCCAGAAGGCGTGCTCCATGTCCACGGAGTCGGCCTCCACGATGGGCGCGATGGCGTCGTGGAAGTACAGCTCCCTGTCGCCCACGGCTTGCGCGAGGCTGGCGGCCAGGCCATCGCTGGCCAGCGGCCCGGCGGCCACGACCACGCGCCGGGCGTCCCCGAGCAGCGGGCTGTCCAGGGAGTCCACCTCGGCGCGCACGACCTCGATGAGCGGGTGGGCCTCGACCTTGGCGGTCACGTATTCCGAGAACAGGCGGCGGTCCACGGCCAGGGCCTTGCCGGCCGGCACGCGCGCGGCCTCGGCCGCCTCCATGACCAGGCTGCCGGCCTCGCGCATCTCGATCTTGAGCTGGCCGACGGCCGAGTCCGGGTCCTCGGAGCGCAGTGAATTGGAGCAGACCAGCTCGGCCAGGCCGTCCTCGTTGTGGGCTGGCGAGCGCTTGAGCGGCTTCATCTCGAACAGGCGCACGGCGATCCCGGCCTGGGCGAGGCGCCAGGCGCACTCGCATCCGGCCAGTCCGCCGCCGATGATGGCGATATGGGGCACTCGATGTTTCTCCTTGCCAGAGCACTTTGCTTTTGAAAATGCTCCGCAGGCCATGCCTTGGCATGGCTTGCCGCCGCGTGGGCGTAGGCGCAATCCGCTTGCGCCGTCAACGCCGGAGCGAGCGTCTTAAATCATCAATCTGCTCTGGGAATGGTCGGGCAGCAAACTCTTCTAGCGGAGGGGCCCAGGAATGACAACGCCGCCTTGCCCGCCTGGACGAAACCTCGTAAACTTTGGAGCAGAAGTCGAAGGTCTTGGGACGGCGAGCGCCCGAGACCTCCGACGGGCGCAACGACGCACCCGCCCGGCGAGCCTGCTCCCGGCGCGACTCGGGTGTAGGAAAGGAGGGAGCGGGAGGAGCCGGCCGGAGATTCTGGCTTCTCCCGCCTCCCGGCAAAGGGCGAGACAAGCCGCATGACGCAAGCACAGCCAGTCCTGGAGATTCGCGACCTGCGCACGTGGTTCGTCACGGCGCGCGGTATCGGCCGGGCCGTGGACGGCGTGGACCTGTCCATATCGGGCGGCGAGACCCTCGGCGTGGTGGGCGAGTCGGGCAGCGGCAAGACCATGCTCTCCCTGTCCGTGCTCGGGCTGGTGCCCAGGCCCGGCCGCATCGTGGCCGGCTCTGTGCGCTTCAAGGGCCTGGACCTCGTGCGCGCCTCGCAGGCCGAGCTGCGCAAGGTGCGCGGCAACGCCATCTCCATGATCTTCCAGGAGCCCATGACCTCGCTCAACCCGGTCTTCCGCGTGGGCGAGCAGATCGCCGAGGCCGTGCGCCTGCACCGGGGCTTGTCCAAGGCCGAGGCCATGGAGCGCGCTCGCGAGATGCTCGTCAAGGTCGGCATCCCGGAGCCCGCCCGGCGGCTCAAGAGCTATCCCCACGAGATGAGCGGGGGCATGCGCCAGCGCATCGTCATCGCCATGGCCCTGGCCCTGGACCCGGACCTCATCCTGGCCGACGAGCCCACCACGGCCCTGGACGTGACCATCCAGGCCGAGATCCTGGAGCTCATGCGCCGGCTCAAGGAGGAGCGCGACACGGCGGTCATGCTCATCACCCACGACCTGGGCGTGGTGGCCCAGACCTGCCAGCGCGTGGCGGTCATGTACGCGGGCAAGGTCGTGGAGGAGGCCCCGGTACTTGAGCTTTTCGACCAGCCCCTGCACCCGTACACGCGGCTCCTGCTGGCCTCGGTGCCGCGCATCGGCGAGCGCAGGCGGCTGGCGGCCATCGGCGGCGCGGTGCCGAGCCTCATGGACCTGCCCAGGGGCTGCGCCTTCCACCCGCGCTGCCCGGACGCCACGGGCTTCTGCTCCGGGAACGAGCCGGCGCTGGTGGAGATGCCCGGCGGTCGCAAGGTGCGCTGCCTGCTCCATGGCTTCGCGACCAACGAACAGGCCTGAGGGAGCCCATGACCGAGCTGCTCGAAATACGCGAAGCAAGCCGCGGCTACATCCTGCGCGAGGGGCCGCTGGGCCTGACCCGGGGCGAGCTGCGCGCCGTGGATCGCGTGAGCCTGTCCGTGCGCGCCGGCGAGACACTGGGCCTGGTGGGCGAATCCGGCTGCGGCAAGTCCACCCTGGCCCGGCTCATGCTCGGCCTGGAGGCCCCAAGCTCCGGGGCCGTGCTCTACAAGGGCCGGAACATCAATCCTCGCCCGCCGCGGGACTTTCGCGCGCGCGTGCAGATGGTCTTCCAGGACCCCTACTCCTCGCTCAACCCGCGGCGGAGCGTGGGGGCCATCGTCGGCGAGCCGCTGGTAATCCACGGCCGGGGCGGGCGGCGCGAACGGGCCGCCCGCGTGCGCGAACTGCTGTCCCTGGTGGGCCTGCGGCCCGAGGACGCCGGCCGCTATCCGCACGAGTTCTCGGGCGGCCAGCGCCAGCGCGTGGCCATTGCCCGCGCCCTGGCCCTGGACCCGGAGCTGGTGGTCTGCGACGAGGCGGTCTCGGCCCTGGACGTGTCCATCCAGGCCCAGATCATCAACCTCCTGCAAGGCTTGCAGGAGCGGCTCGGCCTGACCTACGTGTTCATCTCCCACGACCTGGCCGTGGTGAACCACATCAGCCGCCGGGTGGCCGTCATGTACCTGGGCCGGCTCGTGGAGCTGGCCGAACGCGACGAGCTGTACGCCAACCCCCTGCACCCCTACACGCGCACGCTCCTGGCCGCCGTGCCCGAGCCCGACCCGCGCAAGCTCAAGGCGCGCCTGCCCGCCAGGGCCGAGGCCGGGCCGCCCTCGGTGGACGCCTGCGCCTTCGCCCCGCGCTGCCCCCTGGCCGAGCCCGACTGCCGCGCGAACGTGCCCGACCTGCGCGAGCTGGTCCCCGGCCACTTCGTGGCTTGCAGCAAGGCCTGAATACCGAGAGAGGGCGCTGCCCTCTCTCGGGCTCTCTCCCGCCAGGGGCCACGGACCCCTGGCCCCCACGTTTTTGTCGGCGGACCATTTCGGCTTTCCCGGCCGGTTGCCTGCCGGGCGTTAGACCGGGGCCGCCTTATTTCTCATCCAAGCCTCCCGTCCGATCCTGCATAGTGGCATGATGCAATGGCCGGGTCCGCTCCGGGCCTGGGCAAACCTCACGTGACAGGAGGAAGCCATGCTGCGCAATTTCCGCTACGCCAAGGAGAGGAAGACCAACAAGGTGTACGCCGTGGAATTCGAGGGCCAGGAAATCGTCAAGGTCTGAGGCCCCTTCGATCAGAGCGAGTTCGCTCTGACCGTCAGTGAAACGAAGCTGGCCCAGTGCGAGGACCGTGGCATCGGCTCGCTGGAGGGCAAGGACTACGAGTGGGTCGAGCCGGGCGACATCGCCCCGCCGCTCAAGGAGCAGGCGCCCTAGCGGGCCGGCGGGCAGGGCTGGCCTTGCGGCCGGACGGATCGGCAAGACCACGGGAGGCCACGGGAGGAGACGCATGCTGACCACCTACCACTACGCCAAATTACGCTCCACGGGCGAGCTGTACGCCGCCGAATTCCGGGGCGAGGAGATCATCTCGGTCTGCGGCCCGGTGCCGCCCGAGAACTTCAAGGCCTCTTTCCCGGTCGAGGGCCTGCGCAATTGCCCTAGGAAGAGCGCCGCCTGGCTCAAGGACCAGGAGTACGACTGGGTCGCGCCCGGCGAGCTGAACCCGTCCCAGGACCAGCAGAGCCCGCGCGACGAGCTCACCATGCCCGAGGGCGGGCCGGGCAAGGACGGCCGTCCGCCCAAGGCATAGCGCTTGACGAGGCCGCGATTGGTGACCATTATCTCGGACCCCGCACGCATGACCGCGGGAGCCAAGGAGATTCGAGATGATGGAGAACAGGAAGAAGGCCCAGGCCGAGATCAGCCAGGTCTTCAGGTTCGAGCAGTGGCTGCGCTTCTACTTCGTGGAGGAGCGCGACGACAAGCTCTTCATGAGCGTGCCCCCCGAGCGCTTGGAGGAGATCAAGGCCTCGCACCCTCACCTGGAGGAGTTGGCCAGGATCGCGAACGGCGGCGAGATCGACTACCAGAAGTCCTGCGACATGGTCTGCGCCTACGTGGGCGCGCACATCGACGGCCCCAAGCACTCCACGGCGCTGGTCTCCAGCATCATGGACAGCAAGGCCTTCCAGGTGGAGATGTATCTCTTCGGCCTGTGGATCAAGGGCCACGAGGATTACCTGGACGAGGAGCAGCGCGGCTTCGGAGAGTGGGAGGATCTGTACGCGGGCTGGAAGGACACCGAGCAGGTCCGCGACTATACCCGCAAGCTCATGGAGTCCCCGCCCTCGGCCTCGGCCAGGGACAGCGACACGCTGCACTAGGCGGTCTGTAAATGAAGTGCGGGGGCTGGGAAGGGCAACGCCCTTCCCGGCTCATCCGCGAGCCGCTCTAGCTCGTGGCCCGGGAGATGGCCTGGGCGAGCGCCAGCTCGTCCACCGGCTTGGCCAGGAACGCGGCGGGCGGGATGTCCTCGGCGCGGCTCATGGTCGCGGGGTCGTTGTAGGCCGTGAGGAAGATGACCGGGATGCGCCGCCTGCTCACGATGCGCCGGGCTGCCTCGATGCCGTCCATCTCGCCCTTGAGGCGCACGTCCATGAGCACGATGTCCGCGGGCTGATCCTCGAAGCGCCTGACCGCCTCCTCTCCCTTGTCCACGATGCAGCTCACGCTGTAGCCCATCTTGCGGACCGCCCGCTCCAGGCTCATGGCCACGATGGCCTCGTCCTCGACGATCATGACCTTGGCGGAAGACATGGCGCTCCGTTCCCCCTCTTGAGGCGAGCCGTTCGACGTCCGGTCTATGCGTGGCGAAAAGGTACGTGCAAGCCACCCTTACAGTTCGGCTTATGCGCGCATGACGTAGCAACGGCATCCGGGCATGTCAATGCGCGCACCCCGATCAGGCTGGCGCCGCGGCGGAGCAGTCCACTCCCGGCGTGGGCGAGCACTGGCGCGCCTCCCTTTACATCCCGCGGGAATTCTGGTTGTCTTCCGCGCCTGGAGATGCTTGGAGTAGTCCATGAGCGAGTGGCTGAACAACTTTTTCCTGGCCTGGGTGCCCTTGTTCGTGGCCATCGACCCCCTGGGCATGGCCGCCCTGTTCCTGGGCCTGACCGCGCACATGGAGGAGCCCAAGCGCCGGCGCATCGCCCGCGAGGCCTCCATCACCGGCCTGGCGGTCGGGGTGGCCTTCATGTTCGGCGGCCGGATGCTCCTGACGGCCCTGGGCATCACCGTGGCCGACTTCCTCGTGGCCGGAGGGCTCATCCTGCTCATCATCGGCGCGCGCAGCCTGCTGGAGCACGAGCAGGCCCCGATCTTCCATGACGGCGAGTTCGGCGTGGTGCCGCTGGGCATGCCGCTCATCGCCGGCCCGGCCATGCTCACGGCCCTGCTCGCGCTCACGACCACCCGCGGCGTCGCGCCCACCCTGGCCGCGCTCCTGGTCAACCTGGGACTCAACCATGTCATCATGATCCACGTGCGCACCATCTCCGGCTACATCGGCGTCAACGGCATCAAGGCCCTGTCCAAGATCATCTCGCTGCTCCTCGTGGCCATCGCGGTGAACATGATCCGCCGCGGCTGGCAAAACCTGTAGAAGACCGGAGAGAAAGACATGCGCGCCCGCGAGCTCAGGGCCGACGGACTGCTCCTTCTGGCCGCCCTCATCTGGGGCGCGGCTTTCGTGGCCCAGCGCATGGGCATGGACCACGTGGGGCCCATGACCTTCAACGGCGTGCGCTTCGCCCTGGGCGCCCTGGTCCTCGCGCCGTTCGCCCTGCGCGATCCCGGCGCCGGCAACCCGGCGGCCATGCCCACGCGGGGAGCGCTCCTGGGCGGCCTGCTGGCCGGTCTGGCCCTGTTCGCCGGCGCGAGCTTCCAGCAGGTCGGCATCATGTACACCACCGCGGGCAACGCCGGCTTCATCACCGGCCTGTACGTGGTCATCGTGCCCATCCTGGGGCTGTTCTGGCGGCAGAGGCCGGGCCTTGGCGTGTGGATCGGCGCGGTCCTGGCCGCCGCTGGCCTGTACCTCCTGTCCGTCACCGGCGATCTCAGCATAAGCTTCGGCGACCTGCTCGTGCTCGTGTGCGCCTTCTGCTTCGCCGGCCACGTGCTCATCATCGGCTGGCTCGCGCCCAGAATACCGGCCCTGCGCCTGTCCGTGCTCCAGTACGCCTGCTGCGCGGCCCTGAGTTTCCTGGCGGCCGCCTTCACCGAGGAGATCCGCCTGGGGGGAATCCTGGACGCGGCCCTGCCCATCCTCTACGGCGGCCTCATGTCCGTGGGCGTGGCCTACACACTGCAAGTCGTGGCCCAGAAGGACGCGCCGCCGGCCCACGCCTCCATTCTCTTGTCCCTGGAGGGCGCCTTCGCGGCCCTGGCCGGCTGGGCACTGCTCGGCGAGACCATGACCACGCGCGGGCTCACGGGCTGCGGGCTCATGCTCGGCGGCATGCTCCTGGCCCAGCTCTGGCCCGAACAAGCCCGCAAATCAGCCGCTGCCCCGGTCGGGGCATAGAGCATCCGCTTTTGAAAATGCTCTGCACGCCATGCGCCGGCATGGCTGCCGCGTGGGCCTGGGCGCGATTCACTTGCGCCGTCAGCGCCGGAGCGAGCATCTCAAGGTCAAGCTGATCAAGGAACAACTGGGAGAGGGCTTCGCGCCCTCTCCCAGACCCTCTCCCGCAAGGGGCCACGGGCCCCTTGACCCCATGGTTATATGCCGTTCAGGCAAAGCGCGTAGGTAAATCTCGGGTCGTAGGCCGCCGGATGACGCGCGCATGAGCGGCCGTCCGATAGCCAAGTCGCGCCCCATTCTGCATATTTGCATATGCTGCCCGTATTGGCGGGCCTTGGCCGGCCCTGGAGGCAGAAAGCCGAGGCCGAAGGCGCGGTAGCAGGGGGCCATGTGCGTATTCGGGACTTTTCGGGCGACGATCGCACGGACAAGGCCGGGCGCGGCTTGTATGGATTGCTGATGCCGCCTGGCAGGGCTCGCCGCCCAGGGAGGCTCTGAGTGGCCGCCCTGCGCGACATGCTCCGCCCGCCCGAGCCCGTTCTGCTCCGCCACGGCGCGGCGGCCGTGGCCGTACATTGGCTCAACGCGGCCTGCGTGACCGTCATGCTCGTGACGGGTTTGGCCGTCATGCCCGAAGCGGCGGAATCCTGGTCCGAGGCCAGCCGTTGGCGCATGCTCCTGCACGAGAATCTGGGCGGGAAGGCGGGCCTGCTTCTGGCCCATGCCCTTGCCGGCTGGGCCTGGGCCGTGTCCATGCTCCTGCTGGCCGTGCTGCGGCCCAGGCCGACCCTGCGCTTCCTGACCACGATCTTCACCGTCCCGCCCGGCGCGGCCCTGCGCTGGGCCGTGCGCGACAACCTGCGTTTCCTGCGCGGTCGTGGCCCGGCGGAACATCGCGGCCGCTACACGCCCGGCCAGCGCATGTACGCTCAGGCCGTGGTGCTCGGCTTCGCCGTGGCCGCGGTCTCGGGCACGCTCATGGCCCTGCCGCGCCTCGGCGCGCCCATGGCCGAGCCGGCCTGGGCCCTGCCGGCGCACTCCCTGAGCGTGACCATGAGCCTGGGCTTCATCGCCTTCCACGCCTGCAAGAAGATCCTGCTGGAGAACCGCGGGGTGCCCTTCTCTGATTTCCTGCGCGGCGGCATGCCCCGCAGCCGCGCGGTCCGCCGCCATGGCCTGGATTCCTTCGATCGCGAGCGCAAGGCCTAACAGCCTGTTGAAATGCAGGCTGAGCGGGCCAGGATGGCCCGCCGGATGCGAATAGGTGCGCGGCATCCGTGAGCAATGCTTGAGCTTTGCTCAGGCATTGCGAAGTTGAAAAAAGCCAGGACGGCTTTTTTCAACAGTCTGCTAAACGGCGCCCAAGCCCTTTCAGCTTGCATTTTCCTGAAAGAACCTCATAAAGTGGACACTCCGGGCTGGCGTCCAATGGTATCCGCCTGGGTGTGAACGCACCTCCCCGCCCTTCCGCTTGGCCGCATCCGGCATGCGCGCTCCGCAAGGGGCCGGCGATGCCCTGCTCAGCGGAGAATGACGCCTGCCCGAGGACCGCGCATCAGGAGATACTCATGGCCAAGACACGCAAGGCCGAACGGAAGCATTTCGACGTGATCATCGTGGGCGGCGGGCCCGCCGGGCTCTTCTCGGCCTGGAGCTTTGCCGAGCATTCCGATCTGAACGTGCTCATCATCGAGAAGGGCAAGGGCTCCAAAGGCCGCAAGTGCCCCATCAGCGAATGGACCTACTGCACCAAGTGCAAGCCGTGCAACATCCTGTGCGGCATCGGTGGGGCCGGCCTGTTCTCCGACGGCAAGCTCAACTTCATTCACAAGCTGGGCAAGACCGACCTGACCCAGTTCATGCCGCGCCCCGAGGCCGAGCGGCTCATCCAGGAGACCGAGGAGGTCTTCAACCGCTTCGGCATGGACGGGCCGGTCTACCCCACGGACATGGAGGCCGCCCAGGCCATCCGCAAGCAAGCCAAGCAGGTCGGCATCGACCTGCTCATCATCAGGCAGAAGCATCTGGGCACGGACTATCTGCCGAGCCACATCACGCGCATGGCCGAGCACCTCAGCTCCAAGGGCGTGACCATCAGGACCTCCGAGGAGGTCCTGGACGTGCTCGTGGACCAAGGCCGCGTGACGGGCGTGGTCACGTCCCAGGGCGTGTACCAGGCTCCCAATGTCGTGCTCGCGCCCGGCCGCGTGGGCGCCGAGTGGGTGGGCAAGGTGGCCGGCAGGCTCGGGCTGGGCATGAGCCAGCGCGGCATCGAGGTCGGCGTGCGCGTCGAGGTGCACAACGACGTCATGAGCGACCTGACGGACATCATCTACGACCCGACCTTCTTCGTGCAGACGCCCAAATACGACGACTCCACGCGCACCTTCTGCACCAACCGCGGCGGATTCGTGGCCCTGGAGAACTACCAAGACTTCGTGTGCGTCAACGGGCACGCCTTCATGGACAAGAAGAGCGAGAACACGAACTTCGCCTTCCTGTCCAAGGTCGTGCTCACCGAGCCCGTGACCGACAACCAGGCCTATGGCGAGGCCATCGGCCGCCTAGCCACGCTCATCGGCGGCGGCAAGCCCATCCTGCAGCGCTTCGGCGACCTCAAGCGCGGCCGTCGCTCGACCTGGAACCGCATCAAGAAGGGCTACATCGAGCCGACCATGCAGAACGTGACCTGCGGCGACCTGGCCATGGCCCTGCCCGAGCGCATCCTGACCAACCTCACCGAGGGCCTGGAGAAGCTCAACCTCGTGGTGCCCGGCGTATCCAATGACGAGACGCTGCTCTATGCGCCCGAGATCAAGTTCTTCGCCACCCAGATCGTGACGGACAACGACCTCATGACCACGGTGGAAGGCCTGTATGTGGCCGGCGACGGTCCAGGCGTGGCGGGCAACATCGTCTCCGCCGCGGCCACGGGCATGATCCCGGCCAAGGCCATCGTCAGGAAGCTCGGCGGCAGCGAGCCCGCGCGGACCTCCTTGCCCCAAGGCCGTGCCGATGCTATGCCCCAAGGTATCGAAACCACCACAGACCCGGAGCCAGTGTCGTGAAGTACATCATCTTCGAGGACTTCTCCGGCCAGGCCGTGCCCGTGCTCTTCCCGGACCGCATCCGCCATGAGGAGCTGCGCGAGGTCATCCCCTACTCCAAAGTCTTGTCCGCGGGCTACGTCGCCTCCGTCGATGGCGGCTTCCGCTGCCACGGCGAGTCCAAGGAGCTCGACGCCCGAGCTAGGCCCCAGGACGGCGAGGTCATCGCCGGCCATTTTCAGGATTAACGGGCTGTTCCGGCCCGACGACCGAAGCTGGCGTCATGGCCGCGCCAGGCCGAGCAAAAAACCTGGGACGCAAAAAAGTGCTTGCAAACTCGAGACGGCTTCGTTACTAGTCACCCCTCGAACGTGCCGCGATAGCTCAGTTGGTAGAGCAGGGGACTGAAAATCCCCGTGTCCGCAGTTCAAATCTGTGTCGCGGCACCACTGAAATCAAGGGGCCCACGGTGAAAACCGAGGGCCCTTTCTCTTTGGTAATTCCCTGCCCGATCCGGCTGGAGCTGTTCAGCCCGAAGCCAGCCGAGTGTCTGAAAGGGGCGGAGTAATCCTCGGCCTTGGCCGCCGGCAAGCGTCCGCGTTATGCGGAGGAGAAAACCGGCGGGGGGCGAGAAGGGCTATCGATTCACGGGCATCCGGAACAGTCCGCAAATAAAGGGGCTCCAAGGGCCACCCTGTCAGGAGTGACCTCGGCGGGTGGGACTAGGGGAGACAAAGCCCTGCCTGGTTCACCTGCAAGGCGCTTCGGGGCGGGAAGGCGGATGTTGCTCGTCAGGTGCGCCGGGGGCTGTCGCCCAGGGGGACGTGGATGCGAAAGACCGAGCCCTTGCCGGGCTCGCTCTCGACCTCCACGCGGCCGCCGTGGCCTGTGACGACCGTCTGGCATATGGCCAGGCCGAGGCCCATGCCCTGACCTGGTTCCTTGGTCGAGAAGAAGGGGTCGAAGATCCTCGGCAGGATGTCTTTGGAGATGCCGTGGCCGCTGTCGGCCACGGCGATCACCAAACTCCGGTCGATAACGCGGGCGGAAAGCTCGATCTTGCCGCCGGGTCCGGTCATGGCCTCCAGGGCGTTGTCCACGAGCACGCTCAAGACCTCTTCCAAGTCGGCGGGCGGCCAGAGCAGGGTCGGCAAACCTTTCGGAATGTCCTCCTTGACCGTCACCTCACGGGCCTCGGCCTTGGGGGCGATGCCGCCGAGCACCTTGGCCGCGGCCGCCGCGAGGTCGTTCTCGCGGATCCTCATGTCGCGTTGGCCGCAGTATTTCAGGAGCTTGAGGGTCAGCTCCTTGCATCGCCGGCCATGCTCCACGATGCGCTCGGCCGAGTCCCTGAGCTCGTCGGACGCCGGGCATGCCTTGGCCTCGTCGGCCAGGAGGTCGAGCATCCAGCCGGCCGAGGTGACCATGACATTCACCGGGTTGTTCAGCTCGTGGGCCACCCCGCGCGCCAGGCCGCCCAACGTGACGAGTTGCGCCGCCTCGCGCAACCTGCGGCTTTCGAGCGTCTGCACGCGCCGCCCCTCGGCCCTGCGGATGGCCTCCAGGAGGACGCCGAGCTCCACGGGCTTGAGGAGGTAGTCGGCCGCCCCGCGCTTCATGCCCTCCACGGCCGTGCGCACATCCGCCTGCCCGGTGAGCATGAGCACCTCCACGAGGGAGGAGCGCTCCTTGATGGCGCCCAGGACCTCCAGGCCGCTCCTTCCCGGAAGGTTGACGTCGAGGACGACCACATGGACATCCTCCGAGAGCCTCTCCAGCGCCATGTCTCCGTCGTAGGCCACGGCGACCTCGATGCCGCGCGCCTCCAGCCGCTCGGCCAGGGCGTCGACAAAGGCTGTCTCGTCATCGACGAGCAGCACCGGATGGCTCATGGCACGGCCCCCTACTTCTGCTTGTCCTCGTCGAGGATATCCCGGGCGCCGTTGAAGTCGCCGGCCTGGGCGAAGGTCGCCGCGACCATGGCATCCTCGATGCGCTCGCGGTAGGCCTTCTTGACCGTGCCAAGGAGCTCGTCGATGTCGATGGGCTTCTTGTGGTAGTGGAAGGCTCCCAGCCGCTTGGCCTCCTCCTCGTCCAGGGTCGTGCCGTGGCCGGTGAGGATGATCACCTGGACCCGCGGATGGGCCTTGCGCACCTTGCGCAGGACTTCCATGCCGTCGATGCCGGGCATGCGCAGGTCGAGGACCATGACGTCCGGGGTCTCGGTCTCCACGACTTCCAGGGCCTGCTCGCCACTGTAGACCACCTTGGAGGGCACGTCGCGCATCTTCATGCGCTCGGACAGGGTGTTGACGAAGTTCTCCTCGTCGTCCACCAGCAGCAGCTTGATCTTCTTCAGGGGCATGTTCGCTCTCCTTGCTGTTGATATCCACGCCGGATATTCCGATGCCTTTTAAATGCGTCGCCCTTGTCGCTTCAGGCGCCTTCCCCGGCAGGGGGGAATACGAGCGCCAATCCGTCCGCCGCGGGTATCAGGCGAACGGTCCGCTCACGGAAAGTAAGAACCTTGGCCGGGACGTCGAGCCCCGACAAGCCGGACGAACCCGTCCGGAAGCGCACCACCGGGCCTTCGGGAGCCGACTCGGCCGCGACCTCGACCTCGCGGTCCTTGAGGCCGGCCAGGAGGGCCTGCATGGCCTCATGGATGGCCATCATGGCCCAGATGGAGCCTAGGCCCGCCTGCACGGGCGCCTGTTGCCGCCCCAGGCTGAACCTGACCTTGCGCTTGCGGGCCAGGCGCTCGGAAAGCCGCAAGGTCGCTCCAGCCGCGACCCACAGCTCGCAGCGCTCCCACGCATCCATTTCAGGGGCATGGCCCAGGACGTTCAGGGCCTCGGACAGGGCCATGCCGCGCTGAACCTGCTGGCCGATGTTCCCGAGGATGGCCTTGAACTTCTCCTGGTGCACGAACTCGGTCTTCACGCCGATGCCGAGCAGGCCCTTCCTGACGCCCGCGCCCATGAGGTCGTCCATGAGCCCCGACGATTGATGGATGGTCGCGAGCACGTTCAGCATCTCATGGGAGACCGAGGCGATGAGCGCGCCCATGAACTCGGCTTCGCGCATGTCAGCCATTATCCGCCCCGCGAAGCTCGCGCCCCGCGCGCACGGCCTCCTCCAGCTTCTCGATGAGCACGTCGATGTCCAGGGGCTTGATCATGTAGTCGAAGGCCCCCAGGCGCATGCCCTCTATGCCGTCCCGTGTGGAGCCCTGTCCCGTGAGGAGGATGACCTGCACGGCCGGATGCTTGTCCTTGACGCGCCGGAGCACCTCCAGCCCCTTCATGCCCGGCATGATGACGTCGAGCACCATCACGTCCGGGATCGCCTTTTCGACCTCCTCCAGGGCCTGGAGGCCGTCGTGGGCGACGCGCGCCGCGATGCCCCGCAGGTCCAGGCGCTCGGCCAGAGTCGTGATGAAGGCTTGCTCATCATCGACCAGAAGGACCTTCCAAGAGGATTTCTCCATTAATCCCTCGCTTCCAACTTGCCCTGCTTCGGCAGGAATACCGTAAAGGTCGTGCCCTCTCCCGGCGCGCTCTTGACGTCGATATCGCCGCCCAGGCGCTTGACGATGCCGTAGGTGATCGAGAGCCCGAGTCCGGTGCCCTTGCCCCTGCGCGTCGTGAAGAACGGCTCGAAGATGTGCTCCATGGTCTCCTTGGACATGCCGCAGCCGTTGTCCTGGATGGACACCTCGATCATCTGCTCGCCGTCCCTGGTGGACACGCCGATGCGTCCGTGATCGCCAACCGCCGCCAGGGAGTTGTTGAAGATGTTCAGAAAGACCTGCTGGATCTGGCCGCGGTCCGAGGGAATCCGCGGCAGGGCCGGATCGAGATCCAGGGCGATCTCCACGTCCCGCGACTCGGCCTCCTTGCACAGGAAGCTCAGCGTCTCGGAGAGGATCTCGTTGATGTTGAGCTGGTCCATGGAGATTTCCATGCGCCTGGCGAAACCGAGCATGTTGTGGGTGATGCTCCGGCAGCGCTTCACCGCCGCGAGGATGGCGTCCGCCAGGCGGGTGTAGCGCTCCTTGCCCGGGCTGTCGGCCTGGCGCGCGAGCAGGTCCTTGAGCAGGCCGGCCTGCTCGTTGATGATCGCCAGCGGATTGTTCACCTCGTGGGCCAAGCCGGCGGCCAGCCGGCCTATGGACGACAGCCGCTGGTTGTGCTCGACCTCCCGGAAGGCGAGCTCCCGGCGCTCGTCGCTCTCCTTGAGCCGCTGCACGAGACCGCGGGCCATGCGGTTGGCCACGAACAGGATGGTCAGCGTGCCGAACGCGAAGATGATCAGCAGCTCCCCCTTGACCGCGGACCAGGTCTGCAACGCCCCGACGCGCGACTTGACGGCCACCAGGATGAAATTGACGTCCGGGAAGTAGGAGTAGGCCATGTACACGTCCCGGCCTTGCGGGTCCTTGGTGTCCTGGAGGTTGATCTCGTAGCTCGGCGGCGGCAGGGGAATGCGCGCCTTCTCCAGGACTCCGCCGTACAGCCGCGAGCTGGTCTGGAGAATCCCCTCCCTGTTGAGAAGGAAGGCGTCGGAGCCGGGCTCCAGGCCCATGGCCGCGATGATCTTGTCCAACTTGCCCGTGTCCAGCGTGGCGCGCACGATCCAGAAGCGCCCGTCGTCGCTCAGGTGGCGCACGGCGATGACCATGTGCGGGAAGCGCCGGAAGCCCATGAACACGTCGGAGATGTACAGGCCCTTGATCTGGACGAGCTGGAACCAGGGCTCGTCCGAATAGTCGGCCCCCTTGAGGGAGTACGGTCCCGTGTAGGCCGCCTGCACTCCGTCCTGGCCGATGAGCCCCAGATCGACGAAGTCCTCGGATGTCGTGACGAGCACCTTGAAGATGTGCCGCAGGGTGGCCTCGTCGGCCAGCTCATCGAAGCCGTAGGCCTGGGAAATGAAGCTGACCATGGAGGCGCGCTCGGCAAGATAGAGCTCGATGCTGCCCTTGGTCTTGTTGAGCAGTCCGCGCAACGGATTCTGGATCTCCCGGTTCAGGGCCGACTGGAATTCCAGGTAGTTGATGACGCCCATGATGACGAGCGGGACCACGGCCACCAGGGCCATGATGGTCACGAACTTGCGGCGCAGGATGGTGTAGCGCCGGGGCTCGATGTCCCTCGGGCCGTGCAGGTCCGGGGGCGGGCCCTTGGTTTCCACGGGCGGCGTCTTAGCCATGGACAGCCTTCCGGCCGAAGAGCACGTCTCCGGATTTCAGCTCGCCCCGGATGAAGCGCCCGAGCGCCTCCTCCGCCAGGCCGGCCACGAA
Source organism: Pseudomonadota bacterium (assembly GCA_023433925.1). Classification (GTDB taxonomy): domain Bacteria; phylum Desulfobacterota; class Desulfovibrionia; order Desulfovibrionales; family Desulfovibrionaceae; genus Desulfocurvibacter. Next base: position 28,279 of record JAEYTO010000015.1, on the reverse strand, counting down.
GTCGAGGACATCGATGCGCTTCCAGCGCAGGTAATGGTAGTACTCCTCCTCGATGGCCCCGCAGATGACATGGGTGATGCGCTCGCGCAGGACGTGGTTGCATATCTCGTCCGCCGAAGGCTGGGCCAGGACGAGGTTCTTGCGTTCCATGACCTGCCCGTCCTCGCTGACGGTCACCAGGAGGATCTCCCCGGCGCGGTCGAAGCGTGGGTGGATCTCCTCGCGGTATATGGGAATCAGGACTCTCTTCTCGCGCATGCTCTTTCCGGTCTCTACTTGGCGGACTTTCCGGTCGCGCCCGCCCGCCCGCCCTTGCGCCCTCGGGAGGAGGTTTCGGGCCGCTTCGCGTGGCGCTCGGAGCGGCCGAGCGTGAGTACGTGGCTCGGGAGCGAATCCGGCCCGATGGCCGCCCCGCGAGCGATCATGACCGCGAACTCCACGATGTTCTTGAGCTCGCGCACGTTGCCCGGATACGGGTACGCCGTCAGGATGCGCCGGGCCTCGGGCGAGAAGCCCTGCACGGCCTTCTTGAGGCGCGAGGCGAACAGGTCGAGGAAGTGCGCCAGGAGGAACTCGATGTCCTCGCCGCGCTCGCGCAGGGGCGGCAGATGGATGCGCGCCACCCCCAGGCGATGGTGGATGTCCTCGCGCAGGATCCTGCCGCGCAGGAGCTCCTCGGGGTCGCGGTTGGTCGAGACGATGAGCCGCACGTCGACCTTCTGCCCCGAGACCGAGCCGACCGGGTGGACAACCCCTTCGTCGAGGAAGCGCACGAGCCTGGCCTGCTGCGTCAGCGGCAGGTCGCCTATCTCGGCGATGTAAAGCGTCCCGCCGTGCGCGAGCTGGAACTTGCCGGGGCTGCCGGGCTTGTCGCCCTGGCCGGCCTGGCCGAAAAGCTCGCTCTCCAGGACGTGCTCGGGCAGCGGGCCGCAGGTGGCCGTGACGAAGGGGCCGCGCGCGCGGGCCGAGGCCCGGTGGATGGCCATGGCCACGAGGTCCTTGCCGGTGCCTGTCTCACCCGTGACGAGCGTGGGGATGTCCGTCTCGGCCACGGCCTGCACGAGACGCTTGACGCCCTCCATGCTCGTGCCGCGGGACAAGAGCTCGGCGCCGGCCAGGACGTTGCGGGCGCGCTCCTCGATCTCCTTGAGGGCGCTCAAGTCCTCGATCACGAGCAGGCGACGCGCGTCCTGGCCTTGGCCCTCGGCGATCGGCATGGACTTCAAGCGCACGGGGAGCTTGCGGCGGTGGCGATTGATGAGATCGGTCACCGCCTCGACACGCTCGGCAAGCTCGCGCGGGTGAAGGCCCAGATGGAGCACGTGACGGGCCGGCAGGCCGGCGGCCTCGTCACATCCGTACCCCGTCAGGAGCTCCAGGCTCCTGTTGAGGAAGAGGATGGTCTCCTGGCCATCGATGACCGCCATGCCCATGGGCAACCCGTCGAGCATCTCGGCGAGATCCACCCTGCACGGGTCGATTCCGGTCAGCCTGCGCGCCGTGTTCCTCACGTTCCCTCCCCGTTCAACCTGCTCCTAGTGCGCGCCGCCGCCGACGATGCCCGAGGCGGCGAAGGCAAGGACAAGGATCTCGGCGATGGCGATGCCGGCGTAGATCATGTCTTTCTTCTTGAGATAAACGAACACGAGCGGAATGTAGCAGATGATGGTCATGCCAGCCAGCAGGGCGATACCGAGGAAATTGAGGAAATCGCCTTTGCCGAGAAGCGCGGCCCAGCCCCAACCGGTCGGGACGTTGCCTTCGCGGAGATAGGTTCCCACGGGCTGGGACCACAGTTGCGTGACCTGCGCGACGGGCACATGGGGCTCGAGGATGCCGGTGATATAGATGATGTAGGTCAGGGCCATGAGGGCAAGCCCGCCCCAGCAGCCATAGAAGAGCAGGTTGGCGTAGGTGATCTGCTCCGGCGAGGCCTTGGTCTGGTCGGCCATGGCGAGGTTTCTCCCCTTGGTGTCGATATGTTCCTTCTGGGTAGTCATTTCTTGGCTCCTTGCGGTTCTAGATCCCAAGACCCTTCATGAGCGCCCTGGCGCCGGAAAAGAAGAGCACGCCGATGACCAGGTAGCGGATCATCTTCGGCTTGGCCACGGCAAGGATGCGCACGCCGACGAACGAGCCGAGCATGAGTCCGATGATGGACGGGATGGCCATGAGCGGGATGACGCAGCCCTGGTTGAGGTAGACCCAGGCCGCGGAGGTGTCGGTGATGGACAGGAGAAACTTGGAGGAGCCCACGGCGACCTTGAGCGGCGCACCCATGAGCAGGTTGAGCACCGGAACGTTGGCCCAGCCGGCGCCCAGGCCGAACATGCCGGCCATGACGCCGATGACGATGAACAGGAGCAGGCCCGGCAGGGTGCGGTGGGTCTTCCAGTCGACGGTCTCGCCCGTGGAGGCGTCGTAGTACGCGCCATTGAGACCCAGGGCCGCGCCGACGGCGTCCTGCTTGGTGACCACGGGGCGCACGACGTTCTTGGAGGTCAGCAGGAGCACGGCGATGAACAGGATCGTGCCGCCCAGGGCCATCTGCACGATATTGGTGGGCAGGGCCAGGCCGATCATGGCCCCGACGATGGCGCAGCTCGAGGCGATGAGCGCCACGGGCAGCGCCAGCCGCAGGCTGGCCAGATTGCGCTTGAGCAGGCCCGGACCGGCCGCGAGCGCTCCGGCCAAGGCCACGAGCAGGCCCGCGCCGCGCACGAAGTCGAGATGGAAGGGGAAGAAGCCGCTCACCAGCGGCACGAAGAGCACGCCGCCACCCACGCCGGCGAGCACGGCGATGATGCCCAGGCCGAAGCAGAAGAACAGGAGGATGCTCGGCCATTTCCACCAGGGATCGCCCGCCGGAGCGCCAGCGGCCACGGCCGCGTCGGCCACGGCCTGCTGGTTCTCGGGCGACGAGGCGAAAGCCACGAACGCCAAGGCCATGACCAGGCCTCCGGCGATTGCCAGAAAGAGCGTGAGCCTCTTGGCTGAGGGTGGGGATACGCGCATGTCGATCAGTACTCCTTGCCTTTGAATTACGTTCACGCGCCTTGCGCGCCGAAAACGGCAAATTCATGCCGCCGACGCCGCACCAGATCAGTCTCCGCCGCCGGCAAGCCGCCTGTTGTCTCAGCGGCTTGCAATCCTTTGTTCCCCTTCTAAACAAGACCCGTGCCATTGTGAAAAAGGGCGCATTGCCTGGATTGACGCCCGGCCGGCATGAAGATACAAGGCAATTGGCTGCCGCTTGCGGCAAAAAATTGCCGCTTTGCGCAGGACGCCCGGAATGGCCGCACGGCGGGGCTTGCCATGTCCGGAGCCATGCACATATATTGACAACGCGTACAGAACAGGAAGGCTCAAGGGCGGGACTCAGGAGAATATGCAGCTTAGAAAGCGGGTTAAGCCGGCACCCAAAAGTGGACAGCCCGACGACGATGCCGGCAATTTTTTGCCGGTCGAGGAGCTTGAGGATGTCATGGATCTCTCCGGCGGGCGCATCGCCTTTCTGTTCCGCTCGCCCTCCATGCTCGCCCTGCGCTCCATCGCCGCGCAGGTCGCCGGATCCGACGCCCCCGTGCTCATCTCCGGGGAATCCGGGACCGGCAAGGAGCTTTTCGCCCGCCTCATCCACGAGCTGTCCGGCCGCAAGGAGCGGCCCTTCGTCCCCGTGAACTGCGGCGTGCTCAAGGGCGAGCTCTTCGCCGACAAATTCTTCGGCCACGAGGCCGGGGCCTTCACCGGCGCCAACCGCACCCAGAAAGGCAGCTTCGAGCTTGCCGAGGACGGCACGCTCTTCCTGGACGAGGTCGGGGAGATTCCGCCCACGAATCAGGTGGATTTCCTGCGCGTGATCGAGGAGAGGCGCTTCAAGCGCCTGGGCGGAGAGCGGGACATGCCCTTCCGGGCCAGGATCGTCGCCGCCACGAACCGCTTCCTGCCCGAGATGGTCCGGGAAGGGCGCTTCAGGGCGGACCTGTACTACCGGCTCAACGTCGTGCCCATCGACCTGCCGCCGCTGCGCGAGCGGCGCGAGGACATCGCGCTCCTGGCCGAGCACTTCCTGGAGCTGTTCGGCCATCGCTACCACAAGCCGGACCTCAGCCTGGCCCCGGACACCCGCAAGATCCTGGCGAGCTACCCATGGCCGGGCAATGTCCGCGAATTGAAGAATCTCGTGGAGCGGCTCGTGCTTCTCTCCGAGGGCGGCGTCATCCTGCCGAGGCACCTTCCGCTCCAGATGGAGATGGAGGCGGCCTGCGTGCCCGAGGCGGACGCCCCTGACAGCCTGTGCCTGGACGCCGCGGTCAGGGAGGCCGAGATCCGCGCCATACACCGCGCCTTCCGCGCGGCCGGCGGCAGCAAGGAGCGCACGGCCCAGCTCCTGCAAATCAGCCCCCGGACCCTGCGCCACAAGCTAGCCCTGTACGGGCTGCGCCTCTCTCCTCTGCGCGACTGATCCCGCGCCGCCGGCCCGCGCCGGTCGCCAACCTGCTTCGCGGGATGAATTATTTACTTCCGGCCTTTTTCTCTTCGTGCTTCTCGATTATATCTGTTCGATGTAACCAGAACCACGAGGTCGGACATGCGCATCCTGCTCGCCTATCCCAGCTATCCGGACACTTTCTGGAGCTTCAAGCATGTGCTGCGCTTCATCTCCAAGGCCGCGGCCTACCCGCCGCTCGGCCTGCTCACGGTGGCGGCCATGCTCCCGGAGGAATGGGACAAGCGGCTGGTGGACTGCAATGTGGAGGAGCTGCGCGACGAGGACATCGCCTGGGCCGACATGGTCTTCATCGGCGCCATGCTCGTGCAGAAGGACGGCGCGCTGGAGATCATCCGGCGCTGCAAGGAGGCCGGCAAGCGCGTGGTCGCCGGAGGCCCGGCCTTCTCCTCCTCGCCGCACCTGTTTCCGGGCGTGGACCACTTCGTGCTCAACGAGGCCGAGATCACCCTGCCCCTGTTCCTGCGCGACCTGGAAGCGGGCCGTCCGCAAGCCGTCTACGCCTCGGAGGAGAAGCCGGACATCACCAAGACCCCGGCGCCCATGTGGTCGCTCATCGACTTCAGGCGCTACGCGACCATGGCCGTGCAGTTTTCGCGCGGCTGTCCCTTCAACTGCGAGTTCTGCGACATCATCGTCATGAACGGCCGCGTGCCGCGCACCAAGACGCCCGCGCAGATGCTCCGCGAGCTGGACGCGCTTTGGGACGCGGGCTGGCGCGGGTCGGTCTTCGTCGTGGACGACAACTTCATCGGCAACAAGGACAAGGTCAAGCAGCTCCTGCCCGAGATCATCGCCTGGCAGAAGAAGCGCCGCCATCCTTTCCAGTTCCTCACCGAGGCCAGCGTGAACCTGGCCCAGGACGAGACGCTCATGCTGCTCATGAGCATGGCCAACTTCCACAAGGTCTTCCTGGGCATCGAGAGCCCCTCGCCCGAGAGCCTCAAGGAGTGCAGCAAGCACCAGAACACGGCCCTGGACCTGACCCGCGCCGTGGAGGCCATCCACGCCCACGGCATGCAGGTCATGGGCGGCTTCATCGTGGGCTTCGACAGCGACCAGGAGTCCATCTTCGAGGCCCAGCTCGGCTTCATCCAGAAGGTCGGCGTGGTCACGGCCATGGTCGGCGTGCTCAACGCCCTGCCCGGCACGCGCCTGTGGCATCGGCTCAAGGCCGAGGACCGTCTGCTGGCCGACACGAGCGGCGAGAACACGGACGGCTCCATCAACTTCATCCCCAAGATGGGCATGGACACGCTCATGCAGGGCTACAAGAACCTCGTTGCGTCACTGTACAGCCCCAAGCATTACTACCCGCGCATCCACACATTCCTGCGCAAGTACAAGCCCACGGCGCGCACCAGGCTGACCCTGATCGACCTGCTGGCCTTCGCGCGCAGCATGTGGACCATCGGCCTGCGCTCGCGCGCCCGCTGGCACTACTGGCACCTCGTGCTGAAGACCGGCCTTACGCATTTCAGGACCCTGCCCATCGCCGTGGAGCTGGCCATCTATGGTCTGCACTTCGAGAAGTGTGCCCGGCGCATGTTCGGCTCCCAGAGCCCGGCTTGAGCCGGGCCGCATTCGCCGCGCCCATGCCGAAGGCCCGCCGGGAACGTTCCCGGCGGGCCTTTTCCTTTTCCTCTTGCCTGCCACGGGCTGCCCGGATCAGGGCATGCGCTCGCGCATCGTCGGTTTGGCGTTTCAGGGCCTGCGCTCACCATGGCGGTTGCGTCCGACGCATGCCCAGGAGGTCCGCACGCGGCCGGACTGGTATTCTCTCTGCATTGGCATGTGCGGAGGTGTTATGTACCAGAGACGATCCCAATCCACGCGGCAGGGTGCATCAAGGACAAGCTACAGGGATATATACGTGTTCATCTGCGAGCATTACCACAGGCATGGCTCCATGCCTAGCGTGAATGAAATCGCCATGCGTCTCGGTGTGCAAAAAACGTATCTCGTCCGTTTCAAAGCCTTCGTGAAGGCCATGGGCGTGGAGGTCGCCACGCTGGCCGCCGGCCGAGTACGCATACCCTGGCCCGTGGAGAGCCTGCGCGACATGCTCGAAGCCTCCGATCTCTACGCCTGCCAGACCGGCCGCCGCCCGAGCTTCCCGCAACTCGCGGACGCCCTGGACATGACCGAGGATCAACTCAGGCGCATCGCCCCGCGCAAGCTGTTCATGGCGCAGAGCAAGACCGCGGCCGAACGGCGCAAGGGCCCGCACGCGAGGAGCGTCAGGCTGCCCGGCTTCCACGGGATCGTCGTGCAGGAGCCCGAGCGTATCCTGGTCTATTTCAGGGACGGCCATCTCCTGCGCAAGCAACCCCTGCCCCTGGGCGCATCGTTCGCCTTCCTGGAGGACCAGTTCGCCCTGGAGTCCGTCCGGCAGGGCGAGAGCAGGATCGGGCAGGCCCGCGAGCTGGGCGGCACGGCCTGAGAGGCCGCGGCTGAGCATTTGCTTTTGAAAATGCTCTGCCAGCCATGCGTCGGCATGGCTTGCCGCCGCATGGGCGTAGGCGCAATTCACTTGCGCCGTCAACGCCGGAGCGGGCGTCTTAAAAGCAATCTGCTCTGGAGCGGCGCGCGGATCGACCGGGAAAGACTTTGCCTTCCCCAGGCTCGACCCGCCAAGGACCTTCCCCATGAGGCGGTCCTCTAAGCCCGCCATTTCAATGCAGGCCTTTCCGGCCGGCGGAAGGCCAAGACGCGCATGGCGGCCGCATGCCGCGCCGCCCATGAGCCTTGCGCCCGAGGCTGACCGCCCCGTGCATGGCCTTGACGCGGCCTCTCCTTCATCGGTAGCCTGCGGTGTCCGTGCATCATCATACACACCCGGAGGACTCGCGATGAAAAGAGCATGCATCATGCTCGCAGGTTTGGCGTGCATCATGGTTTCGACGCTCCAGCCGGTCCTGGCCGCGGACGTCATGCAGGGCACCGTGGCCCTGGGCGGCGGCTTCAACGCCTCGGCCACCTTCCTCGACACGGACGACGGCTATCCAGGGGACATGGGAGAGGAGCGCATTCTGGCCGGCAACCTGCGCCTGGGCTATCTGTTCGCCGACAACTTCGAGTTCGGCGCCCGGCTCATGGCCGAGGGGCGCAAGGGAGAAATCCAGGGAGACGGCTACAGTTCCACGGATGTCGTCTTCGGTCCCATGGTGCGCGTGCACCTGCCCCTAAGCAACGATGTCAACATGCTCCTGGGCACGGGCCTGGGGTACGGTTTCTACAATGTGGACTACGAAGCAGCGGGAGCGGAGGACGTTGACGCCGATGGCTGGATGATCATGGTCGAAGGCGGCTTCGAGTACTTCTTCTCCGACGCCGTGGCTCTGGAGATGATCGTGGAGCTCGGCCAGCGCGAGCTGGAGCAGGGCAACAACGACTACGACCGCACCTTCATCAGGCCTTCCCTCGGCCTGAGCGTGTACTTCTAGCCGGCCAGGCGGCCGAGAGAGGGCGCGGAGTTCTCTCAGATCAGTGACAAAGGTCGTTTCATGCTGCCTCCGGCGGCCAGGGGGCGCGGCCCCCTTGGAACCTCGTCTTTTGACTGCGCCACCCAGGCAGGATGCTGAAATAATATCAAAAGTTTTTGGTGGAGAGCGCGCGAGAGAGGCCCCTTTTTTCAAAAAGGGGCCTCTCTCGCAAAAACGGCTCGCGAGCCCTGCGCCAGGACGAAGCCTTGGCCGGGCCATGCGGAGGCGAGGGTCCGTTCTACTTGTTCTGTCCCGTGTACACGGTCATGCGCGGGAAGGGGATCTCGATGCCCTCGGCATCGAAACGCTTCTTGAGCCTGCGGTTGAACTCGCGGCCGATCTCCCACTGCCGGCCGGGCTTGGTCGTCAGCCTGGCCCGTATCACGAACGCCGAATCCGTGAACTTGTCCAGGCCGAGTATCTCAATGGGTTCCGTCATGCCCGGACCCAATACCGGATCGGCTCGCAACTCCGCGTCGAGCTCGCGCAGGATCTCCATGACCCGGTCCACGTTCTCGCGGTAGGCCACGCCCACGTCGAGCACGTAGCGCGAAAAATCCTTGGTCATGTTCGTCACGATGTTGATCTGGCCCGCGCGCACGAAGTGCACGCTCCCGTCCAGGCTGCGCAGGACCACCGTGCGCAGGGTCAGCCGCTCCACCAGCCCGCTCTTGCCGGCCACCTCGACCACGTCACCCACGCGGAGCTGGTCCTCCAGCAGGAGGAAGAAACCGCTGATGACATCCTGCACGAGGTGCTGGGCGCCGAAGCCCACGGCTAGGCCGAGCACGCCGGCGGCGGCGAGCATCGGGCCGATCTCCACGCCCAGCTCGCTCAGGATGCTCACCACGCCCATGGCCACGATGCCGATGGTCATGAGCATGCGGATGATCGACGTGAACGTGTCGGCCCGCTTTTTGATCTCCGAGGAGTCCTTGGCGGTGAAGACCGCGAAGATGCGCGTGGCGACGAAGCGCGCCGCGCGCGTGGCCACATACATGATGACCAGGATGAGCGCGATGCGCAGGCCGCTCGTGAGCAGCCAGCCGCTCACCATGTCCATGTGCAATCCCTGTACGCCGCTTGTAGCCATTGTCATCCTCCCATGTTCCGCTGGGGCTCCGCGCGGAGGACCGCGACACTGCCCTTGAATTACGGACGGTCCTAATGCCTTTCTCGCGCCCGCGCGTCAAGACTCGGCCCGAATGGCCGGGCGGGCGGCCGGGACAGGCGATCCCGCGGAATCGCGGCGTGGTCACGCGCGGGATGGCGGCCCTTGATTCATGCGAGGACGGCGCGGGTCCGCGTCGAGGCGCCCGCAGGGCCGGACGGTCAGTTCAGGCTGGGCGTCGCGGGATGATAGGCCACGACCATGCGCAGGCGGGAATCGCCGAGGCGCAGGCGCTCGGGGGACAGGCGCATGGCCACCTGCAGCTCCAGCCGGCCCATGGGCGACTGCTGGTCCAGGATAATAAGCCGCGAGTGCGGGTGCGGCCTGCGCATGTCGGCTCCTCCTGCTCGAAATGAACTCTGTTGCCGAAATTTTTTGTATTATAGCGCCTGGCTTCTCGGGCCGGAAGCGCTTTTTGCCGCCGCATGCCCGCGATGGTTGAAAGCTGTTCAGCGCATGGTGGACCGAGCCGCCTCCGGATGCACGATAAGGCTTCGCAAGTCCATGTTTCACGGGCCAACGAGACTCTGAATGAATATCCACATGCCCGTGAAACACATGCCTGACTTGAACATGCGCGCATGAAACAATGCTGGGCATTTCAGCCTTGATTTCAGCGTGAAACTTTTGTGTTGAAATCGCCGTCAGCCAGGAGTATAGGAAGCCCTCAACGGGGATACACCGCATTATCGATGCGCATTCTTGGGAGGGACGACCATGAACCGCCTCGCAGGTCAACCGCGCAACGGCCTCATCGATGCGAACCGCATCCTGGACGCCCGCGAGAAAACCTTCTTCAATCGCCTCTTCAAGAAGGAAGTCTTCGCCCTGAAGCCCGGCTCCAAGGGCCCGGCCCAGAAAGTCCTCACGGCGCCCAAGATCTTCAGCAAGTTCTAGCCCGGCCGACACCATCTCGGGGACACGGATGTTCCCGGCCCGGCCCGCTACCCAAGAAAAAAGACCGCCCGCCGCATGCGCGACGGGCGGTTTCAATTTCGCACGAAGACTTCCCGGCTCCGGCCAAGCCGGGCCCGCACGCGCCATGTCCTCGAAATCAGGCTCCCTAGAGGGACGCGGCGCTACTCCTGCCTGCCGATCTTCTCCAGAAGATACTTCTCGAACTCGCGGCGATCCTTGCGCAGGCGGACGAGCTCCTGCTCGAGCACGCCGAGCTTGACGCGCAGGTCGTTCCCGCCGGCCTGGGGTTGGGCGGCCTGGCTCTGACCGCTGACCGCCGCGCGCCGCTGGCGCATGAGCAGGATGAGGGCCTTCTTGATCTTGCGGTTCTCCTCCTCCAGCACTCCGCGCCGCGCCCGCTCCTCGGCCAGCTCGCGCCGCACCTGGCTGAAATCCTCTCGCAACGCGGAAATGGCCTGCTTCTGATCCACCACGTGGCGCAGGAACTCGGCCAGCCTGTGCCGGCCGTCCTCGCGCGGCCTGGGGGGGTGGCCTCCGGCCAGGGCCGGCCGGCCTACAGGGCTGGAGCGGCCGTCCGCGGCCTCCACGTCGATGCACTGGCTTTCCGCGTGCAGGGCCTTGCTGACCTGGCTCGCGCTGAGGCCATCGGAGAAGAGCCGCCCGATGCGCGTCAGGATGGCGCCGGCCTCCGGCGCGTAGAGCAGGGTCCGACCGTCCCGCCTGTGGGGCAGGATATCGGAAAAGAGCCTTGCGTAACGCCGCGCCGTGGTTTCAGGCACGTTGCTGCGCCGGGCTACCTCAGCCAGAGGAAGCCAGTTCTCCTCGGCCATGACACTCCCCGCGTGAGCTAGAAATGGGATGAGAGCCGCGCCTGGCGCGGCCATGGGCTGGACCGTATCAGGAAAAAGGCCGCAGTTCAAACCGTGGGTCCGGCGGCCCGGCCGGCCCGGTGATCAGCCCAGGGCCAGGCAGGAGGCGCAGGTTCCGGCCAGGAGCACCTGGGCCATCTCGATCCTGCCGCAGGAAGCGTCCTGGTCGGTCTCCAGGCGCACGCATTCGGGCCGCAGGCAACGCATGTGGCCGCAGCTCTGGCAGAAGAAGTGGGCATGGCCGGGATGCAGGGGGCTCGCGCCAAGGCAGTAGCGGTCCATGCGGTCGGGACAGGCCAGGCGCGTCAGCACGCCCCGCCCGGCGAGCAGCTCCAGGATGCGGTACACGGTCACCCGGTTCATGGCCGCGCCGGGCAAGACGTCGAGGCTCTCGCCGACCTCGCGCGCGGCCATGGGCGAACGGGAGCGCGTGAATACGGCCAGCACGGCCAGGCGATTCGGGGTGGGCTCCAGCCCGGCCTTGCGCAGCAGGTCCGGGCCGTCGCAACGCACGCACATGATGCCTCCTTGGGCTTTTGATCAAGCCGCGCCCGTCTGGCGGTTGGACTGCCCGACGCGGCCATTCCGGTCGGCCCGCGCGAGCGCCGGGGCGGCCTGCCGCGCCTCAGCGCAGGGCGGCCCTGAGCTTCTCGGCCACCTGGATCAGGTTGCCGTTCCAGTTGCCGGCCAACGGGTCGGCCACGACGACCTGGGCCCCGATCTCCTCGGCCACGACGTTGGCCATGGCCCGCGAGAGCTGCGGCTGCACGAACACGGCCCTGATGCCCCGCTCCGTGGCGTGACCGACCAGCTTCGCCAGCGCCTCGGGCTTGGGTTCCTTGCCCTCCAACTCGATGGGCGTCTGGACCAGACCGTAGTCGCGGGCGAAGTAGCCCCAGGACGGATGGAACACGAGGAACTCCTTGCCCTGCATGCCGGCCAGGATGGCGCGGATGCGCGCGTCCAGGGCGTCCAGCTCGGCCAGGAAGGCCTGGTGGTTGGCCTCGTAGGCGGCGGCGTTGTCCGGGTCCACGGCCTTGAGGCCGGCCAGGATGTTGCCCGCCTGGATCTTCACCAGGGCGGGCGAGAGCCAGATGTGCGGGTCGAGGCCGCCATGGCCGTCGACATCCCCTCGGCCTGGTTCCTCGGCATGTTCAGCCTCGTCCGCGTGCTCCTGGCCCTGCTCGTCCTCGTGCCGGTGCGCGGCCATGGCCATCTTGTCCACGCCCTCATCCGTGCGCACCACGAGCATGGCCGGGTTGGCGGCCTGAAACCTGGGCAGCCAGGCGGCCTCGAAAGGATCGCCCACGGCGAAGTAGGCCTTGGCCGACTGGAGCGCGGCGAGCTGCCTGGGCTTCGGCTCGTAAGTGTGCGGGCTGGCGCCCGGCAGGACCATGACCGAAACCTGGGCCAGCTTTCCGGCGATGCGCTCCACGAAAAACTTCTGCGGCACGATGCTCACGAAGACCGGCACAGGCGCGGCCAGGGCGGCGGAGCCGGCCAGGAGCGCGGACAGCAGCAGGAGACAGGTCAGGAGCCTTGTCATGTCACCCTCCCGTGCGCCGGACAACGCCGGCATGCAATTCGGTTGCGCATGGTATGCAGCCTGGCCGCCCGCCTTGTCAACGGCCTTGCCCAGGGCCTTGCCGGCTTGCCTTTTGTGTCGAAAGCTGCCAAGCAGGCCTGTCATCGGGGCGTTATCCCACATGCACACACCCTTCCTCCCGATCCTCGACGCGCAGGAGGAGCCCCATGCCTGCTGAGAGCCCGACGGAGGGCGCATGATCCCGGACGCCGCGTTCCCGGCCCTGGCCCTCGTCCTCGGGCTGCTCCTGGGCAGCTTCTATGGTGTGTGCGTGTTCCGCTACCTGGGAAGCGCGTCCATCCTGCGGCCCGGCAGGTCCATGTGCGACCATTGCTTCAAGCCTCTCGGCCCGCTGGAGCTGGCGCCCGTGTTGAGCTGGCTTTTCTTGCGCGGCCGCTGCAAGGGCTGCGGCCGGCGCATCACGGTCAAGCACACGCTCTACGAGCTGGCCTCGGGGCTGTGGGCCCTGCTCCTGGCCCTGCACTTCGGGCCCGGCTGGGAATGGCTCGGCCACATGATCCTGGGCGGCATGCTCATCGTGGCCTCGGGCATCGATTTCGAATCCTACATTCTCCCGGACGGGCTGACCCTGACCGGCTTCCCGCTGGCCATGGGCTTCGCCTTTTTGCGCCCGGACCTGTCCCCGGCCGACGCGGCCTGGGGCGCCCTGGCCGGGGCCGGCGCGTTCAAGGCCATCCAGCTCTCCTACCGCCTCCTGCGCGGCCGCGACGGGCTGGGCTCGGGCGATGTGAAGCTCATGCTGCTCATCGGGGCCTGGATCGGCTGGCGGCTCGTGCCCATGGCCGTGCTCCTGGGCTCCCTGACCGCCCTGCCCGTGGGCGTGTACTTCCTGCGCCGGGCCAAGGTCACGGGCCAGCCGCCCATCGTGCCCTACGGCCCTTTCCTGAGCCTCGGGGGCATGGCCTGCGCCCTGTATGGCCAGGAACTGCTGGACCTGCTGCTCCTGCTGACGTCTTGAGGCGCGCGTCGGAACATCCCCGGAAAGAAGAGCCGGGAAGGGCTTCGCCCTCCCCGAATCCCCACCCACCAGGGGCCGCGGGGCCCTGGATCCCGTGTTTTCACGATGGAAAACTTCAGGCTTGGTTGCGTGGCGATCAGGGCTTGGACGCGCTGCGGCTCCCGAGGTGGATGGCGGCCAGGGCCAGGGCCGCGCCGAGGAGGTCGGTGGCGCGCAGGGGGCGGCCGAAGAAGAGCACGTCCCAGGCAAAGGACAGGGTGGGCTGCATGAGGATGGTCAACCCGGCCACCGCCACCGGGACCTGGGGCAGGCCGCGTGAGATGAGCATCCAGCCGGCGCCCTGGCAGAGCACGCCGTAAGCCAGAAGCACAAGGAGACTGCGGCCGTCGGGAATGGCCAGGGACTCGCCCTGCTGCAGAACCATGAGGGCCATGGGCACGGCGCTCAGCAGACTGACCAGGGCGATGCCAGCCACCTGCTCCGAGTGGCCGTGGCCCTGTTGCACCCGGCGCAGCAGGGCCAGGTAGCCGCCGTAGAACACGGCCGCGCACAGGCCCTCCAGCACGCCCAGCCGGTAGCCCGGACCCAAGTGCCGCCAATCCGCGCCCACCAGGAGAAAAATGCCCGCCATGGCCATGGCCGCCGCGAGGAAGAATCGCGGTCCGGGACGCTCGCGCAGGAAAACCATGCCGATCACCGCGAGCACGAAGACCTGGAAGTTGGCCAGCACCGTGGCCAAGCCGGGCCCGACCCGATGGATGGAGCTGTGCCAGAGGATCAGGTCCAGGGCGAAGAGCACGGCCGCGGCCATGGCCAGCCCCAGACGGCCCCTGCCCGGCAGGCTTGGCGCGCCTCCGGCCCGTCCAAGCAGGGCGAAGGCCGCCAAGGCCAGCCCGCCGAACACGAGGCGGTAGACGCCGGCCGAGGCCGGGCCCACGCCCGAAATCTTCACGAACACGGGCGCGAAGCTGATGATGACAGCTCCGGCCAGGATGGACAGCCGGCCTCCGCCGGCCCCGTGCCCCTCGCGCATGCGTCTCTCCCGGCCGTTGCGCGGCCGATGATTTCAGGATGAAAGCCAAGGGCGGGATACTGCCCGATAACGGACCGGAATGAAAGCAGCGCCCGGACGGCCGCCATTTCCGCCCCGGACGCTGCTGTCCGGCCGGCGCGCCCCGTGGAGCCCGCGCGAGGATCAGGCGTTATTATCGGCCGGCTTGCGGTCTGCCGCCCCCCTCCGGCTATACTGGCCGGCAGACCAAGGAGGCCACATGCTCGGGTTCCTGTCCCTGCTGCTTGTCGGCGCACTGGCCGGATGGCTGGCCGGCAAGATCATGCGCGGCGGAGGTTTCGGCCCGCTCAAGAACATCCTGCTCGGGGTGGCCGGCGCGTTCATCGGCGGCATCCTGTTCCGCATCGTGGGCTTCAGGCCCTTCGGCCCCATCGGGGCGCTGATCTCGGCCACGGTGGGCGCGGTGATCCTCCTGTGGATCGCGGGCCGCCTGCGCCGGGACTAGCTTGCCTCCCGCCGCCGGACCGACCTATGCTCGGTCATGCGCTCTTGCGATTTGTGCGGCCGGCTGGAGCTGACCACCCGGCACCATCTCTTCCCGCGCAGCCTGCACCGCCGGCTGAAACGCAAGAAGAACGCCCGCGCCGGCGACCTACGCGAGACCGTGGACCTGTGCTCGCCCTGCCACATCCGCATCCATCAGATCTTCAGCGAAAAGGAGCTGGCCGGCGAGCACAACTCCCTGGAGCGGTTGCTCGCGGACCAGCGCGTGCAGGACTGGCTGTGCTGGATACGCCCCAAGCCCGCGGGTTTCAGGCCCAGGACGAAAAGCTGGAAGACCCGGCGCGGATGATCGGCCGGGTTGGCGGGAGACGGCAACAGGCCTAGCGGTTCCGGCCCGTGTACTCCATGAGCGCCTTGCTCACGGTTTCGAGCATCTCCACGAACCGCCCGCGTTCGCCAGGGGATACCCCGCCCATGATGGAGGCCACGGAGCCGTAGAACTCGGGCATGATCTCGTCCATGGCCTTGTGGCCCTTGGGGGTCATGCGCACGCGCATCTTGCGGCGGTCCTCGGAATGGATGCCCCGCTCCACCAGCCCGGCGGACTCCAGGCCGTCGAGCAACCCGGTCATGGTCGCGCGGGAAACGCCCAGGGCCGCGGCGAGTTGGGTGGGCGTGAAGGACTCCTCGGGCGTGCGGTTCATGAAGCCCAGGACCATGAAGCGGCCCTGGGAGAGCTTGTAGTTGCCTAGGAAATCCTCGAAAGCCGCGGTAAGATCCGTCCCGCAACGCGCCAGCACGAGGCAGGCCCTGAAGGAATCCGGATCCATCCGCGGATAACGACTGGAAAGCTCCCGCAGGATTTCCTCCGAAGGAATCTCGGGTGTATAGAGCACTCGGTACAGACCTCCGTTTGACGGCGCTCGGGTGGTGCGCAAGACAATAAAAGCCTTGCCACACGGCATGCGTATGCCTGTTCCTTACGCGGGTGCCAAATTTTCGCCAAATAAATTATTATTGCAACAATTTTCAACAGGCTCGCCCAACCTGGTCCCCAGGGCTATTGCATATGGATTTTGGGTGGGAACCGGTTCACCAAAACCAGCCTTAAACGCTGCTCCGAATGGCGATCTGAGCCGCGTTGAGGCGCAGGTTGACTTGATGAGTGGGGCGATTCGCTTGGTCACGGGTCATATGCGATAGCCCCGACCTGGTCCCTCGGCTGCGTCCGCCTTGCGGTATCCTTACATATCCCGATCTGCCGGCTGATACTTCGGGAGGCCATGAAAGTCCGCCCCCCACACGCGCGACCGGCCGGCGCAGCTCCCTGCTGATCGAGGGCAGCGGGGATGGCCGCCCGCTCACTGACAAAACAAGCTCATGGCGAGCCTGCCGCCTTTGATCCGGGAATTCATGCCAGTGCTCTGGGCATGCCATCACGCTTGCGGCATGGGCGGCCACACAGCCGCCCCTCCCAAGGCTTGCGGCGGCCCATTGGCTCCAGCCGCGCGCACGCACCGCCAGGACAAAGCGGACCGACTCAGCTTGTTCAGCACGGACCGCATCGCCACCAACCCTGTTCTTCCACGTTCATGACCGCCTTCCGCCTTCCGCCACACAGCCGGGAACACCGCTTGCAACGTGCGTGAATCCGCAGCATGATGCCTCCACATCCAGGCCACGCTCAGGACTGCATGTCGGGCCAGGCGGCAATGACGGTTTCTCCGTGCGCCGTTGACTAATGGAGTGCGATTCCTGGATCGCCGGGACCAGAGCGGGCACGGCACGACCTCAAGCAGGACAAGGAGCGCCGCATGGGCAAGGGTTACGCGCGATCGACGGTACTGGCCATCCTCATGCTCGTCTTAATGCCGGCCAAGGCCTGGGGCGACGTGTTCATCGGCCCTCGCATCGGCACCCTGGGCGTCGGCGGCGAGGTGGGCGTGACATTCACCGACTTCTTCAAGTTGCGCGGCGTGGTGCAAGGCCTTGGCTTGACCCTCGACGGCGAGTCCGTGGGCGATGTCGAGTACGACTTCGGCATGGACCTCCTCACGGCGGGCGCGATCCTCGACTTCCACCCCCTGGGCATCTCGCCCGTGGGCGGCTCCTTCCGCCTGTCGGCGGGCGTCTTCTACAACGGAAACAGCTTCGACCTGACCTCCAGGCCATCCAAGCCGGTGAACGTGGGCGGCACGACGTACCAGCCCAACGAGGTGGGCAGGCTCGACGCCGACGTGGAGTTCAACCCCATTGCTCCCTACGTGGGCCTTGGCTGGGGCACGAGCCCTGGCCTGCTGCCCATCGACTTCACCGTGGACCTGGGCGTGCTCTACCAGGGCTCGCCTTCGGTGGACCTGCGTTCGACCAACAACCAGATTTCGGCCGCGGACCTGAAGCGCGAGGAGCGGGACATGGAGGACGACCTGTCCTCCTGGGCCTGGTATCCCGTGATCATGCTCGGCGTCGCGTTCACGTTCTGATCCCGCGCGGCGGACAATGCGCCGCCTTGAGCCCGGCCCAACGAAAAAAGAAAGGCCCATCCCCAGCGGGATGGGCCTCAGATCATTGACAAAGGTCGCCTTTATTCTGCTTCCGGCGGCCAAGGGGGCACGGCCCCCCCTGGAACCCCGTTTTCCAACTGCGGTATCCAGGCAATATGCTGAAATAATATTAGAGCGATTTGCAAATCAACTGAGAGAGGGCGCTGCCCTCTCTCGGCTGCGTGGCCAGTGATTCCGGCGGACAATAAACCGTTTGCCCTCTTGCTCTACTCCAGAAACCGCCCGGTCACCGACTTCGGGTCGGCCTTGATCTGCTCGGGCGTGCCCTGGCTGACGATCCTGCCGCCGGCCTCGCCGCCGCCCGGCCCCAGGTCCACGACCCAGTCCGAGGCGCGGATGACGTCCACGTTGTGCTCGATGACGATGACCGTCGCGCCCTTGTCCACAAGCTGGTGGAGCACGTGGATGAGCTTGCCGACCTCGTGCATGTGCAGGCCGGTGGTGGGCTCGTCGAGGATGTACAGGGTGCCGGGCAGGCTGCGCCTGCCCAGCTCGCGGGAGATCTTGATGCGCTGGGCCTCGCCGCCCGAGAGCGTCGTGGCCGGCTGACCGAGCTTGATGTACTCCAGGCCCACGTCCTCCAGCACGGCCAGACGGCGGTCGAGCGCGATGTGGGTCTGGAACAGCTCGCGGGCCTGGCGCACGCTCATGTCGAGCACGTCGGCGATGTTCAGGTCCTTGTAGTGCACGTCCAGGGTCTCGCGGTTGTAGCGCTTGCCCTTGCACACGTCGCAGGTCACGTACACGTCGGGCAGGAAGTGCATCTCGACCTTGATGACGCCGTCGCCCTGGCAGGCCTCGCAGCGGCCGCCGCGTACGTTGAAGGAGAAGCGGCCCGGCTTGTAGCCGCGCGCCTTGGCCTCCTTGGTGTTGACGAAAAGGTTGCGCACCTCGTCGAAGATTTTCGTGTACGTGGCCGGGTTGGAACGCGGGGTGCGGCCGATGGGCGACTGGTCGATGCTGACGATGCGCTCGATGCGCTCCGCGCCCGCGATGCCCTTGATCTGCCCCGGCTCCTCCACGCGGATGCCCTGGGAAAGCGCCAGGTGCTTGTAGAGCGAATCGACGACCAGGGAACTCTTGCCCGAGCCCGAGGGGCCCGTCACGCAGGTCAGGCAGCCCAAGGGGAAGGCGCAGTCGATGTCCTTGAGGTTGTTCGTGGTCACGCCCTGGAGGGTCAGATGGCCTTGGGGTTCGCGGCGCGTGTCCGGGATCTCGTTGCGCATCTCGCCGCGCAGGTACTTGGCGGTCAAGGTCTGGGCGCCGTTCATGAGCCCGGACACCGGCCCGGCGAAGACGAGCTCGCCGCCGAGCAGGCCTGAGCCAGGCCCAAGCTCAAGCACGTGGTCGGCCGCGCGGATGGTCGCCTCGTCGTGCTCGACCACGAGCACGGTGTTGCCCCGCCCCTGGAGCTTGCGCAACGTATTCAGGAGCCGCTCGTTGTCCTTGGGGTGCAGGCCGATGGACGGCTCGTCGAGCACGTAGGTCACGCCCACCAGGCCCGAGCCGAGCTGGCCGGCCAGGCGGATGCGCTGGGCCTCGCCGCCCGAGAGCGTGGCCATGCTGCGCGCAAGGCTGATGTAGTCCAGGCCCACGTTGACCAGGAAGCCCAGGCGGTGGGTCAACTCCTTCATGAGCGGCTCGACGATGAGCCGCTCGCGGCCCTTGAACTCGCGCTCCTGGAGCCATTCCAGGGCCCGCGATATGGGCATGGAGGTGAACTCGAAGATGTTCTTGTCGGCCACGCGCACGGCCAGCACGTCGTCCTTGAGGCGCGCGCCGTGGCAGGCCGGACAGGGCGCGAACTGGCGGAAGCGCGACAGCTCGTCGCGCCAGATGGAGCTGATGGCCTCGCCCATCTCGATGAGCGGCACCACGCCGCGCCAGCCAAGCTCCGGGTCGCCGTGGAACAGGGCTTGCCAGGCCTCGGCCGGGAAGCGGCCGATGGGCGTGGACAGGTCGAAGCCGTGCTTGCGGCCCAGGCGGGCCAGGTCTTCGCGGTGGCGATTGAAGATGCGCGGGCTCTTCCAGGGCAGGAGAGCGCCCTCCTCCAGGCTCAGGCCCTTGTTGGGGGCCAGCAGGTTGGGCTCGAAGTACTCTATGCTGCCGATGCCCAGGCAGCGCTGGCACGCGCCCTGGGGCGCGTTGAAGGAGAAGAGCTGCGGGCTGAGCTTGGGCAGGCTGATGCGGCACGTGGGACACACGGACTGGGTGGAGAAGACGCGCTCGTCCCGGTTCTCCTGGGCGATCTTGAGAGCCTTGCCCTTGGCCGGCTTCCCGGCCGCCTGGCCCTTGTCGTCCATGACGGACACGAACAGCCGCTCACCGCCGTAGCGCAAGGCCAGCTCCACCGAGTCGGCCAGCCGCTTGCGCATGTCCGGCTTGGCCACCAGGCGGTCCACCACGAGGTCGATGGTGTGCTTCTTGTTCTTCTCCAGCTCGGGCACCTCGTCGATGGACAGGATCTCGCCGCCGATGCGCACGCGCACGAAGCCCGCGCGCTTGAGCTTGGCCAGCAGCTCCTTGTGCGTGCCCTTCTGGTGCTCGACGAGCGGGGCCAGGAGCATGAAGCGCGTACCCTCGGGCAGGCCCGAGATCGCGTCCACGATCTGGTCGCTCGTCTGGGCCTCGATGGGCTTGCCGCACTGGGGACAGTAGAATGTGCCCAGCCGGGCGTAGAACACGCGCAGGAAGTCGTGGATCTCGGTGACCGTGCCAACGGTGGAGCGCGGGTTGCGCGAGGTGGTCTGCTGCTCCAGGGAGATGGCCGGGGAAAGCCCCTCGATCTTGTCCACGTCGGGCTTGTCGAGCTGGGGCAGGAACTGGCGGGCGTAGGCCGAGAGCGACTCGACGTAGCGCCTCTGCCCTTCGGCATAGACGATGTCGAAGGCCAGGGTGGACTTGCCCGAGCCGGACGGGCCGCAGACGACCACGAGCTCGCCGCGCGGGATGTCCACGGTCAGGTTTTTCAGGTTGTGCTGACGCGCGCCTTCTATATGGATGGAATCCTTGCTCACTATGGCCTCATGGCGCGGCTTGGCCGCGCGGGGGAGCCGCGCGAATTGGCCGTGGAAGCCTGGGCGCGGCGGGGGTGGTCGTGGGTGGATTTGTCGGACAGCGAGCAAGGATAAGGCCTTCGGCCGGAAAGGCAAGCCCGAGAAAAAGGCCGGACGACGGGCGGAGAACCGTCGTCCGGCCAGGGGCGAGGAGGAGGCCAGAGGAAAACTAGACCCAGGTGATATCGCAGCCGTGGCTCGGCTCCACGGCCAGGGCCGGCGCATGCGCCTCGGCCTGGCGGGTGGCCGCCGGCCTCGCGTGCTGGGCCTGAGCGGACCGCTGCCGGCTGCCAGGCAGCGCCAGCCAGTCGTCGCAGCGCTCCCAGCTCTTGATGTGGCCCGCGCACTCCCGGTGATTGCAGTAGTACAGGTACATGTCCCAGCCCTCCTTGAGCTTTACGGCTCCAAAGAGCCACCCTTATCGTGTCGTATAGCGCATTCTGGAAATAATGCACGAAAAAATCACTGAAAGACGCAAAGATTTTGGTGAACGGCGGATGAACGGGGCGCCAGCGGCTGTCCAGGCCGGCGGAAAGCCTCGCTGCACGCGCCGAGGCTCGATTGCACGTACACGATCCGCATGTCCCGCGCCGTGCGCCGCCAGGGCATGCCGCCCGCTGTTCATGAGCAGGTCGACGCCTTGCGCATGCGATGTCGCGCCGTCGAGCAGACGCGACAATCAGCAAGTGCGAGACGGCGCTGCGACCTTGTGCGATCACATGGACAGACTAGGCGGGGAATGTGACGAAACAGCGAAAGGATTGTCACGGGCCTTGAAAGAAGCCCGCGCGGCCGGATTCCCGGCGGGCCATCAGGACCGTTCGCAGTCCTTCATGCCGTTGATGACGTGCTGCAAGTGGATCTCCTGGAAGAGCACGGTCCACAGGGCCGTGATGGTCACGCGCCCGCCGTCCGCGGCCCGGTGGTCCTTGAGCATGCGCCGGAGCGTGAGGCTCTGGTGGATGAGCAGGAGCACGGCCAGGATGTCCAGGAAGGAGGACAGGTGGTCCAGCAGGCCGCGCAGCCGGACGCCGCCCAGGGATGCGTCCAACGCGCCGCCGTCCGAGGACAGGAGCAGGACCAGCGTGATGGCCAGGGAGGCCAGGATGCACATGAGGCTGGCCACGAGCAGGCCTGGGTTGAGCTTGCGCTCGCCACGCAGGCGGTTGAGGGCCTCCAGGCGGCGCAGGAACCAGACCGGGCCGTAGATGCCCAGGGTGATGATCCCGTACACGAGCACGAGGAACCAGTGCATTTCCGGCACGTCGGCCAGCGCGCTGGCGGCCCGCGCGCCAAGGCCCGGCTCGACCTCGAAGGCGAACTCCTCGGCCGGGGCCGTGGGCCGCGAGGCAAGCAGCGCGCCGCAGTTGAAGCAGTAGTTGGAGCCTTCGGGGCTCAAGGCCCGGCACTGGGGACAGATCATCATTTCTCCTGGTGCTGCGTCGAGGTCCGGCGGCCATGGAGCCCGCGGTTGCGCCAGCCGTCCGGCGGGCTTGCCCGCCGCCAGCGCCACGCGAGGCCGATCGCTCCGCGCGGGCCGCGAAGCCGCTACACGCGCAGGCTCAGGCCCGTGTAGGCCCTGGCCTGGCTCTCCAGGCCCGCCAGGCTCATGGCCAGGCTGCCGCCGAAAAAGTCCTCGCCCGCGTTCTGCTCGAACCAGGCGCTCAGCATGCCCGACTGGATGCGCCGGCGCATGTCCGTGGCCGAGACCTTGGCGTCGGCCGTCTCGGTGAGCTTGGTGAGCTGCAAGAGCCGCGCGTACTCCTCGGTCAGTTCGGGGCTCGACTCGAAGAAGCGCTCGATGGTCGCCTTGTCCGGATGGTTCGAGACGAGCACCTTGCCCGTGGTGGCATCGTAGCTCAGGTTCAGGTCCTTGGACAGGTCCACGCCCAGTGTCTCCAGCCCCTCGCGCACGGACTCGCGCAGTTCCTTGAGCTTCTCCTCGCGGTAGGCCTTGATGTCGTCGAAGGTCAGCTTGCCGCCCTGCTTGGGAATGTCGGCCAGCAGATCCTCCACCTGGCGGCGGATTTTGCCGGGCGTGGTGTCGCTGTCGGTCCCTTTCTTCCGCCCCTGGTTCGAGTCCGCGGACTCGGCCTCGGTGCCGAGAAGCCAGTTCGAAACCGCGCCGAAACCGAATCCGATGCCTTGTATGGCCATGAGAGGGGTGCTCCTTTTTTTCCGGGTTCGGAGGGTGGGGAGCAAGGGGTGTGCCTGGGGAGGCGGTCCGCGAGAGGTTGCGGAGGAATTCAGGAGGCCAGGGGCGCACGGGATACGCCTGTGGGCGATGATGGAACCTGCCGGTCAATATTTGATCATGCTTGCGGCAAGGGCTGTTCGGCGGGGCAGCGGGAAGACGCCGCCCCGCTTAAATCCTTACTATCCCGCCAACTTCTTTGCTATCCCCGCCACATGCCTGCCCTGGAACCGCGCGCCGTCCAGCTCGTTCTCGCTCGGCATCCTGCCGCCGTCCGGCCCGGCGATGGTCGAGGCTCCGTAAGGCGAGCAGCCGGTGATCTCGTCGATGCGGCTCTGGCCCTGGAAGGTGTACGGCAGGCCCACGTAGATCATGCCCTGGTGCAGGAGCGGCGGGATGGACATGAGGATGGTCGATTCCTGGCCGCCGTGCTGCGTGTTGGAGCTGGTCATGATGCTGGCGACCTTGCCCAGGAGCCCGGCCTTGACCCACAGACCGCCCGTGGCGTCCCAGAACGCGCGCATCTGCGCGGCCATGTTGCCGAAGCGCGTGGGCACGCAGAAGATGATGGCGTCGTACTCGGGCAGCTCGTCCACCGTGGCCACGGGCACGTGCTCCCACTTCTTGCGGGCCTCCAGGGCGCCCATCTTGGCCAGGATCTCGTCGGACAGGGTTTCGGGCACGCGGCGCAGGACCGCCTCGCAGCTCTCGACCTGACGCACGCCCTCGGCCGCGGCCTGGGCCATGATGTAGTTGTGACCATATGTCGTGTAGAACAGGATGAGCGCTTTCATGCTGGCCTCCGGCAAGGGTTGGAGATCGCGCCCTCCCGGCCGTTCGCGGCCCGGCAAGGCGCATTCCGCCAACCTTAGCAGGAGGAAAGCGCTTTGGACAGAGGGGATGGGGGAAAAGCCCTACTCACCCCAGAAGTAGATGACCGAGAGGCCGTCGGGCGTGGTCTGCACGAGCGGCGGCCGCGTCTCGCCCCGGGCGTAGTCGAAGACGATGCGCAAAAAGTCCGGGTGCTCGCCCACGCGGATGGAGCCGACCTCGTTGAAGCTCAGCGGATGGTTCGTGGGGCCTGCGTAGCGCCAGCGGCCGGGTATGTCCACGACGCGGCGCGGGGGATTGTCCAGGTAGAAGGTCTTGAACGAGCCCCGGCGGCCGATGTCCGCGCCGAGGATGAAGGCCGCCGCGCCCTGCTTGAAGCGCAGGTCCGCCTCGGGCCGGCGGGGGTCGAGCCAGAAGGGTCTCGGTTCCTTGCCTTGACCGGGCCGCGCGGTCTTGGCCGTCTTGCCCGGCTTGGCCTGGCTGGGTTTGTCCGCTTGGCTGCCGGCGTTGGCGAGATCGTCCTCGCGGATGGGCACGATCTCCAGGGGCTTGCCGGCGGTGATGCGAGGGGCGCTCCGCCCGGCCGGACCGGCGGGCTGGGGAGCGGCCCCAGTGGCGGGCTGGGCAGGCCTAGGCCCGTCCTCCGCGCTCATGGGCGGAGGCAGATCGTCATCAGGCCTGGGCTCGGGCGTCCGCTGATCGGCAGCCGCCTGATCCGGGGCCGGCTGCGCCGCCGGCCCTGTCTCGGACGCAGCCTGGGCCGAGGGCTGCCCGCCCGGAGCCGAAGCCTGCCCGTCCGGAGTCTGCTGGCCCGCGGCCTGGCGATCCATGGCCGGCTGGGCAGGCTCGGCCTGGGCAGGCGCCGGCTGCCCGGAAGCCGGCTGCTCCTGCTCCAGGGGCGAGAGCTTGAAGCGCGCCTCGCCTTGCGGGGCGGCCTGCGCCTGAGCGAGCGCCGCGCCCGGCGCGAGGAGCCCGAGCAGCGCCAGCGTCAGCGCCGTACGCAAAAAGAGCTTTGCAGCCATGCATCTCTCCCTGTCAGTCTAAGGCAGTTTGACCCTGAGACGCCCGCTCCAGCGTTGACAGCGCAAGTGAATCACGCCTACGCCTACGCGGCGGCAAGCCATGCCGACGCATGGCTTTGCAGAGCATTTTCAAAAGCAAATGCCCTAAGAAAATCAGTCCCAGTGGGTCCTGGAAAGCCCGGCTCCTACGCGGCACCCGTGAGCAATGCCTGAGCCTTACTCGCGGATCGCGGAGTTGAAAAGCCGGCAAGGCCTATTCAGCAGTCCGCTAGGCCCGCTCGTCAACCAGGCGCGCGCCGATGCGTTCGAGCAGGGCCAGCTCCCTGAGCATGGCCTCGCTGGGTCTGCCGGTCCTGTCCACCTGCCGCGCGCGCACGGGCGTGGGCGCGTGCATGGTCTTCTGCCAGCGCGGCCGCTTGGATCTCGTGTAGCGGACCAGCCGCTCCACAAGTTCCCGCCGCGCCTCGGCCGTGAGGCCGTGCGTTCTGCTCATGTCCAGACCCTTCCGGTTGAGTCGCCGCCCCGGCCCGAGTCGGCCGGGGGCACGGCTCTGTTATTGTTCATCTCATGGATTGCGTCAAATCCTATATCCCGCACGGGCTGACCGCAAGGGCATGGGATATGCGGACGAGGCCGCGCCGGAGCGGAAGTTACCGCCCGGCCCCGGCGTCCCGGCCAGGCCAAGGGCGAGGCTCGCGGCCATCCGCTACCTGGAGCGCGACGAGGCCTTGCGCCAAGCCGCCTTGAGCTCCTCCAAGGCCTTGCTCGCGCCCTGGCGCAGGTCGTCCAGGCGGCCGCCCGGCCGGGCCAGTTCCCTGAGCCGGCCTTCCAGCTCGCCCAACTTGGCGCGCAGGGCCTCTATCTCGGCCGCGGATTGCGGGCTCCCGCGGTCCAGAAGCCGCCTGAGCCGCGCGCGCAGCTCCTGGGCCTGAGCCAACAGCCGGCTCCCGCAATTATCCTGATCAGCCATGCTCACCTCCGTGTTGCCCGGCAGGCGCGCCGTTGGCCCGCCACCTTGAAAAGAGCGCCCGAAAGAGCATATCAGGCGCTCCGCATATCAACCAAGACATGGCGACGCCCTCTCCCGGCACTCACCCGCCGCAAAAATGATTTCAGGCCCCATTGGCAAGCCGCCGTGGACGCACTCACGACATTGGCCTGGGCCAGCCTTGTCCCTGCCGGCCCATGCTGCTAGAATGGATGTCATCGCCTCCAGCTCTCAAGGACTCAGGTTCGGAAACGGTCATGGATATCATCCTGCGCTTCGATCGCGGCGACAACGTCTACAACTTCATGGTCCTGACCACGGACGAGATGCGCCGCGTCATCGATTACCGCCTGTCCCACGGCACGGACTACAAATTCATGTACGATCGCGGGCTCCTGGAGCGCATCGTGGGCCATGCCGCGACATTCTGGGCGCCCGAGGGCTTCACGGCCTACGAGGACGGCCTGCGCATGCTCGTGCGGGCCGACGGCGAGGACAGGGAGGTGTCCCTGTCCCAGGTCCGCCTGGAGTTCACGGACCCCGAACCCGGGCAGCCCGACGAGGATTCGGACGCCACCCGCATGGTCACCGCGGTCGTGGGCTGTCACGGCGGGGAGATCATCGAGTACGGCTGGAGCGGGCTCGCGGGGCCATTCGACCCGTCCGCGCTGACCCTGCGGATCAAGACCCAGGAGCACGGCCGCGACGCGCTCCTGGTCATCGACGAGGTGCTCTATCAGGGAGTGCCGGCGGCCAAGGCCATCCGCGCCGACATATGTCCGGAGTGGCTGTGGGAGCCCGTGTTCTTCTTCGATGACGATCTGGATTTGAAGCCGTAGCCCGCGCCGGCGACGCGCCCTAACAGCCTGTTTCGCAACAGTCCGCTAGAGCAGATTGCTTTTAAGACGCCCGCCCCGGCGTTGACGGCGCAAGTGAATTGCGCCTACGCCTACGCGGCGGCAAGCCATGCCGATGCATGGCTTGCAGAGCATTTTCAAAAGCAAAATGCTCTAACGGCGCATGCCCAGCTCCTTGGCCGCCATGAGGCTCAGCCAGTCGAGCCAGAGTTCGTACTGTTCCCGTCTGTGGATGTTGAACTCCATGCGCGCGGTGAGCGCATAGGAGTCGGGCACGTCCCGGTAGCCCTGCTCCCTGAAGAAGCTCACGTACCGCTCCGCGGCGGTAAGCTTGTCACGGGCCCAGAACATGTCCACGAACTCGCGGCCCGTCATCATGGCACGGGCTTCGCGGGCGCAGAGGACCGCCACTGCTACGAGCAGCGCGGCGAATACCATGCGTATCCCGGTTTTCATGGCCACTACTCCCGGACCGGGCATAGCACAGGGCTCGGCGAGAGGGAAGCCCGCCGAGGACGGCGTTCCAGCGGGCTGGCGGACGCTCAGCGCCACAGCCCCCGGCCGCGCTCCACGACACGGCGCAGGAAGCTTTCGCCGCGCGGGGAGAGCCCCAGCAGCGGCAGGTCGCGGGACAGGCGCTCCGGCCCGGCGTAGCCGCCCACGTAGCCGTTGACCCTGGCCGCGGCGGACGAGTCGGTGAAGGCCCGCCCGTCCTGCCGATTGTCCGGCCCATTGTCCGGCCCATTGTCCGGCCCATTGTCCGGATAGATGGCCGCGAAGTCGGTCATTAGCTCGCCCGCCCCGCGCAGGTAGTATTTCTGATGGTAATCCTCAGCGCGGTGGAAGCCCTCCAGGCGCTCCACGCGCGTGTAGACCTCTCCGCGCCCGGCCTCGCGCTCGCGCAGGCTCTCCTCGGCCAGCCGCCGCTGCTCCTCGTCGCGCCAGAAGATCACGGAGGCGTACTGCCTGGTCCAGGCCGGCCGCATGGGCTCGTGCCCTTCCCAGAACAGCCGCAGCAGCCCGGCATACGTGATCGCCCGTGGATCGTACTCGATCTCCACGGCCTCGCTGTGGTCGCCGATGTTCCTGTATGTGGGATTTGGCGTACTACCGCCCGCGTAGCCCACGCGCGTGCGCCACACGCCTTCGACACTCCCGAACCGGGAGTCCGGGCCCCAGAATCAGCCCATGGCGAAGGTGGCGACCTTGAGCCCTTGAGGGACCATGCGGTCCAGGCGCGGAATGTCCGGCGTCCAGCTATCGGCCTCGCGGGCCGTGCTCTGTCTTGCTGTCATGTCGGGTCCTCCATGCACACATGCTAGCAACACGCGGGGAACTGGCAAGACTCCGGGGACAATCCGCGTCCCACGGGCCGAGGCGAAGCCGCTGGCTGGCCCGGCGTCCTGGACCGGGGCGGGACTTCGCGCTACAAACCCGGATGGAGGTGCAGCCATGGTGAACGCAGTCGTGCTCATGACGGTAAAGCCCGATCTGGTCAACGAGATCGCCACCCAGCTCGTGGAGATCCAGGGCGTCAGCGAAGTCTACTCCGTGGGCGGCCGCTTCGATCTGGTGGCCATCCTGCGCGTGCCGAGCAACGAGGCCCTGGCCGAGATCGTCACCGGCAAGTTCCTCAAGATAGAGGGCATCACCGACTCGGAGACGCTCATCGCCTTCAAGGCCTTTTCACGGCACGATCTGGAGCGGATGTTCTCGGTGGGCATGGACTAGGAA
>JAEYTO010000052.1 GCA_023433925.1 Pseudomonadota bacterium | reverse complement strand
GGCGTTGGGTGGTCGAGCGCTGCTTTGCCTGGGCCACCCGCTT
Source organism: Pseudomonadota bacterium (assembly GCA_023433925.1). Classification (GTDB taxonomy): domain Bacteria; phylum Desulfobacterota; class Desulfovibrionia; order Desulfovibrionales; family Desulfovibrionaceae; genus Desulfocurvibacter. The sequence continues at coordinate 7,856 of JAEYTO010000052.1, read as the reverse complement.
TCGCCGTTTGGTTCGCGATTACGAGCGCTTGCCAGAAACAGTGGCCGGGCTTCACTTCGTGGCCTTTGCCTGCCTTATGCTGGCTAAGGTCGCTACTCTTTTCACGGCGGTTCATAACAGCCTCTAGCGCATTTTGCGAATGACCCGAGAGAGGGCGCTGCCCTCTCTCAGGCTCCCTCCCGGCAGGGGAATGATTGACTCGGGCCGTCCTGGCCCTCGCCCCAAGGGCATCGCCCAAGGCGGCGACATCCAATCGTGCCATCCTGCACGATTGTCCCCTGCACCCCCGACGCTTAAGAATATTGGAAGCGATTTCTCGGCTTAATTGCAAGCCGCCATAATATCTCCAAGGGATAATGCCTTGGTGACACAGTAGTGCTGGCCGCTACCTGATATAGCCCTGCTCCTCAAGGTAGAGGAGCACTTCCTGGGCCGCCTCGGTGGGCGTCATCTCCGTCGTGTCGATGCGCAGCTCGGGGTTCCTGGGCGGGATGTACGGGTCGTCCACGCCCGTCACGCCCTTCATGAGGCCGGCCTTGGCCTTGGCGTAGATGCCCTTGCGGTCGCGCATCTCGCACACCGACAGGGGGGTGCTCATATGCACCTCGATGAAGCCGCCGCAGCCTTGGATGAGCTCGCGCACGGCCTGGCGCGTTTCCTCGTAGGGCGCGATGGGCGCGCAGATGGCGATGCCGCCGTTCTTGGTGATCTCGCTGGCCACGAAGCCTATGCGCCGGATGTTCAGGTCCCGATGCTCGCGGCTGAAGGAAAGCTCGCTGGAGAGATTCTTGCGCACGATGTCGCCGTCGAGCAGCGTCACGGGCCGGTCGCGCATCTCCATGAACTTCGTGTGCAGCACCTTGGCCAGGGTGGACTTGCCGGCCCCGGACAGGCCGGTGAGGAACACGGTGAAGCCCTGCTTGTGCTTGGGCGGGTAGGCCTTGCGCAGCTCGGCCACGACCTCGGGGAAGGAGAACCACTCCGGTATCTCCAGGCCCTCCATGAGCCTGCGCCGCAGCTCGGCCGAGGAGATCTCCTTGACCGACATGCCCGGCTCGACCTCGTCCGCCGGGATGTACTGGGCCTTGTCCTCGACGTAGGCCATGGGCCGCAGCGGGACCATCTCGATGCCGATGCCACCGGCATGCTCGGCCAGGGTCTGCTGCGCGTTGCCTCGCGGGTAGAACAGGTCGTGGCCGTTGGCCGCGAAAGGATCGCCCTGGTCCTCGGAAACCATGAAGTGCGTGCAGCCGAAGTTCTTGCGCACGACGGCCTGCAGGAGCACCTCACGCGGGCCGGCGAAGCGCTCGGCGAACGGTGTCAGACCGAGCAGGATCATGTTCCTGGGAAATTTCGTGACGAACTGCTTGTAGCAGTGCACCAGGGTGAAGTGGTCCAGATCGCCGGGTCGCGGCCGCCCCACGGCCGGCTGGAGGAAGATGCTCGCGCCGGCCTCCCGCGCGGCGCGCAGGATCATCTCCTTGTGCGCGCAGTGCAGGTGGTCGCGGGTCTGGAAGCCGATGACCTTGCGCCAGCCGCTTTGGGAAAAGAGGCGGTGCGTGTCCGAGGGCGTCAGGCGCAGGCCGGAGAAGTCGTGGTGCTGGGGCAGGTGCAGGCCTTCGAGCTTGCCGCCCACGTACCAGGGCCGCGTATCCTCGAAGAAGGCGCGCACGCCGGGATGCCGGGCGGGATCGTCCGTGCCGTAGACCGCCTGCGCCTCGCGGGCCAGGTCGGGCCGCCAGACGTCTTCCACATGGAGCACGGCGAGCATGAAGCCCTCGCCGTCACGAATGGCCAGCGACTGCCCCGGCGCTAGCTGGCGGGCCAGCTTCTCGTTCACGTCCAGACAGATGGGCACGGGCCACAGCGAGCCGTCGGGCAGGCGCATGGAGGCGAGCACGCCCTCGTATTCCTCGCGGTTCATGAAGCCCTGCAAGGGATAGAAAGCGCGGTTGAGCAGGAGCTCCAGATCGCAGAGCTGGCGGACGCCCAGGTCCACCGAGGGATAGCGCATGGACTCCTGCTTGAGGCTTTCGGCCCGGCGGAAGTGCACGAGCAGGCTCTCGGCGTAAGGGGATAGCCCGGTCCTCAAGGTCACGGCTGGCTCCATGGCTCCCGCGCTCGTCCGAACCGCCGGAGATGGCGGCTCTGGTGCGAGATACCATATTATCTACCCGCTTGGGGCAGTGCCTTCAAGCCGTGCTTTATTAAAGTGCGCCTGCCGCGAGGGCGCGCAAGGCGGCGCAAACCCAGAATTCAGCCTCGCCGCCTACTTCCCGAACGGACAGTGCGGGTGCCTGCACTCCTTGCATTCCTTGCACATGGCCCCGTGGCCCAGCCGGGCCAGATCCCTTCTCGTGATTGGCATGTCCGCCAGCAAGCGCGGCAGGAGCAGGTCGAAGCTCGTTGTCTTGAAGTAGAGCGCGCAGGCCGGCACGCCGATGACCTGCACCTTTCCGATGCGCGCCAGGAGCGTCATGGCGCCCGGCAGCACGGGCATGCCGTAGAGCATGTCCGTGGCGCCCGCGTCCACGAGGCCCTGGCGGGTCACGTCGTCCGGGTCCACGGACAGGCCGGCCGTGGTCACCACGAGGTCCGCGCCCGCGTCGAGCAGCTCCTTGACGCCGTCGCGGATGGCTGCCCGGTCGTCGGGCCGGATGAGCGTCTTGACCACGGCGCCGCCCAGGGCCTCGATCTTGGGCCTGAGCGTCGGCGCGAACTTGTCCTGGATGATGCCCTGGAAGACTTCGGTGCCGGTGATGAGCAGGCCGGCGCGGGCGCGACGCATGGGCGCGACGCGCAGGACCGGCCCCTTGCCGAGCACCGAGAGCGCCTTGTGCAGGTTGGGCCGCGAGAGATAGAGCGGGATGGCCCGCGTGCCGGCCACGGGCTCGCCCTGGCGCACCACGGAGTATGTGTGGCGCGTGGCGCACATGACATCGGGCACGAGGTTGAAGGCCTCCAGCAGGGTCTCGTCCACCACGAGCAGGCCGTCGTGCGCCGCGAGCAGGGTGATCTTGCCCTCGCGCGGCGGACCCTTGCGCTCCAGGGAGCCCTCGGCGCATAGGGCGGCGGCGAAGGCCTCGGCGGCCTCGTTCTCGTGCACCCATTCGGGTCCTGGCTCCGCGCCCTCCTGCACGTACACGCTCATGCGGCCCATCTGCTGCAAGCGGCAGACATCGCCCACACTGAGCTGCTGGCCTGCCTTGAACTCCGCGCCCTTGCTTCTGCCGGGCTCGATGCGCGTCATGTCGTGCAGGGCGGTCTTGCCCGCGGCCTGCTCCACGCTCATGACAGCCAGCCTGGGCTGCACGAGCAGTTCGGAGCCGCCGGCCTCCACGTACGGCGCCTCGCCCTGGCAGCCCTTGCAGATGGCGCCGTGGGCCTTGGGGTAGGCCTCGGAGCACAGGGGGCAGACGCCGATGGCCCCCTTGCTCGACTTGCCCACGTAACGCGGGGCGACCTTGACCGGACGCAGGGTCAGGATGGACTCGCCGGCCTCGCGCATCTGCCTGCGCAGCTTGTCCGAGTCCTGCTCCTTCTTGGTCTTGAGCTTGAGGTACCAGGAGCGGATCTCGTCCCATTCCCCGAGCTTGTTCACGTCCAGGAGCACGCGCACTCCCTCGCCCGTGTACTTGTTGAACAGACTCAGCGCATAGCGATCCAGGTTGACGATCTTGAGCCAGCCGTTGCCGGCCGTGCAGGGCGTCAGGAGCTGGATGGCGTCGGGCAGGCAGCTCGCGGCCTCGCTGATGGCGTCGTAGAGCACGCCCGCGGGCATGTGGCGCTTGGCCATCTCGACCATGTAGCCGCCCACGATGAGCCCCGGCGCGGGATAGCTGTGGAAGCGGCTGATGAGCTCCAGGTATTCCTCGAACGTGTACTGGCCGATGTTTCCGTTAGCGCTCACGAAACGTCCTCTCCGTCTTCATCCATGTGTTTGGTTTCGTCGAAAGGAGCTGGCCCGGCGAAAGGCTGCGCTTCAAAGGGAAAACGCTCGCGGCTGGTTTCCAGGGCATAACGCTCCACGTCCTCGTGCCAGCGCTGGAATGACTCCACCAGGCTCAGTCCAAGGGGCGTGAGGCTGAAGCCGCTGCGGCCGCCGGCGCTGACCACCAGCGGCTGACCCAGGAGCTCCTCGGTCTTCTTGAGCCTGCCCCAGGCCGCACGATAGGACATGCCCAGGGCCTTGGCCGCCTTGTTGAGCGAGCCGAGCTCATGGACCTTGGCCAGGAGCATGGCCCGACCAAGCCCCAGGACCATGCCGCCATTGACCTCGAGCCAGAGATGCAGCCGAAGCCTCGGCCGCAGCCCGGAGATGGTCTCCTTCATGATGCCCTCCTGATTATGTTAGGGCTAGCATAAGCGATGGAGTATCCTTTCCGCCTGGGCTTGGCAAGCGTAATCGCGCTCGGCGGAAGGCCTCGGCCCGGCTTGCCGGCTGCATGGCGCGGGCCTCTGGGGCGGCCCGGACGGCCCCTGGCGGCCCATGGATACGCGGGCTGCGAACCGGCCTTGGCATGTCGTCGCCGGACCTGGCGGACCTGGCGGACCTGGCGATCCTCCGCGCGCCTTGACGCGGCCAAGGGGCTTACGTACTTGTCGCAGTCCGGAAGGAGCCATGACGGACAGAACACGGGTCACGACCACCCACGCGCCAGCCTTGGGCGCCGCCGCCTGGAGGGACATCTGGTCCCTGTCCTGGCCGCAGATGCTCATGATGCTCTGCAACTTCCTCATCGGCTTCGTGGACGTCTGGGTGGCCGGCCGCATAGGAAGCGACGTGCAGGCTTCCATGGGCATGATCAACCAGCTCCTGTTCTTTTTCCTCGTGGTGGCCGTGGCCGTGGCCAACGGGAGCGTGGCGGCCATCAGCCAGTCCATGGGCGCTGGCCTGCGCCGGCGCGCCCTGCGCTACACGGGCCTGGTTCTGGAATCCTCGCTGGTCATGGGCCTGCTCATCCTGGCCCTGGGCCTGCTCGGCGGCGACCTGCTCCTGGACATCCTCCAGGTGCCCGACAGGCTGCACGGCTTCACGCGCTATTTCCTGGACGTGTTCCTGCTCCTCCTGCCCATCTACTACCTGTTCCTCGTGAGCAGCGCCGTGTTCCGGGCCAGGCGCATGGTCTTCGTGCCGCTGTTCTCCATGATCCTGGCCACGCTGATCAACACCGTGGCCGACCTGGGGCTCGGCCTGGGACTGTGGGGCCTGCCGAACCTGGGCTACAAGGGCGTGGCCTGGGCCACCTTCGGCTCGGTGAGCGCCGGCATGCTCTTCAATGTCTTCGTGCTCTGGCGCCAGGGCCTCTTGCGCCGTGAAAGCTTCCCGCCCTGGCGCTGGGTGCGCAGGGCCTGGCCCTACCTGTTCCGGGTGGCCTGGCCCGGCGGGCTCATGCAGGTCGTCTGGCAGTCGGCCTACCTGGCCCTGTTCGCCGTCACGGGCAGTCTGCCCCGCGAAAGCGTGGCCGCCCTGGCCGGCATGTCCGCCGGCATGCGCGTGGAGGCCATCCTGTTCCTGCCCGGATTCGCCTTCAACATGACCGCCTCGATCCTGGTCGGCGAGTACCTCGGCGCGGGCCGGCCCGATCTGGCCAAGCGCGCGGGCCTGCGCATCCTCGGCGTGGGCGTGGCCGCGCTCTCGCTTCTGGCCGTGCTGATCTGGGCCTACATCGGACCCATCACGGCCTTCATCGCGCCGGACCCGGCCGTGCAGGCGCACGCGCTCGGCTACCTGCACTGGAACCTGCTGGCCATCCCCTTCACCCTGACCTCCATGATTCTGGCCGGAGCCCTGGCGGGCGCGGGCGCAACCATATACAATCTCCTCGTGTTCGGGGTGTCGGCCTGGCTCGTGCGCGTGCCCATGGCCTACATCCTGGGCCATTATGTGCTGGAGGCGGCCACGGGCGTGTGGATATCCATGCTCGTGTCCCAGGTCTTTCAGTCCAGCCTGACCTTCTATATCTTCCAGTTCAGAGATTGGGCCAGATTCGCCATGCGTCGGTGCAAGGCCCCAACCGGAGTCGCCAATGCAGCTCAGCTTCGAACCCATTAGGCTCGCCCGCGCGGACGAGTACCGGGCCCATCTGGCGCGCAGCCAGCAGCAGGGCTCGGATTACAGCTTCGTGAATCTCTGGGGCTGGCGCGAGGTCTACGGTCTGGAGTGGGTCTTCCATGAAGGACTGGTCTGGATCCGCCAGAATCTGCCCGAGCCCGTGCTCTGGGCGCCCGTGGGCGACTGGGCCGCCGTGGACTGGCGGGCCATGGCCGACTGTCTCCAGGGCCGGCGCTTCATCCGCGTGCCCGAGAAGCTCGCCGAGCGCTGGCTGAGCCTCTTTTCGCCCAGGATCAAGGAATCCCGCGGCCATTGGGATTACATCTACCTGGTCAAGGAGCTCGTGGACCTGGAGGGCGAGCGTTTCCGCAAGAAGCGTGAGGAGTTCGAGGCCTTCGTGACCAAGTACGCCTGCGAGTACTACGAGATCGGCCCGGAATGCGTGGAGGAGGCTCTGGATTTGCAAGCCGAGTGGTGCCGCTTCCGCGACTGCGAGGATTCCGAGGCCCTCCTGGCCGAGAACAAGGCCATCGTGCACGTCCTGGAGAACTGGGACCGGCTGCCCGAGCTCATGGGCGGGGCCATCCGCGTGGACGGCAAGCTCGTGGCCTACACCGTGGCCGAGCCCCTGAGCATCGACACCGTGGTCATCCACTTCGAGAAGGCTCACGCGAGCTTCCCGGGCGCCTACCAGGCCATCAACCGCCTGTTCCTGGCCCACACGGCCTCGCGCTTCACCTACGTCAACCGCGAGCAGGACCTGGACGAGCCGGGTCTGCGGCGGGCCAAGCTGTCCTACAATCCCGTGTCCTTCGTGCACAAGTTCGAGATCAGCTTCGAGTAGGGGAGAAGGGTCGCTGTCCGGAGGCAGGAGTTGCCAGGCGCGGGGCGACGGGCTATCCACAAGCATTCCCGGATCATGCGCCCGCATGTCCCGGCCGAAGCGGCCAGCTTCACGCGCGTCGCGGCCGCCAACCATGGAGAACGCCATGCTCGACCGTCAGGAAGCCTTGCGTCTGCTCAAGGAGAACACACCCGCGCCGCACCTCGTGCAGCACGCCCTGGCCAGCGAGGCCGTCATGCGCGGCCTGGCCCGGCGGCTCGGCAAGGACGAGGACCTGTGGGGCCTGGCCGGCCTGCTCCACGATCTGGATTATTCGAGCACCAAGGATGCCGCCGCCCGTCATGGCCTGGATTCCGCGGACATGCTCCAGGGCCGGCTGCCGGACGAGGCCTTGCAGGCCGTGCGCGCCCATGCCTGGGAAATGAACGGGGTCGAGCCGCGGGAAGACTTCGACTTCGCCCTGCGCTGCGGCGAGACCGTGACCGGCCTGGTCAGCGCCGCGGCCCTCGTGCGGCCCGAGGGCATGACCGGCATGCAGGCGGGCAGCCTCAAGAAGAAGATGAAGGACAAGGCCTTCGCGCGCAACGTGCGCCGCGAGGTCATCCGCGAGTGCGAAAAGCTGGGCCTTGAGCTGGGAGAGTTCCTGACCATCGCCATAGAGGCCATGCAGGGCCTGGAGAAGTAAAGGGCCCCTGGCGGAAGAGGCTGGTGGAAATGCAGCCCGGCGGGCCGGCCTGGTCCGTCCAGCCTGTTTGCCAACAGTCCATGGGAGGGCGAAGCCTTCCAAGATCATTGACAAAGTCCGTTATTATTCTGCCTCCGGCGGCCAAGGGGGCGAGGCCCCCTTGGAACCCCGTTTTTCAACTGCGCCCCACCGACAATGTCCTGAAATAATATCAAAAGTTTTTGGTGGAGAGAGCGCGAGAGAGGCCCCTTTTTTCAAAAAGGGGCCTCTCT
>JAEYTO010000007.1 GCA_023433925.1 Pseudomonadota bacterium | reverse complement strand
GGGTTTCCCCTCCCCCGATTACTTACTGTATTCCCAGCCTCTTCGCGATGGCCTTGGCCGCGCGGCGGCCGGCGCCCATGGCCAGGATGACCGTGGCCGCGCCGGTGACGATGTCGCCGCCGGCATAGACGCCGGGGATGGAGGTCTCGCCGGTCTCCTCGTCCACGGTGATGTAGCCCCACTTGTTGAGGGCCAGCTCCGGGGTATTCTGGAGGAGTATGCGGTTGGAGCCGGTGCCCACGGCCACGATGGCTTGGTCGCAGGGCAGCTCGAACACGTCGCCGGGCACCGGCTCGGGGCAGCGGCGGCCGGATTTGTCGGGCGCGCCCAGGACCATGCGCTGCAAGCGCAGGGCGGTCAGGCGATGCTTGTCGTCGCCCAAGTAGGCCGTGGGACCGCAGAGCATCTCGAAGCGCACGCCCTCCTCCTGGGCGTGGTGGATCTCCTCCAGGCGGGCGGGCATCTCCTCGCGCGTGCGGCGGTAGACCACGGTCACGCGCTCGGCTCCCAGGCGCAAGGCCGTGCGCGCCGCGTCCATGGCCACGTTGCCGCCGCCGATGACGGCCACCTCGCGGCCCAGGGCCACGGGCGTGTCGTACTCGGGATGGGCGTAGGCCCGGCCGAGGTTCACGCGCGTCAGGTACTCGTTGGCCGAGTAGACGCCGATGAGGTTCTCGCCCGGCAGACCCAGAAATTTGGGCAGACCCGCGCCCACGCCGATGAACACGGCCTGGTGGCCGTTGTCCAGCAGCTCGCGCACGGCCACGGTCTTGCCGCCGACCCAGTTGCACTTGATCTCGACGCCTTGCCCGCGCAGGGCCTCGATCTCGCGGCGCACGATGGCCTTGGGCAGGCGAAACTCGGGAATGCCGTACACGAGCACGCCGCCTGGCTCGTGCAGAGCCTCGTAGATGGTCACCTTGACGCCCAAGGCCGAGAGATGGCCGGCCACGGTCAGACTGGACGGACCGGAGCCGATGCAGGCCACCTTGAGCTCGTCGCGGACCATGGCGCACACGGGCTGGCCGGTCAGCTCGTCGCAGGCGCTTTCGGCCGCGAACGTGTCGGCCACGAAGCGCTCCAGGCGGCCGATGGCCACGGGCTCACAGAGCTTGCCGCTGGCCTTGTCCTTCATCTTGCCCAGCAGACAGGCGCCTTCGCACTGGACCTCCTGGGGGCAGACCCGGCCGCAGACCGCGGGCAGGCTGTTGGTCTCGCGGATGATCTTGTAGGCCGAGCGCACGTCGCCCTTGGCCAGCTCGGCGATGAAGTCCTTGATCTGGATCTCCACGGGGCAGCCCTGGACGCACGCCGGCTTCTTGCACTGGAGGCAGCGCGCCGCCTCGGCCAGGGCCTGCTCGCGGGTGTAGCCGAGGGTGACCTCGGAGAAGTCGCGCCTGCGCTCGGCCGCGGGCTGCTCGGGCATGGCCGTGCGGGCTGCCGCGGGCTGCTTGGTCTTCTTCTCAGCCATGATTGCAGGTGCACTCCTGGTAGGACCTGAGTTCATAGGGCTTGTACGCGCCCAGCCGCTCGCGCAGCTCGGCGAAATCGACCTGATGGCCGTCGAATTCCGGGCCGTCCACGCAGGCGAAGCGGACCTTGCCGCCGACGCTCACGCGGCAGGCTCCGCACATGCCGATGCCGTCGATCATGATCGAGTTGAGGCTGACCGTGGTCCTGACGCCGTAGGGTCGGGTCAGGTTGGCCACGGCCTCCATCATGGGCACCGGCCCGACGGCCACGACCTCGGCCACGTCCTTGTTGGCGTCCAGGTAGCCCCGGAGAGCGTCGGTCACGAAGCCCTTGATGCCTTGGCTGCCGTCGTTGGTGGCCACGAGGACATCGTGGCAGAAGGAGCGCAGCTCGGACTCGAACAGGAGCAGGTCCTTCTGGCGCGCGCCGATGACCGCCACGACCTTGTGGCCCGCGAGGGCGAAACCTTTGGCGATGTGGTGCATGGCCGCGATGCCGGTGCCACCGCCCACGCAGACCACGGTCTCGGGGCCGGGCTCGATGTGCGTGGGCCGTCCCAGGGGGCCGCACAGGTCGAGGACCTCGTCGCCCACTTCGAGCTGATTGAGCAGCCAGGTGGACTTGCCGAGCACGAGGTAGACCAGGGTGATGCTGCCCTCGACAGGATCGGCGTCGGCGATGGTCAGCGGGATGCGCTCGCCCTTGTCGTGGACGCGCAGGATGACGAAGTTTCCGGGCTTGGCCTTGGCGGCCACGTGCGGCGCGTCGAGGACGAGCTTGGTGGTCTGGCCGGGAATGAGGATTTCCTTGCGGATGATGCGTGCGGCCATGGCTGCTCCGATAAGCGTGCGGCAGGCCGGATGACCCGAAAAGGCTCCGGTCTTGCAAGGTTGGGGTTTTTGCCTCGCTTGTCAATCTTCAAACGGTGCCGTAAAAGAAGGGGATTCGGCCGCCAGCGAGTGCGGGCACCTTATCCGCCAACGCACCCGCAGGCAAGGCGCAAGGCATGTAGTGAAAAAATGGACAAGGCCCTGGAGGCCGCATGCTGGTCCGGTTCTCCGACACCCCATATGCGCACGTCCTGCGCCCGGGTCCTGATGAAGCGCTCAGGCGCGCCCGCGCGGCCCTCAAGGACATGGCCGCCCAGGGCTCGGTGCGCCGCAGCAGCGTGGGCCTGCGCCTGGGCAAGCTCGGCATCCGCTACTCATCCACGAGTCTGAGCTTCGGCGGACAGGCCGCCCAGGCCGAGCCCGAAGCGGCAAGCGCCGCCCGGAGCGCCTCCCAAGCCACTCCCCAGGCCGCCCCCCGGACGCGCGCCGTCGGCGACAGGCCCCAAGCGCCGGCTGACACGGCGCAAGTCAAGTCGCCGGTCCAGACCGTCCAGAGCGCCCAGGCCGCCCAGGCGGGCGTCACTCTCCAGACAGCCGCCTTCACGCCAAGCCTCTTCGCCCGCGCCCGCCAGCGCATGGCCGACGCGCTCCTGGGCCAAGCCGCCGACGCCGACCGGGATGCCCGGGATTCCCTCGACAGCCTGCTGCGTGGCCGGCGCGGTCAGGCCGCCTATGCCGAGAGCCTGCGCCCCTCGTCCGCGCCGGGCTGCATCCTGTCCTGCGCCGTGTAAAACCAAAGCCAATACCGAGAGAGGGCTCCGCGCCCTCTCTCGGGCTCTCTCCCGCCAAGGGCCGAGGGCCTTTGGAACCCACACTTCGTTTGCAAGCAGCTACCTGCCACGGATGGCCTGGCAGGGCTTTTTCCCGGCAAGGCTCTCCTGTCAGGGGGACCAGGGGAAGGGCGGTTTCCTCACCAGTCTGATTCCCCCGCAGCCCTTGAGTCCGTAAGGCTAAGTGGTCAAATGGCTTTGTTTCGTGATTTTTTGCGTTGCGTCGGCCACGCTCCGGCTCAAGCGGAGCATCGGCCGCGCGTCGAAACCATTCGCAATCGGATCAATCCTTATTATAGCAGAATCGGCGACTTGCCCCAAGAGCCTTGCGCGGGCGTGGTCGACAAGCCCCTTTGGGGACTGGGCGATCCCCGTATCCGCCGTCTGCGCGGGTGAACCGCTCAGGGTCTGCGGCCCTCCAAAAATATTGGCAGCTCTGATAGCTGGATCTTGCGTCCATCAATACAAACGATTTGCTCCACCTGCCGCTCTCCAGCATAGATAGCCCAATCATTTTCAAGAAACCGACACGCCTGAAGGAGCGCATGCCATGACCCAATACCGGGACATGTGGGAACGGCTGAACCTCGACCTGGATGCTCATGACGGGCTGCTCCAGGTCCTGGGCAAGTTCTACGGCGACATCTACCTGTCGCAGGAGGGGCGGCTCAAGGGCGCGGAGTACCTGGATTTCGTGCTCTCGGAGGTCCACGGCCTGCGCATCAAGGAATTGCAGGACGCCAAGGCCGCCGGCCGCAAGATCATCGGCACGTTCTGCGTGTTCGTGCCAGAGGAGCTGACGCTTGCCGCCGAGGCCGTGCAGGTGGGTCTGTGCTCGGGCGCGGAGGCCGGCGCCGAGCTGGCCGAACAGCTCGTGCCGCGCAACACGTGCGCGCTCATCAAGTCCTTCATGGGCTTCAAGCTCGCGCGCCTGTGCCCGTTCATCGAGTCCTGCGACCTGCTCGTGGGCGAGACGACCTGCGACGGCAAGAAAAAGGCCTACGAGCAGCTCGGCGAACTCGCTCCCATCCACGTCATGGAAGTGCCCCAGAAGAAGGACGCCCACGACCGCGCGCTTTGGAAGGCCGAGGTGCTGCGCTACAAGCAGGTCGTCGAGAAGCTCACGGGCAAGACCATCACGGCGGACAAGCTCGCTGCGGCCATCAAGACGGTCAACGCCAAGCGCCGCGCCCTTCAGCGGCTCAACCGCCTGCGCACGGCCGAGCCCGCGCCCATCTCGGGCCGCGACGTGCTGCTGGTCAACCAGATCAGCTTCTACGACGATCCCGTGCGCTTCACGGCCAAGATCGAGGAGCTGTGCGACGAGATCGAGGCGCGCATCGCCAAGGGCCAGGGCGTGGCGCCCAGGACCGCGCCGAGGCTCATGCTCTCGGGCTGTCCCATGGCCGTGCCCAACTGGAAGCTGCCCTATATCATCGAGTCCTCGGGCGCGGTCATCGTGGCCGAGGAGTCCTGCATCGGCACGCGCAACAGCCGCGACCTCGTGGACGAGTCGGCCGAGACCCTGGAGGGCATGCTCGACGCCATCGCCGAGCGCTACCTGAAGATCGACTGCGCGACCTTCACGCCCAACGACGAGCGGCTGGACAACATCGTCCAGCTCGCCAGGGACTCCAAGGCCGACGGCGTGATCCATTACGGCTTGCTGTTCTGCCAGCCCTACGCCCACGAATCCATCAAGGTCGACAAGGCGCTCCGGGACGCGGGCATCCCCATGCTCTCCATCGAGACCGACTACTCCATGGAGGACGTGGGCCAGCTCAAGACTCGCGTGGAAGCCTTCGTGGAGATGTTCAAGTAGATATGCTCGCTGGCATCGACATCGGCTCGCGCTCCATCGAGCTTGTCGTGCTCGACAACGGCGCGGTGGTCCACAGGGCGCGCGCGGCCACGACCTTCGATCCGCTGGGCCAGGCGCGGCGAGTACTCTCCGCCGCGCCCGGCAAGCTCGATCTGCTCGTGGCCACGGGCTACGGCCGAGGGCTCGTGGAGGGCGCGGGCCTGGGCCTGCCCGTGCGCACGCTGACCGAGATCAAGGCCTACGGCCTGGGCGCGCATCACCTGCACCCCGAGGCGCGCACGGTGCTCGACATCGGCGGCCAGGACACCAAGGCCATCGCGCTCCTGCCCGACGGCAAGGTCGGCAGGTTCGAGATGAACGACCGCTGCGCCGCCGGCACGGGCAAGTTCCTGGAGTTCATGGCCACGGCCTTCCAGGTGCCCATCGAGGAGTTCGGGGCTTTCGCCTGCCGGGGCGGCGGGGACGTGCGGATCGGCAGCATGTGCACGGTCTTCGCCGAGACCGAGGCCACCTCGCTCATGGCCAGGGGCGAGCGGCCCGAGAACATCGCCCTGGCCCTGCACCGCGCCGTGGCCAAGCGCACCCTGAGCATGCTGGGCCGCGTGGGGCTGGCCTTTCCGCTCCTGTTCGCGGGCGGCGTGGCGCGCAACCCGTGCATGGTCGGGCTCCTGCGCGAGGCCCTGCCGGGCGAGATCCTCGCGCCCGAGGAGCCGGACACGGTCGGCGCGCTCGGCGCGGCCCTGTGGGGCGCGCGGCAGGCCTGACATATTCCCCGCCTCCGCCTCACTCCCACCCATACGGGCAGGGGCCCGTGGCCCCTGCCGGGAGAGGGCAGCGCCCTTTCCCGGTTCTCTTATCAGACTGTTGAAAAAAGCCGTCCTGGCTTTTTTCAACTTCGCAATGCTTGAGCAAAGCTCAAGCATTGCTTACGGATGCTGCGCATCCGGCGGGCCATCCTGGCCCTCTCAGCCTGTTTTTCAACAGGCTGTTATGCTTTCTCCTATCCCGCCACCAACTCATTCAGCTTCTTGAACGCCGCCTCGATGCCCTCGGGCTTGGTCCCGCCGGCCTGGGCCAGGTCGGGCCGTCCGCCGCCCGAGCCGCCGACCTCGGCCGCCACGTCCTTGATGAGCCCGCCGGCCGTGAAGCGGCCGTGCAGGTCCTTGGACACGTAGAGGATGAGCGCGACCTTGCCGTCCTCCTGGGGCGCGGCGAGGCAGGCGATGCCCGAGGGCAGCTTGGAGCGGATGTCGTCCATCTGCTCGCGCAGGACCTTCACGTTGGGCACGTCGGCCTTGACGGCGAGCAGCTTGATCCCGCCGACATCCCGGACTTCGTCCATGATGTTGCGGCTCTCGCCGGACAGGAGCTTGGCCTGGAGCTGCTCCTTGTCCTTGACGTGGGCCTTGATCTCCTTCTGGAGGGTCTGGATGCGGCCGGTGATTTCGCCGGGCCGGGCCTTGAGCAGCGCTCCGGCCTCGTTCAGCTCGTCGCGCTGGGCCTGGTACAGGGACAGGGCGTTGAGGCCCGTGGCGGCCTCGATGCGCCGCACGCCCGCGGCCACGCCCGACTCGGAGAGGATGACGAACAGGCCGGCCTGGCCCGTGGAGCTCAGGTGCGTGCCGCCGCACAGCTCCATGGACACGCCGGGCACCTCGACCACGCAGACGGTCTCGCCGTACTTCTCGCCGAACAGGGCCGTGGCGCCCTTGGTGATGGCCTGTTGCTGGCTCAGGTACTCGCGGGTCACGGGCAGGGCCGAGAGGATGGAGCGGTTGACCTCGTCCTCCACGGCGCGCAGCTCGGCGGGCGTCAGGGCCGAGATGTGCGTGAAGTCGAAGCGCAGGCGCTCCGGGCCGACCAGGGAGCCGGACTGCTTGACGTGATCGCCGAGCACCTTGCGCAGGGCGGCCTGGAGGAGGTGGGTGGTCGTGTGGTTGCGCGCCGTGGCCATGCGCCGCTCGACGTCCACCGCGAGCCTGGCGGACTGGTCCACGAGCAGCTCGCCCTCGGTGACGAAGACCTTGTGCACGGTCAGGTTCGGCGAGGGCTTGAGCGTGTCGTGCACCTCGACCTCGCCGGTCATGGTGGACACGCTGCCCTGGTCGCCTTCCTGGCCGCCGGACTCGCCGTAGAAGGGCGTCTCGGCGAACACGGCCCAGCCGCCGTGGCCCTGGGTGATGCGCGTGGCCGGCTTGCCGTGCCCATCTAGCAGGGTCACCACGCGGCTCTCGGCCTCGACGGCCTCGTAGCCCACGAAGTCGTTGGTCAGGCCGGCGGCGAGCAGGTCGTGGAAGCGGCCGGCGACATCGGTCTCGCCGCTGCCCTTCCAGGCCTTCTTGGCGCGCTCCTTCTGCTCGGCCATGCAGGCCTTGTAGCCGGGCTCGTCCACGCCGAAGCCGCGCTTCTCGGCGATGTCGTTGACGATGTCCAGGGGGAAGCCGAAGGTGTCGTGGAGCCGGAAGGCGAACTCGCCCGAGATGGCCTTGCCGCCGGCGGCCGTGAGCCTGCTCAGCTCCTCCTCCAGGATCTCCAGGCCCTTGTCCAGGGTCTGGCCGAAGCGCTCCTCCTCCTCCCTGACCACGCGGATCATGAAGGCGCTGTTGTCGCGAAGCTCGGGGAAGGCCTCGCTCATGGCCTCCACGACCTCGGCGCAGACCGTGTGCAGGAACGGGTCGCGCAGGCCGATGAGCCGGCCGAAGCGGAAGGCGCGGCGGATGAGCCGGCGCAGGACGTAGCCCCGGCCCTCGTTGGAGGGCAGGATGCCGTCGGTGATCATGAACGCGGCGGAGCGCGCATGGTCGGCGATGACGCGCAGGGCCGTGTCGGATTCCTCGCCGGCCCGGTACTTCACGCCGGACAGGTTGGCCGTGTGCTGGATGAGCTGCTGGAAGAGGTCCGTGTCGTAGTTGGAGAACACGCCCTGGACCACGGCCGAGATGCGCTCCAGGCCCATGCCCGTGTCGATGGACGGCCTGGGCAGGGGCACGCGCACGCCGCCCTCGGCCTGGTCGTACTGCATGAAGACCAGGTTCCAGATCTCCAGGAAGCGGTCGCAGTCGCACTTGCCGATGCCGCACTGGAGGCCGCAGCTCATGTGGCTGCCCTGGTCGATGAGGATCTCGGAGCACGGGCCGCAGGGGCCGGTGTCGCCCATGGACCAGAAGTTGTCCTTCTCGCCCAGGCGGTAAATCCTGTCCTTGGAGACGCCGGCGACCTTCCGCCACAGCTCCTCGGCCTCGTCGTCGTCGCGGAAGACCGTGACGTACAGGCGCTCCTTGGGCAGCTTGAGCTCCTCGGTCAGGAACTCCCAGGCGAAGCGGATGGCCTCGGCCTTGAAGTAGTCGCCGAAGGAGAAGTTGCCGAGCATCTCGAAGAAGGTGTGGTGGCGCGCCGTGCGGCCCACGTTCTCCAGGTCGTTGTGCTTGCCGCCCACGCGCAGGCACTTCTGGGAGGTCGTGGCGCGGTTGTAGGCGCGCTTCTCCTGGCCCAGGAAGACCTTCTTGAACTGGACCATGCCCGCGTTGGTGAACAGGAGGCTCGGGTCGTCCTTGGGCACCAGGCCCGAGGAAGCCACGATCTCGTGGCCCTGGCGCTTGAAATATTCGAGGAACTTCTGGCGAATCTCGTTGGCCTTCATGTGCGCTCCTTGAGGGGAAAACTCCGGGCTCGGCCCAAGTCCGGCCGGAGGGCTTGAAATAAGACGCTCCGGCCGCGCGGCCAAGACCTGCCTGATCGATAACGCGCCCGTTCAGGTCGGGCCTGGCCGCGAAGGCGGCCATTTAAGGCTAAAAGCGGGGAAAGTTCAATCAGGAAGACGGATCGGCCTGGCCCCACTGTCGGCGACGCTCAGAGCCCGCCGGCCAAGGCGCCGGGCAGCGTCGCGGGTGGAATCAGCCAAAGCGAAGGAACGGCCGCGGCCCGAATCATCAAGGCTGCGGCCGCTCCGAAAGAGGGCTTCCAAAGGGATCATCCCTTGGCGGGTCCGGGAAAAGGCAATGCCCTCTCCCAGTTGTCTTCCTACTTGCTCTACTCCGTGGCGTCCGCCTCGGCCGATTCGGCCGCATCCTCCACGGCCGCCTCGTGCTTGGGCTTGTACTCGTGCATGCCCAGGTGCTCCAGGAGCTTCTGTTCGATCTGCTGGCGCACGTCGGCGTGCTCCTGGAGGAACTGGCGCACGTTCTCCTTGCCTTGGCCCAACCGCTCGGAGCCGAAGGCGAACCAGGAGCCGGACTTGTCCACCACGCCCAGGTCCACGCCCATGTCGAGGATCTCGCTCTCACGCGAGATGCCCGTGCCGTAGAGCACGTCGAACTGAGCCTCGCGGAAGGGCGGCGCGACCTTGTTCTTGACGACCTTGACGCGCGCGCGGATGCCGTAGGACTCGTCCGCGTTCTTGAGCGTCTGGATGCGCCGAATGTCCAGGCGTATCGAGGCGTAGAACTTGAGCGCGTTGCCGCCCGTGGTGGTCTCGGGGCTGCCGTAGCCGGTCATGCCGATCTTCATGCGGATCTGGTTGATGAAAACCACGGAAGTATTCGACTTGTGGATGGAGCCCGTAAGCTTGCGCAGGGCATGGCTCATGAGCCGGGCTTGGCCGCCCACCTGGGTCTCGCCGATGCTGCCCTCCAGCTCGGCCTGCGGGATGAGCGCTGCCACGGAGTCGACGACGATGATGTCCACGGCGCTGGAGCGCACGAGCATATCGGCGATGTCCAGGGCCTGCTCGCCGTAATCGGGCTGGGAGATGAGCAGCTCCTCGGTCTTGACGCCCAGCCGCCTGGCATAGTTCACGTCCAGGGCGTGCTCGGCGTCGATGTAGGCCGCCACGCCGCCGAGCTTCTGGGCCTCGGCCACGATGTGCAGGGCCAGCGTGGTCTTGCCGCTCGACTCCGGGCCGTAGATCTCGGAGACGCGGCCGCGCGGGATGCCGCCCACGCCCAGGGCCAGGTCCAGGCCGATGGAGCCGGTGGGGATCACGGGTATGCGGATGTGCGCGTCGTCCGAGAGCTTCATGACCGAGCCCTGGCCCCACTTGCGCTCGATGGTGGTCAGGGCGGTCTTGAGCGCCTCGCGGCGCATGTCCTCGGGATTGGCGCTTGCGGTCGGTCGTTTGGCCATGTCGATATCCTTCGATAAGGTGAATTAGATGGTCCTTGGATAGCAGAGGCGGAAAAAGTTGGCAATAGGCGGAAAAAGGTTTGTCTGCCAAGAAAAAGCGGAGAATCGCGTAAAGATAAAGCGTACTGAGTGTTGCCAAGGCCGTCCATCTGGCCTATCTTATCTTAAATGACCCTCAAAAACATCGCGAGCGACATCGGCCAGCGCCACGACGCCCTGGCCCTCTTCTCGGGCGGGCTGGACTCCATCCTGGCCGTCAAGGTCATCCAGGCCCAGGGCCTGTCCGTGCTGGCTCTCCATTTCGTCAGCCCTTTCTTCGGCACGCCTGGCAAGGCCGGCTTCTGGCGGCGCGAGTACGGCATCGAGGTCCGGCCCGTGCTCCTCGGGCAGGACTACCTGCGCACGGTCCTGCTAAGTCCCAAGCGGGGCTACGGCAAGTCCCTGAACCCCTGCGTGGACTGCCACACCTACATGGTGCGCATGGCCAAGTCCCTCATGCCGTCCCTGGGCGCGAAGCTGATCATCTCCGGCGAGGTCCTGGGCCAGCGGCCCATGTCCCAGCGCCGCGACGCGCTGCACGCCGTGCGCAAGGACTCCGGGGCCGACGACGTGCTCCTGCGGCCGCTGTCGGCCAGGGTCATGGAGCCGTCCGAAGTGGAGAAGCGCGGCCTGGTGGACCGCGAGCGCCTCAAGGGCTTCTCGGGCCGAGGCCGCAAGGCTCAGATGGAGCTGGCCGCCGAGTTCGGCATCACCACCATTCCCACTCCGGGCGGCGGCTGCATGCTCACCGAGGCCGAGCCCTCGGCCCGCTACCTCAAGGTCATGCGCGCCGTGGGCGAACCGAGGCCCGAGGACTTCGAGCTGTGCAACCAGGGCCGCGTGTACTGGGCCGGCGAGCACATGCTGACCATCGGCCGCAACAAGGCCGACAACGAGCGGCTGCGGACCATGGCCCTGGACGCGGACCTGCTCTTCGACCTGCGCGACTTCCCGAGCCCCGTGGCCATCGGCCGCCAGTTTCCGGGCCGGCCCTGGCCGGAGGAGGCCGTGCGTGACGCGGCCGCCTTCGCCGCCTCCTTCTCGCCCAAGGCCCTACGCGAGGCGCCCGGCCAGCAGGTGGTCATGGCCGTGACCCAGGGCGGGACCACCCGCGAGGTGAGCGTCCTGCCCAGCCGCCAGACTCCGCTCAGCTGGTCCGAGCCGCGTTGGGAGGCCGTGCGCGACGAGCGGCACGCCCTGGCCGAGCCCTAGCCCTTGCCGTCGGACTTCGGCATCTCCGACAGCCTGGGCGTGAACTGGGCCAGGTCGTGGATGCCCAGATCCTTCTCCATCCGCGTGATCTGCTTCTCGTAATCCTCGAAGGATTTTTCCCCCAGGAGCTGCTCCTCCATCCGTTCGTACTCCTGGGCCAGCCGCCTGTACTCCTCGGGGCTGTAGGTTTCCCGGAAAGCCGGGAAGAGCACAGTCGCCTCGCGGGCAGCGTGCGGCCGGTACATGCGCACATACTGCTCAATGAGCATGGCGGCCTCCCGCCGATCCGCGATGCTCGGAGACCTGGAGCCCTGGACAGCAAAACGTTGTATGCGGCTTGTGATCATGCGGCCGGCCTCGTGCTGGCGCTCCAGGATCTGCACGAGGTCAACCTTGACGTTCTGCTTGCGCATGCGAGGGAAAACGAGACGCTCTTCAAGCACCTGATGGTAGGCCTCGCTGAACTGGGCACTGAACTCCGCGACCTCGCGCAGGATTTTCGTGGGGGCCTGCTCGGTGGTCGTGAGCCGGCGGGCGATCTCTTCGTAGGCCAGCAGGCCGCGATCGATCAGGCCGTGCTCCTGCATGAGATCCTCCACGGGCATGATGTCGACCTCGGCCTTGCTCTCGGCGGCGAACAGTCCGGCCGGCGACAGGGCCGTCACTCCAAAGGCTGCGCCGAGCCCGAAAAAAGTGCGGCGGTTGATGGCTGACTGGCTGGGCATGCTTGCTCTCCTTGGCTTTTGTCGGTTCCTGTGAGCGCTCCTTCCAGGAAATAGTGCGCCGAGGATATCACTTTCGGACTGCCGGGTCGTAAGGCTGTAAAGTTTATACCCGCTGGAGCCAAGGTGAGCGGAGAGTATTGCCCTAGCCCCCTTGAGCCGGTCATGCCCGCCGAAGTCGGAAACTTACGAATGGTAATCCGGTCGCGCGGGCCAAATGAGCGCCACTCCACGCCATCCAGGGCGGCGTGGCCGGCGGTATGCCGGTTTCCCTTGTCAGGCGGGATTCTAGGCATTAGCATGGTTGAACTTTCGTCCGGCTATCAATTCAGGAGGAATACAATGGCCAACTACCGTTCCATGCCCAGCACCCAGGCGCGCGCCGAGGTCATGAACGCCTTCATGCGCGGCGTGTACGGCTGGATGACCGCCGGCCTGGGCGTCACCGCCGCCCTGGCCTTCCTGGTCGCGGGCAGCCCCACCCTGGCCCAGCTCTTCTGGGGCAACAGCATCCTGCTCATCGGCATCATCATCGCCGAGGTCGCCCTGGTCTTCGCCATCAGCGGCGCGATCCACCGCATGTCCGCCGGCACGGCCACGGGCCTGTTCCTGCTCTACAGCGCCCTGAACGGCATCACTTTGTCCGTCATCTTCGCGGCCTACGCGCCCGCGGCCATCTTCAAGGCCTTCGTGACCACGGCCGGCATGTTCGGGGCCATGTCCATCTACGGCCTGACCACCAAGAAGGACCTGACCTCCTGGGGCAGCTTCCTGTTCATGGGCCTCATCGGCATGTTCATCGCCATGCTCGTGAACATCTTCCTGCAAAGCCCCATGATGCACTTCGTCATCAGCATCGTCGGCGTCATCGTCTTCACCGGACTGACCGCCTACGACACCCAGCAACTGCGCGTCATGGGCGAGAGCGCGCCCCACGGCGACACGACCGCCATCCGCCGCGGCTCCATCCTCGGCGCGCTGAGGCTCTACCTCGACTTCATCAACCTGTTCCTCATGCTCCTGCGCCTGTTCGGCGGCAGCAGGGAGTAACGGCTGAAAGCCAATCGGGGAGGGGAAACCCTTTGACTCGGGCCGTCCTGGCCCTCGCCCTCCGGGCGTCGCCGCAAAGCAGCGACGTCCAATTCCGCCTTCCTGCGGAATTGTGAAAAGGGTTTCCCCTCCCCGAACCCCACTCCTTCCTAAACTTTTTATTTCTGGTGGGTTGGTGTAAACCCGCCGCATGTCCCTACTCCCCGCCGTGCAATCCGCCCTGTTCCCGATCCTGTGGCCCATGGGCAAGGCCTATGCCCTGGCCATGCGCATGCGCGAACACCGCTGGCTCGAAGGAGACGACCGCTGGCGGCCGCCCGTGCCGTGTATCAGCGTGGGCAACATCTCCATGGGCGGCAGCGGCAAGACTCCGCTCTGCGACTGGCTCCTCGGCTGGGCCGAGGCCAGGGGGCTGTCGCCGGTGCTCCTGACCAGGGGCTACAAGGCTAGGCCGAAATACCTGCCGTATGTCGTGGAGCAGGCCAGCAGGCCGGAGCAGGCCGGCGACGAGCCGCTCATGCTCGCCCGCGCGCACCCCGGCGCGCGGGTCGTCGTGGACCCTGTGCGCAAGCGTTCCGGGCCGTACGCCTGGGAGAGGTTTAGGCCCGACCTGTTCGTGCTCGACGACGGCTTCCAGCATCTGGCCGTGGAGCGCGACCTGGACCTCGTGCTCCTGCACCCCGAGGACCTGACCCGAGGCTGGGACCGCGTCTTTCCGGCCGGCATGTGGCGCGAGGGGCGCGGCGCGCTCGCGCGCGCCTCGGCCTTCTGCATCAAGGCCTCGACCTCGGCGTTCGCAACGCTGAGGCCCTTCGTCGAGAACCGCCTGGCCGACCTGGGCAGGCCGGTCTTTCCCTTCGAGATCACGCCGCGCGAACTGGTGGCCCTGGCCGATGGCGAGCGGCTGGCCGACCTGGGCGGCAGGCCGTACCTGCTGGCCACGGGCGTGGGCCTGCCGGCGCAGGTGGCGGCCACGGCCGCGCTCTATCTGGGCCAGCCGCCGGCCGAGGTCATGGCCTTCCCGGACCACCACGCCTTCACGGCCGAGGACGTGCGGCGCATCCTGGCCCGCGCCAAGGCCCTGTCCTGCCCGCGCGTGCTCGTCACGCCCAAGGACGCCGTGAAGCTCCAGGCCCTTGCCGGACCGGAGTTCGTGACCCTCGACCTGTCCCTGTCCTTTGGCCAGGGACTGTTCACGTCGCAAAGCCTGCCGCAATTCATTGAGCATTTCTGGAATTCGCGTCACACTGGCGCGGATGATCGCCGATAAACATATTCCCACCCCCCGCGCACCATGCGGCAGGCAGGCGCATGCCGTTCGCCCGCGGTTTGGCGTATCCGCCAGCAAAATGTGGGTTCCAAGGGCCGCCATATCAGGACATGGGCCTTGGTGGGTGGGTCCGGGAGGGCGAAGCCCTTCCCGGTTGCCGAGCCAGATCACCAAGCATACAGATAGCCCGGACGGGATTGTCTCCCGGCCGCCGGAGGTTTCATCATGACCAGATCCAAGCGAAAGTCACACTATTCGGCCGTTGAACGCGACACGGTGCTCGAACTCTTCCGCGAGGTTCGCAAGCCGCTGCGCGACAAGGAAATCCTGCGCTCGCTCGGCGCGCAGAGGCAGGAGAAGGAGGCCTTGCGCCACGTGCTCCAGGAGTTGGCCGAGGAGGGCCGCGTGGTGCAGATCGGCAAGGGCTGGGGCCTGGCCGAGCGCATGAACATGGTCAGCGGCCGCCTGGAGGTCCAGCGCTCGGGCGTGGGCTTCGTCATCCCCGAGGACAAGCGCCGAACCAAGGATATCTTCGTCAACCCCAAGGACTTCAACGGGGCCTGGCACGGCGACCGGGTCATGGTCGTGCTCACGCGCGAGGCCGGCGGAACACGGCGGCCCGAAGGCCGCATCGCGCGCATCATCGAGCGTTCCATCCAGGAGATGGCCGTGCGCGCCCAGCGCCGCCTGCACGGCAACCTGTGGCTGTGCGAGCCGACCAATCCCAAGCACACCATCAGCATGGTCGTGGAGTTCGAGGGCGACCACCCCAAGCCCGGCGAGGTGCTCGTGGCCCGCATCGGCGAGCAGATCGACCGCAACCTGTGGGAGGGCGAGCTCCTGCGCCGCCTGGGGGCCGAGGACGACGTGAGCGTGCAGGAGGCCCTGGTCAAGCTGAACAACGGCGTGCCCACGGTCTTCCCCGAGCAGGTCCTGGCTCAGGCCGAGGAGATGCCCGCGGAGCCCGACCCCAGGGAGTGGGGCGGACGCCGCGACATGCGCCAGGTGGGTTTCGTGACCATCGACGGCGCCAAGGCGCGCGACTTCGACGACGCCGTGTACGTCGAGCGCCGGGGCGGGGGCTACACGCTGTGGGTGGCCATAGCCGACGTGGCCCACTACGTGCGGCCCGGCACGCCGCTCGATCGCGAGGCCCTGGAGCGCGGCAACTCCTACTACTTCCCGCAGTCCGTGGAGCCCATGTTTCCGGAGAAGCTCTCCAACGGCCTGTGCAGCCTCAACCCGCACGTGCCGCGCCTGACCATGGTCGCGGAGATCGACTTCGACGCCAGGGGGCTGCCCGGCCGCACGGACTTCCACGCCGCGGTCATCCAGAGCCACGCCCGGCTGACCTACGGCCAGGTGCAGCGCGCCGTGCTGGAGAAGGACGAGCAGGAGCGCGAGAACGTCAAGGACGTGCTGCCCATGCTGGAGCTGGCCGAGGAGCTGGCGCGCAAGACGAACAAGCAGCGCAAGGCCCGCGGCAGCCTGGACTTCGACCTGCCCGAGCCCGAGATCCTCTTCAACCTCCAGGGCGAAACCACGGACATCCGGCCGCGCGTGCGCCATTTCGGCCACCAGATCATCGAGGAGTTCATGGTCGCGGCCAACGAAGCCGTGGCCCGCTTCCTGCGCGACCGGAACCGCGACCTGCTCTACCGCATCCACCCCGAGCCGGACATCGACAAGGTCGCGGCGCTGTTCGAGCTGCTCATGGGCACGGAGATCGGCCACAAGGTGCCCGAGGAGGCTTCGCCCAAGGGCTTGCAGGGGCTGCTCGCGGCGGCCCAGGGCAAGGCCCTGGAGTTCATGGTCAACCGCCTGACCCTGCGCACCATGATGCAGGCCAAGTACTCGCCCGAGAATGTGGGCCACTTCGGCCTGGCCAGCGAGTGCTACGCGCACTTCACCTCGCCCATCCGCCGCTACGCCGACCTCGTGGTGCACCGCGCCCTCAAGGAGGAGCTGGGTCTGCCAGGCGGATCGCTCATGTCCTTCGAGCATCTGGCCGAGGTGGGCGACCAGCTCAGCGGGCGCGAGCGCGTGGCCATGGACGCCGAGCGCGAAATCCTCAAGCGCATCACCATCCTGTTCCTGCGCGACAAGGTCGGCCAGGAGCTCACGGGCGTCATCAACGGCATGGCCGATTTCGGCTTCTGGGTCGAGCTGCGCGAGGTCATGGCCGAAGGGCTCGTGCGCCTATCGACCATCAACGACGACTACTACGCCTTCTTCTCCGAGCGGCACATGCTCGTGGGCGAGCGCACGGGCCGCATCTTCCGCCTGGGCCAGGCCGTCAAGGTCACGCTCGTGGACGTGAGCCTGGAGCGGCTGGAGGTCAACCTGGAGCTGGCCGAGGGCGAGCAGGGCGAGGAGGTCGAGGAGGAGATCCTTGTGGCCGATCTGCCCGGCACGAGGAAGCAGCGCCGCAAGGCCATGGAGCGGGCGGTCAAGGTCGCGCGCAAGGCCGGGGCCAAGAAGGGCAAGACCACGGCGCGCATGGGCGAGAAACCGGCCGAGGGCCGGAAACCCAAGGCCGGAAAGAGTGGGAAATCCGCCGAAGGCGGAGCGGAAGCGCCCAAGCGCGGAGCGCGCAAGACCGTCAAGCGGCCGCGCGTGGGCAAGGGCGGGAAGCGGGGTTAGGGCCTGTTAACGCTAGTTGCCTTCATTATAGCGAATCCAAAGGCTTGCTCTCTTGACTCCGGGGGGGCCATATACGGCTTGCAATCAAGCTGAGAAATCGCTTCCAATACTCTTAAGCATCGGGGGTGCAAGGGAATCATTCCCCTGCCGGGGGAGAGCCTGGGAGAGGGCAGCGCCCTCTCTCAGTTGATTTGCAAATCGCTTTAAAAAAGAGGACCCCAGCCCATCGGCAAATCCAGAGGTGGATGGACAACCAAAATTCATATGGTTGCCGCGACTGCTGAGTGGCCGCTGATTTATGGCCTCTCTCCTGGCAACGCAGGCGATGCCCCACAGGGCAGACGCCTGCTGGCCGCTCTTGGCGGCCCGCCTTCTCACCTATGCCCCTTGCTCATGGATGGAGCATACGAAGGCAATGAAACAAGGCGACTCAGCCGGGATTACGACAAGCTTGATGTCATGTACCTTGGCTTCCTCACTCTTGCGCTGATCGTGGAAGCTCTCAGGTAATGTGAGCAGGCCCTAAAAGACCTCGGCCTCGAACCAGAAGACGGCCGTGCGCGGGTCCTGCCAGCAGTCCGAGGGCAGGCCGGCCTTGGCGCAGGTCTGGCGCAGGAAGGTCTCGCGGTCCCACTTCCACTCCACCGGCACCTGGGGCAGGAGCAGCCCCGAGCGCAGGCCTTGGCGCACAAGCAAGCCGTGGCGGCCCACCTCGATCATGCCAGGGTCGGGGCAGGGCGTGAGCGGGCCGAGCACGGATATCTCGATCTCGGCCCGGGCAAGCTCGTCATCCGTGAAAGGCGGGAAGCGCGGGTCCTCGAAGGCCGCGCAGCGGGCCATCTCGGCCACGGTCTTGTGCAGCGGCATGTCGCCGACGATGTGCCCGATGCAGCCGCGCAGCCGGCCGCCGATCTTGAGGCTCACGAAAGCCCCGAGCTTCTCGCGCAGGGTGTCCGTGGGCGGCTCGGGCAGGGGCGGGCAGCCGTCCTTCAGGCAGCGCGCGATGGCCGCGTGCACGAGGTCCTTGAGGTAGGCCTTCTCCTGGTCGCTGAGCTGGAAACGGAATTCGGCCATGATGTCTCCGGGCTAGAATCCTTGCTCCAGCGCCGGAGATACCATGTATTCGCCGGGCTCGCCAAGGAAGGCCTTGGGCTTGCGGGCCGGCGCGAGGAAGACCTTGCGGCCCCTGACCGAGAGCCGCCCCTCGGAGAGCCATTGCAGGGCCTGCGGATAGATGCGGTGCTCCATGGTCAGGATGCGCGCGCCCAGGGTCTCGCTCGTGTCCGTGGGCAAAGCCTGGACCGCGGCCTGGATGATGATGGGTCCCGAGTCCATGCCCTCATCCACGAAGTGCACCGTGCAGCCGGCGATGCGCACGCCATGGTCGGCCGCGTCCCGCTGGCCGTGCGTGCCGGGGAAGCTCGGCAGGAGCGCCGGGTGGATGTTGAGCACCCGCCCCGGAAAGGCCCGCAGGAAGCCGGGCGTGACCATGCGCATGAACCCGGCCATGGCCACGGCGTCGGCGCCATGGCCGCGTATGGCCTCGATCATGGCCTGGTCGAAGCCGGCGCGGTCCTCGTAGTCGCCGTGGGAAAGGGCCAGCGCGGGGACGCCCGCCTTGCGCGCCCTCTCAAGGCCGAAGGCCTCCGGCTGGTTGGAGAGCACGACCCTCAGCTCGGCGTCGAGCAGGCCCGAGGCCGCGCGGTCGATGATCGCTTGCAGGTTCGAGCCCGAGCCGGACACGAGCACGGCGAGTTTCAAGGGCATGGCGCGCGTTCCCTATTCCTTGGGCTTGGCCGCGTCGTCCAGCAAGGCCTGCACCAGGGCCGGGATGGTGAACTCCTCGGGCTGGATGTGCGCCTCGAATCCGTGGCCCTGGAGGGTCTTGGCCGTGATCGGGCCGATGCAGGCCAGGCGCAGGTGGCCCAGGTGCTTCCTGACCTCCTCGGGCGGGATGAGCTTGAAGAAGTTGTCCACCGTGGAGGAGCTGGTGAAGGTCACGTAGTCGATGCGCTCCTCGGCCAGGGCCTTGCGGATCTCCTCGGGATCGCTGGCGGCCAGGCTGGTGCGGTACACGGGCAGCACGTCCACCTGCGCGCCGGCCTTGGCCAGCTCCTCGGGCAGCACCTCGCGGGCCTTCTCGGCGCGGGGGATGAGCACCTTCTTGCCCTTGATCTCAAGCTCCAGCAGGCCCTGGACAACGTGCTCGGCCACGTACTTTTCGGGCACGAAGTCGGGCAGGATGCCAAAGCTCGTCAGCCGCTCGGCCGTGGCCGGGCCGATGGCGGCCACTTCCAGGCCGCCCAGGGCGCGGGCGTCCAGGCCGATCTCGTGCAGGACCTTGAAGAAGAACTCCACGCCGTTGACCGAAGTGAACACGAGCCAGTCGTACTCTTGCAGGCGCAGGATGGCGTCTTCCAGCGGGCCGTAGTCGTCCAGGGGCTCGATGGTGATGGTCGGGAACTCATAGGCGCAGGCGCCCAGGTTCTGGAGCGAGGCGAGCAGGTCGCTGGCCTGCTCGCGGGCGCGCGTGACGACCACGCCCCTGCCCAGCAGCGGCCGATGCTCGAACCAGTCGAGCTTGGGCTTGAGCAGGCAGACCTTGCCGACCACGAGCAGGGACGGCGGCGTGTAGCCGAGACTCTTGGCCTCGGCGGCGATCTTGGCCACCGTGGAGACGAAGGAGCGCTGGCGGCAGGTGGTGCCCCAGTGCACCAGGGCCGCGGGCATGTCCGGGTCCATGCCGTGGTCGATCAGGTTCTGCGTGATGCTCGGCAGGTTCTTCACGCCCATGAAGAAGACCAGGGTGGACGTGCCCTTGGCCAGGGATTCCCAGCGCAGGGCGGTCTCTTCCTTGCCCTCGCCCTCGTGGCCCGTGATGAAGGACACGCTGGAGGCGTAGTCGCGGTGGGTCAGCGGGATGCCCGCGTAGGCCGTGGCGGCGGTGGCGCTCGTCACGCCGGGCACGACCTCGAAGGGCACGCCGGCCTTGACCAGCTCCTCGGCCTCCTCGGCGCCGCGGCCGAACATGTACGGATCGCCGCCCTTGAGGCGCACGATGATCTCGTGGCCCTCGCCGGCCTTCTTCACGAGAAGCTCGTTGATCTGGTCCTGGGGCAGGGTATGGTCGCCGCCCTTCTTGCCCACATAGATCAATTCGGCGTCCTCGCGGCACCAGGAGAGCAGCTCCTTGGGCGCGAGCCAGTCGTAGACGACCACGTCCGCGGCCATGAGCAGCTCGGCGGCCTTGACCGTGATCAGCCCGGGATCCCCGGGGCCGGAACCAACCAGATATATGATGCCCATGCGCGTGTCCTTCCTCGTGTGAGATTCCCCTGCGGGGTCGATTTACCATAGCAGAACGGCTCGAAGGGGAGTAGTGCGGCCGGGTTTTTTTTGCAAGGCCGGAGAACTGCTTGGATGGCCAGGCTCGGTGTCGTGGACGCCGGCATGGCGCTTTTCGGGCTCCACGAACATGATCAGACGATGATTGCGGATATAATTTGACCTCTTGCCGCGCACCGGATTGACCTGTTCCACCCCGCGCGAATTCATGCTAGCATCCGCGTATTGAATCCGTCCCAAGGCAGGCCTCATGCGTCGGGAGCAGACCATGCGTCCCGGTTCCAGGCCATGGAGCGCCAGAGGGCGCTTTCCCGCGCTGGAGGCCCTGCTGTCCACGGCGGCCATGCCGGGACCGCGGCTCAAGGAGCTCCGGGCCGTGCGCGAGATGCCCATCCATGGCCTGGACCTGTCCAGGATGTCGGGCGGCGCGCACCTCGGCCATTTCACCCCTGGCGGGTTCACCACCTCGGGGAGGTTGCGCACGCGGGCCGGCCGCATGAAGGGCGTCAGCGTGGTCCAAAACCGCGCGGACAGCTCCCGCGAGTCCGGATTCGCTTCGGCAGGGGAGCGGTGTGGTATTCGATGCCGTTGATTGTTCGATCAATGCCTGGGATGGATACCGTTCACCGGCCTAAAACGACCGCTTATGGAATTGACCTTGGCGAAAAGGCGGCACATGCTGAATAAGATCGGGGCGATGGACGGCCGAACGGGGCGAGAGGAGTTGACAATTGCCGGTTGAATGCTATCTGGCGCTTGTACCTTGCTCCGGCGCGGCCGTCGGCGCGATTCGAGCGTTCCTTCTGCAAGCGATCCTCCCGAAGCTTCCGAGCCCCGCCTTTTCCGGTCGAATGCCGCGAGCCTTTCCGCACGCATCCACTTAGCGCAAGCGAGGTCCGTATGTTGCCAGCATTGCTATTCATCTGCATCGTCGTGCCGTTCCTGGCCGCCGGGGTCTGCTTCGTGGCGCGCGCGCCGGCGGTCCGGAGCGCGGTCGTGGTCGCCACGGCCGTCCTGCTCGCGGCAAGCTCGGCGCTGCTCGCGGCGCAGGGCCCGTTCACCTTCGATCCCGGCAGCCTCGCGGGCCTGTCCTGGTCCACGGTCATCTCGGTCCTCGACTTCCTCCTGCTCGCGGTCATCCTCTTCTACGGCTTCAAGCTGAAGAGCCGGCTGGTGCAGGGCCTGGCGCTCGCGCAGATCGCGCCGCTGCTCTGGTTCGAGTTCTTCGTCATCGACCACGGCGCGGCGGTCATGCCCATCTTCGCCGACGGCCTGTCCCTGCTCATGGTGCTGGTCATCTCCATCGTGGGCTCGCTCATCTGCGTCTTCGCCATCCCGTACATGCGCAACCACGAGGAGCACCTGCACCTGGCCAAGTCCAGGCAGCCCAGGTTCTTCTTCTTCCTCGTGCTCTTCCTGGGCGCCATGAACGGCCTGGTGCTGGCCAACAACCTCCTGTGGCTCTACTTCTTCTTCGAGGTCACCACGCTCTGCTCGTTCATGCTCATCGGCCATGACGGCACCGAGGAGGCCGTGAAAAACGCCACCCGCGCCCTGTGGATGAACTCCCTGGGCGGCGTGGCCTTCGTGCTGGGCATGATCTGGCTGTACGCGCGCTCCGGCACGCTCGACTTGCAGGCGCTCCTGGAGGCCGGGCCGCTCGCCGGGGCCGTGCTCGCGCCCATCGCGCTCATCTGCCTGGCCGGCTTCACCAAGGCCGCGCAGGTGCCGTTCCAGAGCTGGCTCCTGGGCGCCATGGTCGCGCCCACGCCCGTCTCGGCGCTCCTGCACTCCTCGACCATGGTCAAGGCCGGCGTGTACCTCGTGCTTCGCCTCTCGCCGCTCTATGCCGGGAGCTTCCTGGGCACGTCCATCGCCCTGTTCGGCGGCTTCTCCTTCCTGGCCACGGCCGCCCTGGCCCTGGGCCAGTCCAACGGCAAGAAGATCCTGGCCTACTCGACCATCGGCAACCTGGGCCTCATCGTGGCCTGCGCCGGCCTGGGCACGCCCGCGGCCATGAGCGCGGCCATCCTGCTCATCCTCTTCCACGCCGTGTCCAAGGGCCTGCTCTTCCTGTGCGTGGGCACCATCGAGCAGGGCATCGGCTCGCGCGACATCGAGGACATGCGCGGGCTGTACAAGGCCATGCCGCGCACGGCAGTCATCACCGTGATCGGCATCGCCACCATGCTCCTGCCGCCGTTCGGCGTGCTGCTCTCCAAGTGGCTGGCCATCGAGGCCGCCGCGAGCAACGCGCCCCTGGTGGTCATGCTGGCCCTGGCCAGCGCCCTGTCCGTGGTCTTCTGGGGCCGCTGGGCCGGCATGCTCATGAGCGTGCCCTTCAGCCGCGAGGTCGCGCCCGAGCCCCTGCCGGCCCTGACGCTCAGGCCGCTGCAAGTCCTGGCCGGCGGCGCGGTCGTGCTGGCCCTGTTCATCCCATGGATATACCAGGGCTTTATCCTGCCCATGCTTCCCGAGTCGGTGTTCACGGCGAGCAACGGCCTCCTCTCCACGGCCGCGGGCGCCTTCTCGGTCTACCCGCTGTTCTTCGCCGTGGTGCTCGGCGCGGCGTTCGCCTGGTGGGCGGCGGGCAAGTCCAGGCACATCCCGGCGTCCTCGCTGTACATGGGCGGGGCCAACGCCACCGGAAGCCTGGACGACCCGGCCTTCGTGGGGCCCATGGATCAGCCCGTGAAGGTCGCGGCCGGCAATTACTACCTTGAGGCCGTCTTCGGCGAGGCAAGGCTCACGCGCTGGGTCAACATCACGGCCCTGGCGCTCCTGCTGCTCGTGATGGGAGGTGCCCTGTGATCATCCAGTACATCGTGCTCGTCCTCCTGGGGCTGGTCGCCGCGCCCGTGGCCGGCGGCCTCGTGGCCGGCCTGGACCGCCGAGTCACCGCGCGCGTGCAGTCGCGCTTCGGCCCGCCCGTGCTCCAGCCCTTCTACGACGTGGCCAAGCTCCTGGGCAAGGAGGCCATGATCGTCAACACCTGGCAGGTCTTCTGCGCCCTCATGTACCTGCTGGGCGCGGTGCTCTCCGTGGTGCTCCTGTTCCTCCAGTCGGACCTGCTGCTCATCTTCTTCGTGCAGGCCATCGGCGCGCTGTTCCTCGTGTTCGGGGCCCTGTCCACGCCCTCGCCCTACAGCCAGGTGGGCGCCCAGCGCGAGCTCTTGCAGATCCTGACCTACGAGCCGCTGCTCATCCTCGTGTTCGTGGGCATGTACATGGTCACGGGCAGCTTCCAGATCTCGGACATCCTGGCCCATCAGCAGCCGCTCCTGTACAGGCTGCCGCTTTTGTTCATCGTGCTCGGCTATGCGCTGACCATCAAGCTGCGCAAGTCGCCCTTCGACTTCTCCACCTCGCACCACGGCCACCAGGAGTTGGTCAAGGGCGTGACCACCGAGTACTCCGGGCCGTACCTGGCCGTGATCGAGGTGGCCCACTGGTACGAGACCGTGCTCCTGCTCGGCTTCGTGGCGCTGTTCTGGGCCACGAGCTTCTGGGGCATGCTGGCCCTGCTCATGGGCACGTATTTCCTGGAGATCCTCATCGACAACACCATGGCCCGCATGACCTGGCGCTGGATGCTCGTCTATGTGCTGCTCGCGGGGCTGGCCCTGTCGCTCATCAACCTCAGCTGGCTGTACGTGGGCTAAGATCATGTCGATCATAAAAGATTTCATCGCCAAGTCGCGCATCAAGTCGCCCTGGATCGTCCATTTCGACTGCGGGAGCTGCAACGGCTGCGACATCGAGACGCTCGCCGTGCTGACCCCGCTCTACGACGTGGAGCGCTTCGGGATCATCAACGTGGGCAATCCCAAGCACGCCGACGTGCTGCTCGTCACCGGCACGGTGAACCACCGCAACCAGCACGTGCTCAGGAACATCTACGAGCAGATGCCCAACCCCAAGGCTGTCGTGGCGCTCGGGGCCTGCGGCCTGTCGGGGGGCGTGTTCCGCGAGTGCTACAACGTGCTGGGCGGCGTGGACCGCGTCATCCCGGTGGACGTGTTCGTGCCCGGCTGCCCGCCCAAGCCCGAGGCCATCATCGACGGCGTGGTCCTGGCCCTGGAGAAGTTCGCGGCCAAGGCCAGGGGCGAGGACGTGAGCCGTTTCGGGAGCATGCGCCCCATGAAGTCCAAGCAGGAGGGTCAGCAGCCGTGATCGAGAACATCAGGGGCGTGACGCCCGAGGACATTCGCGCCGAGGCCGGGAAGATGAAGCAGGCCGGCTGGCGGCTGGTGACCATGACCTGCGTGGAGCTGGACGCGGACAGCGTCGAGCTTCTCTACCACTTCGACAAGGACCTGCGCTCGGAGCACCTGCGCATGAAACACTCCAAGGCCGGAAGCATCCCGTCCATCTCCGGGGTCTACTTCGCGGCCGTGCTCGTGGAGAACGAGATCCAGGGCCAGTTCGGGCTGTGCTTCGACGGCCTCGTGGTGGATTACGGCGAGACCCTGCTCCTGGACCAGGAAGTGCGCCGCACGCCGTTCTGCAAGTACAACGTGGCCGAGAAGGCTTAATCGAGACCCAACGCCTGGCCCGCCACGGCGCGGCCGGCACAGCATGCGAGGGAACCAATGGCCAGGACGATAATCCCCTTCGGCCCACAGCATCCGGTCCTGCCCGAGCCGATCCATCTCAAGCTCGTGGTGGAGGACGAGATCGTCAAGGAGGCGCTGCCGGCCATCGGCTACGTGCATCGCGGCCTTGAGAAGCTGGCCGACATCCGCGACTACAATCAGATGATCCAGATCGTCGAGCGCGTCTGCGGCATCTGCTCCATGATCCATGCCCTATGCTACTGCCAGGGCCTGGAAGAGATGATGAAGATCGAGGTCCCGTCGCGGGCCAAGTTCCTGCGCATCGTCTGGAGCGAGCTGCACCGCATCCACAGCCATCTCCTGTGGCTGGGCCTGTTCGCCGACGCCTTCGGCTTCGAGGCCCTGTTCATGCAGTTCTGGAAGATCCGCGAGAAGGTCATGGACATCAACGAGGCCACGGCCGGCAACCGCGTCATCGTCTCGGTGAACGTGGTGGGCGGCGTGCGCCGCGACCTCTCGCCCGAGCAGTGCCGCTGGATCCTCAAGGAGCTTGAAGACCTGGAGCGGCAGATCAAGGCGCTCCAGACGACCATGCTGGAGGACTATTCCGTGTGTAAGCGCACCAAGGGCGTGGGCGTGCTCAGCAAGGAGCAGGCCCACGAGCTGGGCGCGGTCGGCCCCATGCTGCGCGCCAGCGGCTGGGCCCAGGACTGCCGGCAACTCGGCTACGCGGCCTTCCCGGAGCTCGACTTCGCGCCGGTGACGCACACGGACGGCGACTGCTGGGCCAGGGCCCACGTGCGCTTCATGGAGACGCTCCAGTCCGTGGACCTCGTGCGCCAGGCCATCGCCAAGCTGCCCGCCGGTGAGCTGGCCGCCAAGTTCAAGGGCAATCCCGAGGGCGAGCTCGTGACCCGCGTGGAGCAGCCGCGCGGCGAGCTGATGTACTACATCAAGGCCAACGGCAAGAAGAACCTGGAGCGTCTGCGCATCCGCACGCCGACCTTCGCCAACGTCCCGCCGCTCCTGGTCATGCTGCCCGGCGTGGAGCTGGCCGACGTGCCGGTCGTCGTGCTGTCCATCGACCCGTGCATCAGTTGCACCGAACGCTAAGGGAGGACGCCCATGCTCTTCTTCACCAAGACCGCCCTGGGCAACCTGCTGAGCAGGCACTCCACGCGGCTCTACCCCTTCGTTGTACGCGAGCCCTTCCAGGACGTTCGCGGCGAGCTGTACAACGAGATCGACAAGTGCATCTTCTGCATGAAGTGCTCGCGGGTCTGCCCCTCGCAGTGCATCACGGTGGACGCCAAGGCCGGGACCTGGGACTGCGACCCGTTCGCCTGCGTGTACTGCGGCCTGTGCGTGGAGAGCTGCCCGGTGAGTTGCCTGCACATGAAGACGGCCTACCGCAAGCCGGTCTATGATCGCGAAACCATCCACATGCAGGGCCAGCCGCCCAAGAAGAAGGCCAAGGGCAAGGAGGCCACTCCGGCGAGCGGGGCCGTTCCGACGAGCGCCGACGCGGCTGATCCCGACGACCTGGGCGAATCCCCGGAATAGCCGGCCTGAGAATCGCGTTAAAAAGCCCTTTCCGCCATCTCGGGCGGAAAGGGCTTTTT
Source organism: Pseudomonadota bacterium (assembly GCA_023433925.1). Taxonomy (GTDB): domain Bacteria; phylum Desulfobacterota; class Desulfovibrionia; order Desulfovibrionales; family Desulfovibrionaceae; genus Desulfocurvibacter. The sequence goes on along the minus strand of JAEYTO010000007.1, from coordinate 50,541 downwards.
CCTGTCCGGTCGGTATGCTAGGCTCCAGCCTGCGCGACCTCGCCGCAGGCGGCCAGGGGTGCGCCCAACTCTCACCAGCAAGCCGACGCCACGCGCTCAGAGGTTGCCATGGCCAGCCAGCCCATCACCATCATCACCCGCATCAAGGCCAGGCAGGGCTTGGAGACGCGCGTGCGGCGCGTGCTCCGCTCGCTCATGGACGCCGCGCACGGGGAAAAGGGCGGTCCGGCCTGCGAGCTGCACGTCTCCCGGGACGACCCGTCCGAGTTCCTCCTTTTCGAGCGCTGGCCCAGGGGCGAAGGCCTGGACGTCCGGCTGGCCAGGCCGTACCCCACGGCCTTGCGCGTCTGGCCCGAGGGCCTGCTGGCCCGAGAGCCCGAGACGAGCCTCTGGGAGAGCCTGGGCAGCCCGGCCCGGAGCCCCCAGCCGGCCAAGGCCTCTTCCAGGCGCGCGGCCCGCCGGCCGGATACGCCCCAGTCGGCGTGCGGCAAGCTCTTCGAGCCGGCCAGGCTGGCCGGCCTCGGGCTTGCCAACCGCCTCGTGCGCTCGGCGACCTGGGAAGGCCTGGCCGACGAGCACGGCCACGTCACGCCCGCGCTCATCGAACTCTACGAGAATCTGGCCCTGGGCGGCGTGGGGCTCATCATAACCGGCCATGCGCATGTCTCGCCCGAAGGCCAGGCCAGCCGGGGCCAGATGAGCATCCATGACGACCTGGCCCGGCCGGGTCTCAAGCAACTGGCCCAGGCCGTGCACGCGGTCGGCGGCCGGATCGCGCTCCAGCTCGCCCACGCCGGGTGCGCGGCGGCGCGCGACATCACCGGGCAGGAGCCGCGCGGCCCGTCGAGCCTGGTCTTGCCCGGCGAGCCCGGCCCGTCCTGCCGGGAGATGAGCGCATCCGAGATCCGCGACACGGCCCTGGACTTCGCCAAGGGAGCGGTGCGCGCCAAGCAGGCCGGCTTCGACGCGGTGCAGATCCACGCGGCCCACGGCTACTTGCTCAGCCAGTTCCTTTCCCCGTACTTCAACAAGCGCGCGGACGAGTACGGCGGCAGCCTGGAGAACAGGGCGCGCTTTCTCCTGGATGTCTGCCAGCTCGTGCGCGACGCCCTGGGCGACGGATTCCCCCTGCTTGTCAAGCTCAATGCCGAGGACTTCCTGGAGCCCGGCCTGAGCGTGAATGAGATGATCGAGGTCTCGCGCCGACTCAAGGACCTCGGCGTGGCCGCCGTGGAGCTTTCGGGCGGCACCGGCCGCTCCGGGAAGCTGAGCCCCTTGCGCAAGGGCCGCATCGAGGAGCCCGGGCGGCAAGCCTATTACGCGCGGCAGGCCGCCCGCTTCAAGGCCGAGGTCGGGCTTCCGCTCATCCTCGTGGGAGGCCACAGGAACCCGCGCCAATGCGAGCGGCTGCTCGCCGGCGGCGTGGCCGACTTCATCTCCATGAGCCGGCCGCTCATCCGCGAGCCGCACCTGCCCAAGCGCTGGCGCCTTGGCGATGAGACCGAGGCGGCCTGCGTGTCCTGCAATCGCTGCATCGTCGCGGCGCGCGACGGCAAGGGCCTGCGCTGCGTGGCTCTCGAGCGCGGCTGATGCCGCGCGGTCAGGCCTCGTCCGCCATGTAGGCCTTTGGACTACAAGGATAAGTATTGCCCAGGGGCGTCGATGTGGTATGTTGGCGCAGCCTCGGAGGACCGGGGCCGAAGAAAAGCTTGGACGCGCAGCCGAAGGAGGCTCCAATGCAGACCTTCGCCATGCTCATCACGCCGCTCATGCTCACCGCGGCCATCTGGCTCGTGCTGAGAACCTCCCGCGACGAGGAGGAAGAACTCGACAAGCCCTCGGGCCTCGCGCGGACCCTGCTCGCCCCGCCCGACCCCGCGCGCTCCAGGGCGCGCTGAGACCTCCGCGCCGCCAGGCGCAATCATGAAAATCTCATGAATGAGCCGGGAAGGGCAGCGCCCTTCTCATGATTCCCTCCCGCCAAAACCTCTTTCGATAAAGCGGCCCTGGAACCCGCATTCCATTCGCGGTTTGCCCTGGCATGGATGCGCCTTGGCCATTGCCGGATTCGTCCACCGGCCATGGTCTGGAGTTTCAAGCCAAAATCGTATAGTGTTTCCCTGTCGAGACCAGCGTACACATCGCGCCATCGGGCATCGCCAGCAGGAGCCAGGCCGCCATGCCGCGCACGGGCGCCCAGGGCCGGACGGCCGGTCCCGCCATCCCTGGCCATGGCCCGGTCCATGACGCGCGGGAGCGCATCAGCCTCGACATGGCCATGGAGTTCGCCGTCAGGGGCCTCCTAGCCAAGTCGCCACAGCAGGGGGGAGCATGCTCAGATTCCTCATCGTCGATGACAGCGCCTCGGCCAGATACCTCCTGCGCGCCTATCTCGGGCGTTTCGGCGAATGCCACGAGGCCGAGAACGGACGCGACGCGGTGAAGATGTTCAGCCGGACAGTGCAGAGCGGCGAGACCTACGACCTCGTGATCATGGACATCATGATGCCCAAGATGGACGGCCATGCGGCCGTCGGCAAGATCCGCGAGCTGGAGGCCAAGATCGGCGCTCCCGAGCCGGTCAGGGTGGCCATGCTCTCCAGCCTGGACGACCCGCGCAACATGCTGCGCGCCCAGTTCGAGAGCGGCTCGGACCTGTACCTGACCAAGCCCGTGGAGCTGCACACGCTCCATGAGATGCTCGTCAACTTCGGCCTGGTGGACGGGCCGCTCTGTTTGGATGGAGAATAATGCGCGGATTGTACGGCGAGGAGACCGGGATCGCCTCCTTCTATCTTATGATCGCCGACGGAGGGGTCTTCGAGTCTCCAACGGCCGTGCACACCGTGCTCGGCTCCTGCGTGGCCGTGACCTTGCACTGCCCCGTGCGCAAGATCGGCGGCCTGTTCCACGCGCTCCTGCCCCGCGCGAGCGACTATCCGCGCGACGACCCGGCGCGCAATGCCTACAAGTACGTGGACAGCGCCATCCACGCGGTGCTCGGCAGCCTGGACAGGCTGGGCGTGCGGCGGCAAGGCCTTGAGGCCAAGGTTTTCGGGGGCTCGTGCGGAACCATGGACGACGGCATCGGCGTGGGCCGCCGCAACGCGGAGATGGCCTTCGAGACCTTGGAGCGCAACAGGATGCACGTCAAGGCCGCCGACGTTGGCGGCAGTCGGGGGCGCAAGATCCTGTTCATGACCCATACCGGCGACGTGTACGTCAAGAAGCTCGGCCAGGAGTCGTCAGCCGGGATCTAGAGCCATTTGCAAATGAAATGCGGGTTCCAAGGGCCGCCTTATCAAGAGCGGGCCTTGGTGGGTGGGGTCTGGGGAGGGCAAAGCCCTTCCCAGTCATCTGCAAGTTGCTCTATACGGCCTCCGGCGGCCAAGGGGGCGCGGCCCCCTTGGAACCCCGTTTTTTCAGTTGCGTCACTCCGGCAATATTCTGAAATAATATCGAAAGTATTTGATGAAGATGGCGCGGCATTCTCCGCGAGCAGCCGTGGGCCGGGCCTTCAGTTCCCGGCGTCCGGCTTTCGGGCCTTGCCCGCCAGCCTGGCCAGGATGCGCCCCAGGTCCTGCTCGCGGATGGGCTTGGACAGGTAGTCGTCCATGCCCGCGGCCAGGAACCGCTCGCGGTCGCCCTCCAGGGCATAGGCCGTGAGCGCCACCACGGGCAGCGCGGGGTCCACGCCCGGCGGGCGGCCCTCACGGATGCTCCGCACGGCCTCCAGGCCGTCCATCTCGGGCATCTGCACGTCCATGAGCACCAGGTCGTAGCGCTCGCGGCCCAGGGCTTCCAGGGCCAGGCGGCCGTTCTCCACGGCCGTGACCGCGTGGCCCAGCTCGTGGAGAAGCTCCTGGGCCAGGATGCGGTTGATCTCGTTGTCCTCGGCCAGCAGGATGCGCATGGGCCGGGTCTCGGACCTGACCGGGGCCTTGGCCGGCCGCGCGGCCTTGCGCCGCTCCTCGGCCTTGCGCGCCACGAAGGAGAAGGAGAAGCGCGAGCCCTTGCCAGGCTCGCTCTCCACGTGGATGTCGCCGCCCATCATCTGGACCAGGCGTCTGGATATGGCCAGGCCCAGGCCCGTGCCGCCATAGCGGGCGTGGGTCGCGTCCTCGGCCTGGGAAAAGCTCTCGAAGATGTGGGCAAGCTTATCCTCGGGGATGCCTATGCCGGTGTCGCTCACCGAGAAGAGCAGGCGCACCTCGCCCGTGGGCAGGCCGTCGCCCACCCGCTCGACGTTGACGAGCACCCGGCCCTTGTGCGTGAACTTGACCGCGTTGCTGACCAGATTGGCCAGAATCTGGCGCAGGCGCACCGGGTCGCCGCGCAAGTGCCTGGGGATGTCCGCGTCCACGGCGTGCATGAGGGTCAGGCCTTTGTCCTCCGCCGCGAGCGCCAGGGGCGACAGCGTGCCCTCCACGAGCTCGCGCGGGTCGAACACGTCCTCCATGAGCTCCATGCGCCCGGCCTCGATCTTGGACAGGTCCAGGATGTCGCCGATGATGGCCAGCAGGTGGTCGGCGGACTTGCGGGCCATGAGCAGGTACTCGCGCACGCGCCTGGGCAGCTCCTGCATGAGGCTCAGATCGATCATGCCCATGACCCCGTTCATGGGCGTACGGATCTCGTGGCTCATGTTGGCCAGGAAATCGCTCTTGGCCCGGCTGGCGACCTCGGCCTGCTCCTTGGCTCGGCGCAGCTCCTCCTCCATGCGGATGCGTTCGGTGACGTCCGTGGCCACGTAAAGGGTGCAGGGCCGGCCGCCGATGCGCACCACCTCGGCGGACAGGAGCATGGTGCGCAGGCTGCCGTCCTTGCCGCGAAAAGGGAACTCCTCGTTCTGGACGCGGCCGCTCGTCCGCAGGCGGTCCAGGAGCTGCTCGCGGATCGTCTCCTTCGGCCAAATGCCCAGCTCCTCCGCGGTCCGGCCCAGGACATCTTCCCGGCTGAAGCCGAAGACGCGCGTGAAGGCCTCGTTCACGTCCAGGTAGCGGCACTCGTCCAGGGTGGCGATGACCATGACCTCCGGGCTGGCCATGAAGGACTTGTGGAACTTCTCCTCGCTCTCGCGCAGGGCCTCCTCGGCCCGCTTGCGCTCGGTGACGTCCTCGAACACGATCACCGCGCCCTTGAGCATGCCCCGGCGGCTGCGCACGGGCATGGAGCTGACCACCAGGGATATCCGCTTGCCGTCCGGCCGCACCGCCGTCAGCTCCACGGCCCTGTGAACCTCGCCGCCCAGCGCCGAGCGCACCATGGGCAGGGCGCTCATGGGCATCGGGCTGCCGTCCGGCAGGCGAATGTCCATCTCCTCCAGGGCGTGGTGGCGCAGGCCCGGCGGCAAGGGCCTGCCGATGATGGCCTCGGCGGCCGGGTTGGACATGACCACGCGGGCCTTCTTGTCCACGAGCACGATGCCCACCAGGGCGTTGTCGATGAGCGCGCGCAGCCTGGCCTTCTCAATTTGCAGGGCCAGGATGAGGTTCTCGCGGTCGCGCTCCAGGCGCATGCGCTCGGTGACGTCCGTGAAGCTGGCCACGATGCCCGTGACCTCGCCCCGGGCCGAGCGGATGGGCGAGGCGTTGATGAGGAGGTGGATCACCTTGCCCCGGACCGGCTCGATGACGAACTCCTCCTCGCGCACGCTCTCGCCCCGGAGCGCCTTGAGGAAAGGGGATGTTTCCGGAGTGAATTGCCCGTGCGGCCTGCGCGGGTTCAGCCTGGCGATCCGCTCGCGGTATCCGAGCCTGACGTCCTCGTCGCTGTAGCCGAGCAGTTCGCGGGCCGCGGGGTTGATGCGCAGGATATTCAATTGGACGTCGTAGACAGCCAACCCTTCGGCCATGGCCTCGATGGCCGCGTCGAGCTGTCCGGCCCAGGCCTCGGCCTCGGCCCGCGCAGCCAACTGGCGCAGGCCCAGGGAGGTCAGCGCCGCGAGCTGGCCGAGGAAGGCCTCGTCCTCGGCCGTGAAATCGCCGTCCCGCTTGCGCGACAGGGCCAGGAACCCTCCCATGGGCGCATGGTCGCTGACCATGCCCGCGCCCAGCAGCCCTTCCAGGGGCACATGCCTGAGCGGTGTGGGAGAGTGCGCGAGATACTCGCCGAGCTCGGCGCGGGACATGCGCACGGTGGCCCCCCTGGAGCCCAGGAGGCGCTCCGTGACGGAGCCCGGCTGCACGCTTGCGCCAAGGGTTTCGGGGCATGCCGGCAGGCCTGGCTCGTGCGAGAGCGCGTCGATCCGGATGCGGTCCTGCTCCGGCTCGTGGCCGGCCACGCCGAGTTCCGCGCCGACGACCTCGCGGGCCAGGTCGAGCACGCGCGCGAGCAGGCCCTTGCGGCTCGTCTGCGCGAGCATGTCCCGCGAGGCGCGCAGGAGGATCTCGCGCTGCTCCATCTGCCGGGCCAGGCGCGTCTCGGCCTGCTTGCGGCGGGTGATGTCCAGGCCGTAGAAGTTCACGTGGCCCGCCTCGCGCACCGGGGCCAGGGACAACAGGAAGGTCCTGCCGTTCACGGCCAGCTCCAGCTCGCCGCATTCGCCGTTGCCCAGGCAGTCCTGGACCGCGCCCAGCAGCGGCTCGGGCACGGCCCCGCCCCTGGCGGCGCCAAGCGTCTTCAGGAGCGGCCGGCTGGCGCTGTTGGCGTATTGGAGGATGCCGTCGCCGCCAACGCGCAGCACCGGGTTGGGGTTCTCCTCGGTGAAGCGCACCTGCGGCTCCAGAAAGCGCGCGGTCCTGCGCAGGGCGGTCACGTCCCGCGCCACGGCCACGGCGCCGGTAATGGCGCCGTGCGCATCGCGCATGGGCGAGGCGCTGACCTCGACATGGCGCGGCTCGGCATTTCCGGCCCTGACCACGAAGGCCCGGCCCGGCTCGACCTCGCCCTGCAAGGCCCGCATGATAGGCGTCTCCTCCGGGGCCAGCCTGCGGCCGTCGGGAGTGCGCACGTCCAGAGCTTCGAGCAGGTCGACAAGGCGCTCCGGCGCCTCGGGCAGGTCCCCCTCCAGCTTCGCCGCGGCCGCCTTGTTCAGCCAGACCCGCCCGCTCTTGGCCTCGGCCAGCCAGACCGCCTCGGCCATGCCGTCCAGCAGCGCGGCCAGGACCGCCGGGTCCGCCTGCGCCAGGCGCATGGCCTTGCCGCCCTTGCCGCGGGCGCTCTTCGTCCGGCCGCGCGTGCTCTTGTCTTGCCTCATGCCGCCACCCCTCGATGAGCAGGAGTCCATCCGTCCGGGTCCGTCACGCTAACATGCGGGATGCGCCATGGCCATCGGCCGGGCGACCCATGGCGCCCTAGTAGTACAAGCTCACTCCGGCCAGAACCGTGTGCATGGTCTTGTCGTCCGTGTCCGCGATGTCCTCCTCGGCCAGGAAAAGCTCGTAGCCGGCATAGAGCTTGGCGTTGTGCCCGCGCAGGTAGTAGTTGAGGCCGAGCCTGGCCGCGCGGAAGCCGCCCGCGTCGTCCGGATGGCTGGTGTCCCAGCTCTCGTAGCCCAGCCACGGCTGGAGCTTGATGTCCCGCAAGTAGTAGCCGAGCTGCACGGAGAAGCCCTGGCCCTCCACGCGCCGGGCGTCCTCCAGCGCATCCGGTCCGCCGTCCTCGTCCTGGAGCTCCCGAGCTCCGTCCAGGTCCAGGACCTGGTAGAGCCACTCGACCGTCAGGCTGCCTGGACCGAGCGGCAGCTCGGCGAACAGGTCCAGCTCCCACCAGAAGTAGTCCACATCCTCGCCCTCGGCCCGGTCGCGGGCAAAGTCGTCCTGCAGGTCCACGGACGTGCCGAAGGATATGGTGCGCTTCTCGCCCAGGTAGGTGCCCAGATTGAAGTAGTCCGGCTCGGGGTCCAGGAGGTTGAGCTGGACGCGGGCGGTGAAGCGCGGCGGAGCGCCGGCCCCAGGCCCCTCCAGGCCCTCGTAGAAGCCCGCGTAGTACTTGAGGTGCAGCTCCTCGCGGGCCGAGAGCAGGCCGAACATGGTGGCGCCGATGTCGCGCACGTTGACTTGGCCCTCCAGGTCCAGGTCCGAGTCCGTGAAGTCCGTGGTGTTGAATTGCGGCCGGGCGTTCAGGCCCCAGGTCAGGTTGTAGTTGGTCATGGCCGGCCGATCGATGGCCAGGAAGGCCGCCGGGCTGGTCAGGATCTCCCGGCCGGCCGGGGCCATGTGCTCGCCCGCGTGGAGCGTGGCCTGCTCGGACAGGCGCAGGGTGGCGTAGGCGTCGATGAGCCTGACCGTGGGACCGCCGTTCATGCCGGCCGTGGCCTCGGTCTGCAGGAACATGCCGATGTCCTCCGTGAGCGTGGCCGCCAGGCGCAGACGACCCCGGCGCAGGATGAAGTCGTGGTTTCCTCCTCCGCCGTCCTCTTCGGCCGGGTCGAGGCTTGCATGGCGGTAGTGGGTCTGGAGCAGGTAGCCCAGTTCGAGGCTCGCTTCGCCGTCGCCGCCGATCTTGGCTCCCGCGTGCGCCAGGCAGGGGACAAGGGCGAGGAGAATGACGCATAGCATGTTGGCGCGCATGATCATGCTCGAGCCTCCTGTTTGCCCGTGCCGCCCGCGGTCAGGCTTCCGTATGCGCGGCGCGCGCGCCACGGGCGCGCCATGGGTGTTGCATGGAAGCCCCGATGCGGGATCATGCGCACCCATGAGGCGCGGCACGGCACAGGATACCCTACACGAGCGCCCATGTTTGTCCACATCGGCATTCCGTTTTCATGCCTGTGCATGGCCGAGGCTTGCACGGAAAGAACGACAGGCCGCGCCCAAGTGAATGAAGGCCCTGCCGGCGATCCGGCGGTCTCTTTTTGGGCTCGCCCCGCTGGGAAAACGGCGTTCCGGAGCCGCCATGCGGCCGCGATCCATGGTCCAAGCCCCGCGCCGGAGGCGGGCCTGCTTGGGCCAACCCCGGACTTGCCTTGGCCGGCATCCGTGTCTAGGTAGAACCCATGACCCGCGACTTCGAGTACGTCTTCGCCCACGGCACGCTACGCCGCGGCTTCCAGAGCCACCGCCTGCTGGGCCGCTCGCCCTGCCTGGGCGGGGCCAGGACCAGGGAACGCCACGCCCTGTACGTGGGCGAGCAGCCCTGCGTGGTCAAGGGCCGGGCCGTGAGCCGCATCAGCGGCGAGGTCTACAAGGTGGATCAGGCCACGCTCATGGTCCTGGACGCCCTGAAGGAGCACCCGAGCGTCCACCGCCGCGAGAAGGTGCCGGTGACCCTGGACGACGGCCGGGAAATCGAGGCCTGGCTCTATTTCCACCCCGAGCCTCGCGGCCGCCTCGTCGAGAGCGGCGATCACGCCGGGAGTTAGGCCATGCCCTTCCTCGGAGCGCACATGTCCATCGCCGGCGGCCTGCACAAGGCCGTGGAGCGCATCGCCTCCATCGACGGCCAGGCCTTGCAGGTCTTCACGCGCAACCAGCGCCAATGGAAGGCCGCGCCCGTGACGGACGAGGAGGCCGAGGCCTTCCGCCTGGCCGTGGCGAACTGGGGTTTCGCGCACGTGGCGAGCCACGACTCCTATCTGATCAACCTGGCCTCGCCCGACCCCGAGGTGGCGGCCAAGTCGCGCAAGGCCCTGGCCGACGAGCTGGTGCGTTGCGCGCGGCTGGGCATCCCCATGGTCGTGCTCCATCCCGGCGCGCACCTGGGCGCGGGCGTGGCGGCCGGCATCGCCGCGCTGACGGACAACCTGGACGCGGCCATGGAAGAAGCCGGGGCCGTGGACCAGGGTTCCGGGGCCGTCAGGGTGCTCCTGGAGAACACCGCCGGCCAGGGCAGCGGGCTCGGCAGCAGCTTCGAGGAGCTGGCCGAGGTCATGGCCCGCTCGCGCCACGCGCAGCGGCTGGCCGTGTGCCTGGATACGTGCCACGCCTTCGCCGCCGGCTGCGATCTGCGCACGGACGAGGGTTATGCGGCCACTTTCGAGACCTTCGACAGGACCATCGGCCTGGAGCGCCTGCGCCTGTTCCACCTGAACGACGCCAAGACCGACCGGGGCTCGCGCGTGGACCGCCACGAGCACATCGGCAAGGGCCGCCTCGGCCTGGAGCCGTTTCGCAGGCTGCTCAACGATCCGCGCTTCGCCGGACTGCCCATGGTCATCGAGACGCCCAAGGACGAGGGCGAGCGGCTCGAACTGGATCGCATGAACCTGAAGACCCTGCGCGAACTGATCCGCCGGGCCTGAAGGCCCGTTTCGCCTTGCCTCGCGCCGATAATTGCGCTACAGGACTTCTGTCCTGGGCGGAACGTTCCGTATCGTTCCGTTCAGGCTCGCGGGCACAAGCCCGCAACCGGCCTGGCGGAAGGCCTCCAGCCGGATTCATGAACCTCAACAGGGAGTCAATTGTGGACGTCGACAGTCCCAGCCCCCGACGAGCGTCGGCAGGTTCCATGTCCAAGGGGGTGATCGCGCCCCGAACATAAGCACTGGGAGGTAGTTCCCATGATGAAAAGCGCCAGCCTCGGGAATCACTGCATTCTTGAGCTTACCGGCTGTCCGCGTGAAATCCTGAGCGATGAGCAGCGCATCCGCGAGGCCATCGCCAAGGTCAGCGAGTCTTCCCTCTCCGCCCTGCTCCAGGTCAGCAGCCACAAGGTCCCCAACAATCAGGGGGTCACCGCCCTGGGCCTTCTGGCGGAGTCGCACATATCAATCCATACCTGGCCCTCCCTGGGCTACGCCGCCGTGGACATCTTCACCAGCGGCGACACCGCGCGGCCCACGCGGGCCTGCGATCTCCTGGCCAAGTTCCTGCTCGCCGAAGGCCATTCCATGAAGGTCCTGCCCCGCGGAAGGCGCGTGGGCCGGTCCGAGCCAGCAGCCCAATCCGTGCCCGCGGCCCTGCCCCCGAACGCCGGGGCCGTCCTGGCTTAAAGCATTTTGCAAATCAACCGAGAGAGGGCAGCGCCCTCTCTCGGACTCTCACCCGCCAGGGAAATGATTTGACTCGGGCCATCCTGGCCCTCGCCCCGCGGACGTCGCCCAAGGCGGCGACGTCCAATCGTGCTGTCCTGCACGATTGTGACTCGGGCCTTCCTGGCCCTCGCCCTACGGGCGTCGCCCAAGGCGGCGACGTCCAATCGTGCTGTCCTGCACGATTGTCCCTGGACCCTCATCTGCAAAATGCCATGGCTCGCCTCGCCATTCAGCCCGGAGGGGGTCCGCCCCTTTCCGGGCTTTTTCCGCCCAAACGCCCCAGGCCCGGCCCTGGGCCGCCCACGCATCGCCCCCCCCACATCCATGGCCTTGCCCTGACGCGAGCCCATCGAGTTCCCATCCTTGCGCACAAGCCTGCCTGGAGCCGCCGAGCCCAAGCCGGTCCGTGGCATGTGGTCGCATGACGGCGAGCCCCGAGGCCGGCCGGTCGGATCCGGCCGGCAGCGCCCGGCGCGCGCGGCCCAAGGGATATCTCCAGCGCTCATTGTCTCTCCGGCCATCCCGCCTTCATCCAGGGGAACGCACCCTGCGCAACGCAACGCATTCCGGGATGCGGTGATCCGCATCCGCCGCATTACATGACGTCTGCCGGCCGCATGCGGGCCGCCGCCTCATGCAGGCATGTCCTCTGCTCCAGCCGTGCACGGCCAAGGACCGTCAGTGCGCATCATTGCACGGGCCGGCCGGGCTGCACACCGGCCCTCGCGCCCGGTTGGAGGCTTTCGCCAGGCCTGGCCATCCCGGCAGGGCCATGCGATCCGGGCCACGCACCATCCGCACGGACGCGGCCGCGCCATGGCTTGGGCACGAAATGGTGACCAGCCCAAGCGCAAATTTTGCGCCCCGAAGCATCCGGACCCGGCCGCCCGCCGTGCGGCGCGCGCGGGCGATTTCCGACCATGTCCTGTAAATTCAGCAGCCTATTTGCCTGGACCGGTTCCAGCCTTCCTGGCAGACCCTCCCCCACTGCTTTTGAATCCCATCAGTCAGCCGGCGCTCCGCCGCCCCTCCGCGATCTTAATTATTTTGTTTTTAAATAATAATGTCTTCCATGCCCATAACGCCGCGCTCCTCCTGTTTTGTGCGCCTTTGGCACGACTCATGCTTTAGGCCTGTCGACTGCCGCTTGAGATTGTGTTGATCCAATCAACAAGCCAAGCATCCCAAGAAAAGAGCAACGGAAGGCATCGGTAAATCCGAACCGAGCCACTGCACCATCTCCCGATGAAGATGGAGATGTGTTTGGCGGCTCGCTTCAAACACTCGTTAAAGGCAAACCACTTCAAAGAGTGGGACGCAAAGTCTTCAGCCTAAGTCCTCGCCAAGAGGATATGGCCGTGAGACTGCCGAGATGAAGCAGGCTTGTTTTTGCTTCCCGTCCCTTTCCTGAAGTGATGTTGCCAGGAGGACTCGCACATGAAAACGCTTTCACGGCAACAGCACATCCTTGATTCCAGGTTCCGCAGGCTCGCGGCCGCGTTCATGCTGGCCATTGTCCTGCTCCTCGCCGGCACCGCGGCCCAGGCCGCCCAGCTCACCCTGCGCTGGAACGCCAGCCCCGAGGAGAATGTCGCCGGCTACATCGTGCACTTCGGCACGCGCAGCGGCCAGTACGACCAGAACATGGACGTGGGCAAGGCCCAGCGCGTGACCGTCTCGGACCTGGAGCCCGGCAAGACCTACTACTTCTGCGCCGTGGCCTACGACTCCTACGGCTTCACCAGCGAACCGTCCAAGGAGATCGCCTTCACCGTGGGCCAGAACAAGGCAAACACCGGAGGCGCATCCTCCAGGATGCTCATCCTGTTCTAACCGCCCGCCCGCAAGGCATCAGCGCTTAAACCCACAAGACGAGAAAACACTTGGCATCCCGGACCCAAGGAGGGATTCATATGCATATGCCCAGACTCAAGCATCGACTCATCACGCTCCTGGCCTGCCTGGCCATGGTGCTCGCCGGCACGGCCGCCATGGCCGCCAACTACTACGTGTCTCCGTCCGGCAACGACGGGAACAACGGATCGAGCTCGTCTCCCTGGAAGAGCATCTCGCGCGCGGCCTCCATGGCCAAGGCTCGCGGCGACGTGATCAACGTCCTGGCCGGCGACTACACCGACAACACCACCGTGGTGCTCGCCCCGGGCGTGTCCATCAAGGGCGCGGGCAGGGATAAGACCACCGTCAGGACCTCGGCCGGCACCTACATCAGGACCGAGAACAACGGCACGCCTGTCATCGACGGCAGCAACACGATCTCGGGCCTGCGCTTCATCGGCAACGGCGGCAACACGGCCATCTCCTCCGTGGGCCGCAGCTTACAGCGCATCACCGGCAACAGCTTCGAGAGCTTCAATCTGGCCATCACGGTCTCGGGCAAGCCCTTTGCCTGGAACAGCTCCTGCGGCGGCAGGCGTCCGGCCAACTCGGCCAACTACTGCGACGACGACGCGCGCACGAGCACCCAGCCGGGTGACAACGAGTGGGCGCGCGGCGTGGTCATCACCAACAACAACCTGACCAACTGCAAGCTCACCGCGAGCACCATCAAGGATTCGGAGATCAGCTACAACGTCATCAACAACAACGGCATCCTCAAGAGCGCCGTGGGCAACCCGGCCCTGTGGTGGGACAACGTGGACTTCCACCACAACGAGCTCTACACCCAGACCATCTCCTGGCAGGTCATCGCCGTCGAGGTCTGGATGGTGCAGAACAACACCAAGTTCCGCGACAACAAGACCAACGGCTGGTTCTCCATCATCAAGAACCCCAACGGCCCCAAGACGCCCTGGTCCTGGCAGATCGTCCGCAACACCTTCTCCAGCAACGTGCCCGTGGGCGTGGGCAGCGCCGGCGTGCGCGCGGCCATCGAGGCCTGCTTCCACGTGGAGAACGTGCTCGTCGAGGGCAACTACGTCGAGAACACCGGCTCGAACATGACCTACGCCCACGGCCTGGGCATCTGGGGCTACGGCATCAACAGGAACTTCCACGTGCGCAACAACGTGTTCCGCAACATGCGCAGCGACGGCATCCTCATCAGCACCACGGACACCTATGCGCAGCTCTTCGACGGCGACAACATCCACATCTACAACAACGTGATCGACGGATGTAATGGTGGCAAGAGCCAGGGCATCTACATCGAGGACGGCGCGGGCGACGTGGATCAGATCACCGTGCGCAACAACATCTTCATGGGCGCGGCCAACGCGGTGCTCGTCAACGCCAACCACAGCGTGAGCGGCATTCAGGTCACGCATAACATGCTGCACAACGTCGGCGCGGCCAACAGGGACTACGGCTCCGGAGCCTTCTCCAACGTGAGCGGCAACTTCTCCGCCCAGCCCCAGTTCGCCTACAGCGGCAACCGCCCCTACCCGTTCTACAAGCCGAGCGGCGCAAAGTGCAATCTCATCGACAAGGGCACGAACGTCGGCCTGCCGTACAGCGGCGCGGCTCCGGATCTGGGCGCCTACGAGTACACGGTCGTGGCCCCGCCGAGCAACATGCGCGTGATCAAGGTCACCCAGTAGCGCGGCTCGACCGGACTGAAACAGAACGCACCAAGGAGGCGGCGGGCTCTGGCCCGCCGCCTTTTCCGTTCATGCGTTCCCGCGCTTCCCCGCAAGCGGTTCACAACGTCGCCTGAAGCCGGATGAAGCCGGGTAAGAGGATAACGTCTGTCACCGACTGATCCGCGCGAGGTGCCCGGCGTGAGGGGGCTGCGCAACTGCGACACTCCTGGAAACGGCTTCCGTGCGCGCCTCTTTGCTCGCAGGCCTTGGTCACATTGCCATGAGCCTCCGCAAGCGGAGAAGGAGAGCCGTTGTCTTGCAACCTTTTTCGCCTGCTTTCATGGGCTCATCTTACGCTCGCTGGGGATACGATTATACATGTCGCCAGAATAGTATCATGTACTAAACGCCTTTTTTCCCAAATAAATAAAAGCCTGACTGCCGGGCGAAGCATCTCGCGGGGGAGAGCGTGTGGACTCGTCGTTCATGTTCCGAAGGGGATCAGCATGCATATCGGTAAAATGCTTGCCAGAGTGACTAACGACTTCAATGCCCGAGACGAGCTTGGCTGCAGATTCAGGCAGCGGCGCTTCGAAAGCTTTTATGACTTGATTCGCCAGCATTCGGCGGGCAATGGGCTGGTGCGTATTCTTGATGTTGGAGGAACCAGGGAGTACTGGAATATCCTTGACTGGGAGCGTCTGGGCGAAACCAGGTTGCACATCCACCTGCTGAACGTGCCGGGGGCTATGGCAATAACAGCCAGGAATAATGCGGTGTTCAGCCATCTGGAAGGGGATGGCTGCGACCTGTCGCGTTTCGCTGATGGCGAATTCCACATCGTGCACTCCAACTCCGTACTGGAGCACGTGGGCGACTGGGAGCGCATGGAGCGGTTTGCCAGGGAGATCAGGCGCGTGGGGCGCAGCTATTTTGTACAGACTCCCAATTTCTGGTTTCCGCTGGAGCCGCACTTCATGGTCCCGTTCATCCATTGGCTTCCCGAGCCGGCACGACTCCTCCTGATCCGGAAATTCGGGATGGGCCATGTTTCCAGAGCCGAGTCCGACCTGGAGGCCATGTACTCCGTGCAGCATGCTCGTCTATTGTCCAGGCGGATGATGCAGGCGCTCTTTCCCGATGCCGTTATCATTACCGAGCGTATCGTGGGGTTGCCCAAGTCCTTCATCGCCGTGCGTCGGGCTGCTCAAGCCTAATTAAGCCCAGCGGCGGAAAGTGCGATCTCATCGACAAGAAAGGCGGCGGGCTTATAAGCCCGCCGCCTTTCTTGTGGTTCCCCCGCGCCTGCCTCAGTAGCTTGCGACGAGGCTCAGCTTGCCAGCGGCCCTGCGCAGAAAAAGGCCCACCGAGCGCAGCGGGAAGTAGCGGGCGTTGAGCAGCCAGTTCTCCCGGCGCTTCAGGTTGCGGAAGCGCGGGGCCGAGCTGAGGCCGCTCTGGTTGTCGAAGACGCACACGGGCACTTCGGCATGGTGCAGCGCAAGCCCGTGTTCGAACACCGCGCGCAGAAGCCACTCGCGATCCGCGCAGATGGCGTAGCGCATGTCGAAGCCGCCCACGACCTCATAGGCATGGCGCGAGGCGAACATGGCCTGGTGGCAGATGGTCCTGTAGAGCAGGTCCCCCTTCTCGCGGAAGTTCGGCCTGTCGATGCGCTCCTCGGCCTTCCAGTTTTCATACACGTTGCCGTACACGATGTCCGCGTCCGTGGCCGCGACCTCCTTGGCCATGCGCGAGAGGATGTCCGGCTCGGAGAGGTAGTCCCCGCAGTTGAGAAAAAGGATGTACGCCCCCTTGCACAGGGGCAGGGCCTTGTTCATGGCGTCGTACACGCCCCGGTCCGGCTCGCTGCGCCACAGGCTGATGCGCCCGGCGTTGCGCTCGATGATCTCGCGGGTCCCGTCCGTGGACGCGCCGTCGAGCACGATGTACTCGTGGCCGCCGAAATCCTGCGCGGCCACGGAATGGATGGTGCGCTCCAGGGTCTCGGCCCCGTTGCGCACCACTGTCACGATGCTGAAGAGCGGATCGGGCCGGGGACCGGCCCCGCGCTGCTTCCCGGACATGCACTTTCTCCGTTTCCGGCGGCTGCGCCGCCGTGGTTGCTGTTGGCCTGCATGGCGCCATGAGCAGGGCGTCGCCTTGCTCGAACCCGGTCATCGCCGTAGCCCCTTGAGCATAATGCGGAAAAGAGGCCTGCTTGGCCAGCACCGCGACCCTCGTTGACCGCCCCATGCGCATGCCGCGCGACGCCACGCTAGCGCCGCGCGCCCCTCAGCCTGCGCATGCGCCACGTGTCCGTCTCCCGGCAGTAGGTCACGGCCGGGGCCGACAGGCCGCACAGGCTCACGCGATCCAGGCCGCGAACGCGGGACAGCCCGCGCATGGCGAACATGCGCGCCCTGTCCACCGGCCCGCGGGTCATGAGGCCGGCCATCTCGCGCTCGTAGCGCTCGAAGGCCGCCGTCTTCTGGGCCCCGTGCCGACGGAACGCGCCGAGCAGCGTGTCCACGAGCACGAGTTCGGCATGGTCCGCGAAGCGGGTCCACAGGTCGAAGTCCGCCGCGTAGTCGTAGCGCGCGTCGAGCCCGCCGGCCTTGTCCCACAGGGAGCGCCGCCAGAAGGTGGACTCCTGCTGGATGAACTTGCCGTCACGGCCGTTGAACAGGCCCCGGCGCACCATGTCGCGCGGGAACGGGCCGACGATGTCCAGCTCGACGATCATGCCCTGGCCGTTGACCTTGGTCTGGTTGGAGGTGATCCAGGACACCTCGGGGAACTGCCCGAAGACCTTGGCCACGGTGGCCAGCGCGCCCGGCAGGTACATGTCGTCGCTGTTGAGCCAGGCCATGACGTTGCCCGAGGTCTCGGCGAAGCCCGCGTTGATGGCCGCGTACTGGCCGCCGTCCGGGCCGGACGTGTAGCGGAAGGACACGCCCCGGCAGCGGCAGGGCAGCCCGCCGGACTCGACCATGCGCCGGTAGCGCTCCAGCACCTCCACGGAGCCGTCGGTGGAGCCGCCGTCCTTGACCACGTGCTCGATCTCGAAGTCGCCCTCCTGGGTCAAAACGCTCTCGATGGTCCTGGGCAGGAAGGCCGCCTGGTTGAAGGAGGGCGTGACGATGGAGAAGACCGTGCGGGTCTGGCTCATGCGTTCTCCGTTTCGTGCGCGGCTCGGGCCGCCAGCTCGGCGTACCAGTCGAGGTATTCCCCGGCCATGCGCTGCACGCCATGGCGGTCGCGCGCCACGGCCGCCGCGCGCCAGCCCATGGCCTCGCGCCCGCGCGGGTTGTCCAGCAGCCCGGCCAGGATGTCGGCCATGGCCTCGGCATCGCCGGCCGGGACGAGGTGGCCGGTCTGGCCGTCGAGCACCTGCTCGGGCACGCCGCCCACGGCCATGGCCACCACCGGCGTGCCGCAGGCCTGGGCTTCGAGCACCGTGTTCGGGTAGTTGTCCTGCGCCGCCGAGTGGAGGAAGACGTCCGCGGCCCGGTAATGGCGCGCCACCAGGTCCATGCCCGCCACGAAGCCCGTGGAGCGGATGCGCCAGTTCCCGCCGCCTTCCTCCGGGTCGCTCCCGCCCAGGCAGAGCATGAGCATGGGCGCGTCCGAGCGCGCCGCGGCCCGCAGGAAGGCCTGCCGGGCCGTGTCGAAGCCCTTGCGTGCGTTGTCCCGGCCGCCGTGGGCCATGTAGAGCACCACGCGCTCCTCGGGAGCGATGCCCAGCACGGCCCTGTCCGCCAGGCGGTCGTCCGGCCGGAACACGCCCAGGTCCACGCCGTTGCGCACCACCCGCGCCGTGGGCTCCCACTCGGGGAAGGCCGCCAGCAGCCTGTCCAGGAGCCAGCGGCTCGGCGTGGCCACGTGCAGCCGGCAGCGGGCCAGGATGTCGCGCTTGCGTTGCCAGTTGAAGGCCGTGGCGTCGCGCCGCACGGGCGGATAGGCCGACAGGTCCGGGCAGCTCCCGCAGCCCGAGAGGTAGCGCCCGCAGTCGCCGGCATAGGCGCAGTGGCCCGTGGCCAGCCATTCGTCGTGCATGGTCACGACCGTGGGCAGCTCCCGGCTCAGGCGCGGCAGCTCGCGCAGGTCGAACCAGCCGCTGTGCAGCGCGTGGGCGTGCAGGATGCCGGGCCTGGCCGGCGCGAGTTCGAGCACCTCGCGCGTGGCCGGGTAGGCGAAGTCCTCGCGGCCCGCGCGCTTGTCCAGGAGCCGGCCCGGTTCGGCCAGGTAGGACAGGCTGCGCGCCAGGCCGGGCAGGAGCCGCACGCCACGCAGGATGAGCTCGTGCTCCAGGCCGCGCAGCGGCCCGGCCCAGAGTCCGCGCCGCGCGTTGTTGGGCAGGGCCAGGACGTGCGGGTCGTCGCTGAACTTGACGCCCACGGCCATGAAGGCCTCGCGGCCGGCGGCCAGGTAGGCTTGGTGCAGATACCAGGCGATGCGCGCCGCGCCGCCGCGCGTGTCGAACACATTGGCCTGGAGGATGGCCGGCGCCCGAGAGGTTGGGGCGGCCGCGCGGCTCGTGCGCTCGGAGGCGATGGTCATGACTGCTGCCTCCCGAAGCGCGGCCGCAGGCGCGCGAGCATGGGCTGGGCGTACTCGGCGGCCTGGGCCAGCTCCTCGCGGCTGATGGCCCCCGTGAGGCAGGCCGACAGCAGGAAGAGCAGCGAGTTTGCGGCCATGACCGCCAGCAGGGTCAGCAGGCTTGTGGCCAGGGGCGCCAGGAAGATCCACGTCAGGACGGCGGCCATGGCCCCGGCCGCCAGGGGCGGCAGGTAGGCGCGCCTGGCCAGGGAGCGCAGGTCATGGCCCAGCACGCGGTTGTTGGCGTACCAGACGAAGACCGGGCCGACCATGAGGTTGCTGGCCAGGAAGGCCACGGCGATGCCGTTCACGCCCAGGAGCTTGCCCAGGGGATAGACCAGGGCCAGGTTGATCAGGGCCGTGGCGATGGAGAACAGGCCGGTGATCTTGGGCCGGCCCAGGCCGTCCACCACGATGGACGGGACGTTGGTGAAGGCGTCCACCAGGAGCGCGGCGGTGATGAGCGCGGTGACCAGCCCGGCCTTGCCCGCGAACTCCTGGCCCATCCAGAAGCCCAGGAAGCGGCCGCCGAAGAGCATGAGCGGCAGGCAGACGCACAGGGCGATGGTGGCGATGAGCCGCGAGGCCTTGAGATACAGGGCCACGATGGCCTTGTGGTCCTGCGCGCCCTGCAAGCCGCTGACCAGCGGCAGGATGACCGAGCCCACGAGGTAGGTCACGGTCATGAGCTTGCGCACGAGGTTGAAGGGCACCACGTAGTAGGTCACCCAGGACAGGCCCAGGATGGCGCCCGTGAGGATGCGGTCGGCCTGGAAGCGCAGCACCCCGGACAGCCGGCTGAGCGACGAGTACAGGCCGAAGTGGAGGATGGTCCGCAAGGGGCCGGGCCTGAACACGGGGCGCAGCCGGATGCCCGGCAGAAGCCCGCGGCAGACGACCACGTAGGTCAAGACGCCAAGCAGGGGCACGGCCACGTTGACGAGCACGACCTCCAGCAGGCCGAAGCCCATGACCAGCAGGCCGACCATGGCCATGGTGGTCAGCAGGTTCATGGCCATGGTCACCCTGCTGCTCACGTCGTAGCGGTTGAGGCCCCAGGGGATGGACTGCATGGCCGTGACGAGCATGGTCAGCACGAAGCCCACGGAGCCGACCTTGAAGGCGGCCACGGCCGTGTCCTGAAGCTCGGGCGGGACCTTGAGGAAGCCCCTGGCCAGCACGTCGGCCAGGCCGAAGATGATCCCGCCGCCCGCCAGGCCCAACAGCAGGTAGAGGAGCATGGTCGAGCCGATGATGTCGTTGACCTGCGAAAGGTCGCCCTTGGCGTGATACTCGGCCACGTACTTGGTCATGGCCTGGCCCAGGTTGAGCTCGAGCATGGCGAAGTAGCCGATGACCGCCAGGATGAGCACGAATATGCCGTAGGCCTCGGTGCCCAGCATGGCCACGATGTACGGCAGGAAGACGAAGTTGATGCCGATGGAGAAGACCCAGCTCGCGGTATTGAAGAGCGCGTTGTGCAGCGTCTGATGCTTCTTGGCCATTTGGCTTCCGTTCGGGCTAGATGGTTCTCGCGGCGCCGGGCGCGGCCGCGCTCTCGGAGGCGTGCGGGGCCGTGCCGTGTCCGGCCAGGGCCGCCCTGTGCTCCTCCAGGGCCAGCAGGTTCCCGATGAGCACGAGGAACAGGACGACGAGGTAGGACTGGTGCCTGTAGGAGAATACCGGCCCGGTCAGGAGCATGAGCAGCCAGACCCCGAACACCGAGGACAGGCCCACGATGAGCGGCCGCGCCGGGTTGTCCGGCATGTCGCGCCGGAAGCTCCGCAGCCGGCGCAGGGTGCGCCAGCCGAGCCACAGGGCGAAGAGCAGCCCCGGCAGTCCGAGCTTCATCCAGAGGTACAAGAAGCCGTTGTGCACGACCTCGGTGGGCTGGTCCTCTTCCTGCCAGCCCTGCACGAAGGCGCTTGGCACCGGGCTGTGGTGCGAGCCGAGGCCCAGGCCCCGCAGCGGCTGCTCCATGATGTCCTGGAGAGTCACCCAGGACTCCAGCCGGTGGTGCACGTTGGAGTACTGGCGGTTGTCGAAGATGGTCGTGAAGCGCTCGCCGATGCGCGCCACCGTGCCCGTGATGCCTTTCTCCGAATAGGCCGCGGCCATGATGCCCACGGGCAGGGCCAGGAGCACGCCCAGCAGGGCCATGCGCGCGAGCCGCATCCGCGAGGCCCGGTCGGACCAGAGCCAGAGCAGGCCCAGGCCCATGACCAGGCCCAGCCAGTGGCCGCGCCTGAAGGAGAAGACGACGGCCATGAGCATGGGCAGCGAGCCGGCCACGAGCACCATGCGATTCAGGCCCCGCACCCGTCCGGAGGCGAGCAGGGCGGTCGCGGCGAGGACCATGGCCGAGAAGGCCATGAGCTCGGCCGAGTCGCGGGAGACGATGGAGTAGTTCTCGTACAGGAAGCCCCGGCCCGCGGCCCAGAATGCCAGGAGCAGGACCGCCTTGACCGCGCAGACCGCGAAGACCACGACGAGCACCCGCCATATGCGCTCGTGGGAATCGAGCACGTTGACGCACACGAACCAGCAGGCCAGGGGGAATATCCAGCGCGTGGCGTCCAGCGCGATGTCCTCGGCCGCCCAGCCGCCCGCCTTGCCCGTCAGCCAGCTCAGGGCGACGATGCCGGCGAAGGCCAGCATGGCCCAGGGCGAGACCAGGGACTTGCGCCGCTCCAGGAGAATCCTGCGCAGGAAGGTCAGCCCGGCCATGAAGAGAAGGAAGCTCACCGTGGCCGGCGGGAGCCCCGGCGGGTCCGGGTCGAACATGACCAGGTTTCTGCCGGGGATGCCCTCGCCCGTGTCGCTGAAGAATATGACCATGGCGAAGAGCAGGCCCAGGCCGTACTCCAGCCTCAGCGCGGACACGACCGCGGCCGCGATGCCGATGCAGGCGGCCAGGGCGACCTTCAGGGGCAGGAAGGCCAGCCCGGCCGCCGCGAGCAGGCCGAAGCCCGAAGCCATGGCCACGACGAGCGTCTGGCCCTGAACCTGGGAACGCGCGCCGTTCATGGCCTGGCGCCCCCGTGGCAGGCCCAGGGCAAGGCTTTCATGGCCATGATCCGGGAATACATGCTCCACTCCTCGGGTTCAATCGCCCGTTCGGATACTTCCAGGGGCATCATGGAGCCGATCGGCCAGAGGTCCTCGCGGCTCATGCGCCGGGCCTTGGCTTCAGGCCCAGGGTCTTGCGGGCGAGCCAGCGCAGGCGGTCGAGCTGCTCGCGGCGATGATAGACGGCCACGTCCTCGGGGATGCAGCCTTCGGGATTGCCGGCGCAATAGCCGGCCAGGCGGGTCAGGCTGCCCACCACGTAAGGCTTCTCGGCCATGCGGTAGAGGAGCTTGGCCGCCTCGTAGACCGGGTGGGTGCGCAGGGTGCTGTCGGCCTGGCCCTCGCGGAAACGCGCGCGCAGGATGCTGCCGCTCCCGGAGCCCATGCGCTTGTGGTGGTGGACGATCAGGTCCGGGAAGGCCCGCACCTCCCAGCCCTTCATGCGTGCCATGATCTCGGCCAGGGCGTCCTCGCTGCCGCACTTGAGGGGCAGGAAGCCGCCGATCTCCTCGAAGCACCGGCGGCGGAAGAACTGCACGGCGCCGCACACGCTCCAGGGCTTGGAGAGCACGCGGTAGCGCTTGTTGCCGTCCAGGTCGTAGCGCCGCACGCCGCCGGCCAGCCCGAGCCTCGGCTCGGCGGCCATGCGCTGCATGACTGTCTCGTAGTAGGTCTGGCCCAGGGTGATGTCCGCGTCCAGGATGCCGATGTAGTCGTAGTCCACGTTCGCCAATTCCCGCACGCCCGCCTCGAAGGCGCGCACCTTGGACCCGAAGTTGCGGCCGCTGCCCGCCGGCCGGGACAGCAGGCGGATGAACGGCAACCGCCGGGACATGTCGCGCACGATTCCCGACGTGTTGTCCGAGCTTCCGTCGTCAACGATGATCCAGCGCTCGGGCAGCGCCGACTGGCGAGCCACGGCCGCGATGGTCCGGCCGATGAAGCGCTCCTCGTTGCGGGCCGGGGTCACCAGGGCGTAGCGCCCCGGCTGCTCCATATCCGACCCGCTGTCCATGAACGTGGCCAAGGCCAGCATATGTCCCTCCTCCTGGCGCGCGATGCCTGGCGCGCCGTCCCTTTTCATCGCCGGGCCGCGTGACGGCTTCCGGCGACAGTCTCCGGCCTCAAGGCCCTCACGCGCTCTCGGCCCGCCCCTTGGCCTCCCTGGCCGACCCGTCCAGGAGCTGGCGCACGATGGCCAGGGGCGTGCGCAGCATGATCTTCAGGTCGAACCAGGGCGAGAGGTTGTTGGCGTAATAGATGTCCAGCCTGGCCATCTCCTTGAACGTCAGCCTGTTCTTGCCGCTGACCTGCCACAGGCCGGTCATGCCCGGCACGCAGTCCAGCCTGCCGCGGCACCAGCGCTGGTACTCGGCCACCTCGTAGGCGATGGGCGGCCTGGGCCCCACGAGGCTCATCCGGCCCATGAGCACGTTGAAGAGCTGGGGCAGCTCGTCGATGCACAGCTTGCGCAGGAGCCTGCCGCCGCGGATGATGCGCGGATCGGCCGTGTCCAGCTTGGTCATGGGCGCCTCGCCGTCGGTGATGACCTTGCACATGTAGTCCTGGTGGCGGGACTCGTCGCCGCTGACCGACATGGTGCGGAACTTGAGCATGGTGAACGGCCTGCCTCCCCGGCCCAGGCGCTCCTGGCGGAAAAATACCGGCCCTGGCGAGACGGCCCTGATCCACAGGGCCGCGGCGAGCATGAACGGCGAGGCCAAAAGGAGCGCCAGGCTCGCTCCGGCCACGTCCAGGAGCCGTTTCCAGATCGGGTGCGGCTTGGCGAATAGGCCCTGGCACTCGTCCATGCGGCTGCGCCGCGTGTCGCCGCCATCCGTGCCGCGCCGCCCCTCGGCCGGACGGTCCGGGACCGTCTTCGGGCCGCCCGCGCCTCCCTGGCCGCCATCCGTGGCATCGCGTCCGGGATAGGAATAAACGGTGTAGCTGAACCTGCTCCCCTGGCCGTCCTGGAGCACCGCCTCGGCGAAGACGCGCGCCGAATCGCCCGATGCGCCGTAAAGGATGACACCCAGGCGTCCGTCGTCGCACCAGCCCGCCTCATCCGAGAGCCTGGCCCTGTCGACCACCTGCCGGGCGAGCCTGCCCAGGCCGTCCGAGCCCGGCTCGCCCGGCGCGAAGGCCACCATGGCGAAGGGATGGCCGCAGCGCTCGGCCCGCTCGCGGCTCTTGTCCAGGGCCCGCTTGAAGCCCCGCATGTCCAGGAGGCCCGGCACCTGCGGGTCTCCGCCGGTCCTGCGGGAAAAGTGTCTGAACATGTCCGTGAGAGCCATGTACCGCCTTTCCTCTTGTTAGCGTTCCAGGTTAGACGCGGTCGTAGATGAATTGCGGTATGGGGTACTCCCGCTTGTTGAGCAGCACCCCAAGGATGTTACCGCCCAGGGCCCGGATGCGGTTGGCCAGCGTGTCGGCCACCTGCCAGCGGGTTCTGCCCGCCTCCACCACGATGACCACGCCGTCCGAGAGGGGCGTCAGGGACAGGCTTCCGGCGCTCTCGGCCGCGGCCGGCGAGTCCACGAGCACCAGGTCGAAGGTGGAGCGGGCCGAGTCGAAGAAATTCCTGGCCTTGCCTGGGTTGAGCATGAGCTGGTGCGGCTTCCCGCGGCCCCGCACCTTGGTCACGTAGAGCGACGTCTCGCCGATGCGGCAAAAGGCCGGGATCACCTCGCCCTTGGCCGCGCCCGGGCCGTTGTCGCCCTCCACGTCCTTGTTGGGCTTGATGTTGAAGTAGTCCGCCTGCAACGAGCGCTCGTGGTCCGAATCCAGGAGAAGCACCTTGCGGCCCAGGGTCAGGGTGGCCACCTTGGCGAACTCCCGGCACAGCTCGGTGGAGCCCTCGCCCGGCAGGGCGCTGATGAACTGCACGACATGGCCGGCCTCGCCGGGCAGCAGCGCGACGATGTTCTGGTGCAGTCCGAGCAGGGTCTCCTTGAGGTTCTCGCTCATCCTGCCGAGCTTGAGGTTCCGCCGGCCGATGCCGCGCTCCGACGCGGCCTTCTCCGAGCGCTCCAGGGCTTCGTAGATTCGAGTCATGGCACAACTCCACTTCCGTTTCCGTCTTCGATTTTCGCCAGTGGCGGGATGACGATGACCTGCCCCACATCGATGTAGTCGGGGTCCATGATGGCGGGGTTGGCGGCCAGGACGGCCGCAAGCTCCCTCGCGGTGCAGATTCCGTAGGCCTCCATGCACAGTTTGCTCAGGAAGTCTCCGGGCTTGGCCGCGACCCGCGTTCCCTCCGGGCCGGCCAGGCCCACGGCGGAGCCTGGAGCCGAAGCAGCCTCGCCGGTCGCGCGAGGCCCTTCCGCCTGTCCGGCCGGCGCGGAGGCTTCCGGCCGCTCCTGGGCGGCCGACTCCCGCGTGCCGGCGTCGGCGGCTTTTCCGGCCTTCTCGGCTAGCGGCGCGGGCGCGTCCGCCGGGGCGGCGGCTTTGGGCGAGGCCAGGGCCGCCGTCTCCCGTCCTCCGGACTGCTGCTTCGCGGCCGGCCGCTCGGCCTGGGCAGCGCCTGCCCCGGATTCGGGAGCGGACACGGGAAGCGGCTCGTCGCGCACCGCCCGCCACGACGCGCCCTCCATGCGCGCGGGCATGGTCTGGCCAGCCTGGGGCGCGGATCCGACGAAGCGCTCGTAAAGCGCGTCGCGGTACTTCCAGGTGGGCAGGAGCAGGACTCCGGTGAGGCACAGGGCCGCCAGCACCGGCCGCCAGAAGGATTGCCCGGACCCGGCCTGGCCATGGAAGTCGCGGATGACCTGATCCACCACGTCCCTGGTCACGGGCCTGCGCTGCAGCCCGTAGCCGGCGATGAGCGCGTTGTCGGCGATGATGTTGATCATGCGCGGGATGCCCTGGGCGTGGCGCACGATCCTGCTCACGGCGCCGGAGGTGAAGACCGTCTCCGGCCTGGAGGAGGCGTGCGCCAGCCTGTGGCGGATGTATTCGCGGCTCTCCTTGTCGGTGAGCGGGAAGAGCGTCGTGCGCACCACGATGCGCTGCTTGAGCTGCCGAAGCTCCGGCCGGTCCAGCTTGGACTTGAGCTCGGGCTGGCCGATGAGCACGACCTGGATGAGCTTGCGCTTGGTGGTCTCCAGGTTGGAGAGCATGCGCAGGCTCTCCAGGGTGTCCAGGGGCACGTTCTGGGCCTCGTCGATGAGCAGCACGACGTTGCGGCCCGTGTTGTACTCGCCGATGAGCTCCCGGTAGAGCTGCTGGAGCATGGCGTGCACGCTGTCGCCCCGCGCCGTCAGCCCCCATTCCTGGAAGATGGTTTCCAGAAGCTCCTTGAAGGTCACCTTGGAGTTGAACACATAGATGGGCCGTATCTCGTCACGGTCGGCCAGCTCCAGGTAGGAGCGCACGATGGTCGTCTTGCCCAGGCCCACCTCGCCCAGGATGCACACGAAGCCCTTGCGGTTCTCGATGCCGTAGATGATCGAGGCCAAGGCCTCCTTGTGGCTCGGGCTCAGAAAGAGGAACTTGGGATCGGGAGTGATGTGGAACGGCTCCCGGTCGAACTTGAAGTACTCTAGGTACATTGGGCGAAGTCCTCTTTGGAGACCGAGGCCAGCACGGGCAGGCCGATTCTGCCGCGCACCTGCGCGGGCGTGCGCATGGTCTGGTCCAGGTACTCGAGGAGGAAGGCCAGGCCCGCGCCGCCGAGAATGCCCACGAACGCACCCAGGATGAGGTTGACCAGCGTTCTCGGACCCTGGGGCAGCATGGGCAGCGTGGCCGGCTCGATGACGCTCACGTTGGACACGAGGCTTTCGTCCAGGGCGCTGGAGATGGCCGCCCGGCGCATGGTTTCGTAGAAGTTCGCGTGGTCCAGCTTGAGCAGCTCGACCTCGCGCTCCATGCGGTCCACTTCACGCGCCTTGCCCACCAGGAAGTCCAGGCGCTCCTGGAGGCCCGAGAGCTGCTTCGCCAGAGCGGCCTTGCGCGCCCTGGCGGCCGACAGATCGGCCTGTTCGGTCTCCAGGGCCAGGCGCAGGGCCTGCACGTTGGGGTCGATGCCGGTGGTGATCTCGCCGCCGACCCGCTGCTCCTCGACCAGGGATCTCTCGGCCGCGCGGATCTGCTCGCGCACCTGCACGAGCGGCCTGTAGTTGTCGGAATAGCGCGCCGAGAGGTCGATCTCCCTGAGCCTGAGCTGCAAGAGATCCCGCTTGATGGCCTCGGCCGCCGTGTTGGCCCGGCCTTCCACGCGGTTGAGCACGATGGTCTCGGAGCGTCCCGCCAGGGCCTTGCCCTGGGTCTCGACCTTGGCCTCGGAGGCCAGGATGCTCGCGTTCGTTTCGTTGATGCCGTTCTGCAGATTCTCGATGCTCTCGATGAGCAGCTGGGTCTGGTCCTGGATGGAGGCCAGCTGGTGGCGCATCTTGAAGTCCTCCAGATCCTGCTGCTTGGTCGCCAGCCGCCTCTCGATGTCCGCAAGCTGGGCCTGGAAGAACTCGGGCTTGGCCTGGGTGCTGTACACGTTCACGTGCTGGCGCTGATACTGATCGATGACCGTGCGCAGGACGGCCTGCGCCGCGGCCGGATCGCTCGATTCGTAGCCGACCCAAATGACGTTGGAGAGGTCCTCCGGCGCCACGGCCAGGCTCTTCATGATCTTGAGCACGGCCTCTTCCCGAAGCTCGGCCCGCGCGGCCGGGCTGGCCTCGCCGCCTCCGCCGAAGCCCTCGGCGAGGCTCGCGATGGCGGCGTGGAAGCCTCGGCGAATCCCGAGGAAGCCGGGGTCGCGCAGAGGCGCCTTGAGCACGGTCTCGGGCCCGAGGATGTCCACGGCCTTCTCGGCCAGGGCCTTGCTCGTGAGCAGCGAGATCTCGGAGTTGATCTCGTTCTGCATGTCGCGCGTGACCTGCATTGTCGGCCCGACCACGGTGGGGTCCACGGACACGCTCTCGCGGCCCACCTTGACCAGCAGCTTGGTGTCCGAGCGATAGGTCTTGGGCATGAAGTAGGTGAACAGGCCCACGAAGAAGGTCACCGTGACGAAGAAGGCGACCACGGCCTTTCTGCGCCTGAAGAGGACGGCCAGCACCTCGCGCAGGGAGCTGCCCGCGGAGGGTTCCGTCTCGGAAGCCAGGGCCGAGCCGAGTTGGAGGGGTGGTTGTTTCAGGTGCATGGTTTTTCTCCCTTGCTCCGCATCCTGCCTAGCGAGAGGGCGGGACGTAGATGACGTCGTTTGGTTTGAGGAAGAACGGCGCCGCATCCGGGTTCATGAGATCGACCTCCCTGGCCATGCGCTTGCTGCCCTCCTGGCGGAAGACCACGACCTTTCTGATGTCGGCCGAGAGCCGCTTGTAGCCGCCAGCGGCCATGATGGCCTCCAGGGCGGTCATCTTGCCGGCCAGGTCGATGGCCCCCGGCTGGACGACCTCTCCGCCGACCATGACCTGCCTGGCCCCGCGCTCGCGCAGGATGACCTTGATGATCGGGTCCTTGAGCTTGTCCCGGTACAGATCCTCAAGCTTCCTGCTCAACTCCTCGGGAGTCAGGCCGGCGGCCTGCACGTTCTCCACGAGCTGCAGGGAGATCTTCCCGTCCCGGCGGATCTGCTGCGTGTCGTCAAGCTCCGGCCAGTAAGGGAACCTGACCTCGATCTCGTCGCCGGGCTCCAGCGCATCCCCGGCATCGGCGTTCGTCCATTCCACCTGATCCTCGACCACGACACCGGCCGGCTTCTGGGCGCAGGCCACCAGCCCCGCCAGGAGCGCCGCCACGATCATCATGACCGCCAGCCTCATCGCCTCCGTGCGCATGCCTCTTCCTCCCCGTTTCCGCATGTCCTTTCCCTTCCCTCCTCGAACATCTCCACGGCTCCCGGCAGCAGATCGCGCACCCGGTCGCGGAGCATCGCGGCCTTGATCCTTGCGAGCAGACCGCCGGCATCGTCTCCGCCTTCCACCGAGATCCGCCTGAGCCCGTAGCGGTCCGTCGATGCGTGGTTCAGCCCCGATGTTATGGTCATGGCCAGCCGGATGCCCTGGCTGGCGAAGCTTTCGGCCGGGTCGGCCGGAATGTGCGCGGGGCCTCCGTAGGGGTAGGCGAAGAAGGCCACCCGCCCGCCGAGTTCGGCCTCCAGGCGCTCCCGGGAGGCCGCAAGCTCCGTGGTTTCCCAGTCGGCGCAGGCCGAGAGCACCGGATGGCTCACGGTGTGCGAGCCGATGGTCAGCAGGCCGTCCCCGAGCGCCGCGCGCAGGTCGTCCCAGGCGCAGAAGTCGTTGCGCTCCGCACGGGCCATGTCGGGGAAGACCTCCTCGGCCACGGGCCTGGCCAGGCCGCCGTTCTCCCGGCAGCGTCTCAAGGTCGCGTCGTTCATGGCCTTGAGCAGCCCGCGACGCCCGCCCATGGTGCGCGTGTCGAAGCGCAGCGAGCGTCCGTTGTCCCGCAGATGGACCACGCCCTGGGCGATCTCGCGGGCCGCCCTGAAGTTCACGTCCCACCAGGGCACGTCCGCGGGATCGTCCACGAAGCCCGTGCTCACGAACAGGGCGGCCGGAACTCCCTCCTCCTTGAGGATGGGCAGCGCCAGGCTCAGGTTGTCCGCGTATCCGTCGTCGAAGGTCACGCACACGGCCAATCCTTCGGGCTCGTCCCGCCCGGGAGGACTTTCGCGGCGCGCGGCCAGCCGCTTATCCAGCTCGGCCAGCCCGATAAGCTCGGCGTTCCGGCGCAGGATGCGCAGGTGCTCGCGAAAGCGGTCGGCGTGCACGTAGATGTGCGGCGCAAGCCCGCAATTCAGCCAGTCGCGGGTCAGGCGGTGATAGCACAGGACGGCGTGGCCGCCGGGCAGGGGGCTCAGGCGCGCGGCCATGCGTAACCCGGCCAATAGCGTGGCCTTGAGGGCTTCCCTGGGCGCGCTCACAAGGCCACCTGCCTCTGGGTCGCGCGCCTGATGGTCTTGACCGTGGGGCCTAGGGCCGACTTGGCCTGGCTGCGCCAGCGCGAGTGCCAGTAGTACTTGAAGCCGCCCTTGCCGATGCCCGCCACCAGGGAGACGCAGGGGATGCTCTCGCTCGCCCATTGGAGCTTGTACGGCTCGTCGCCCTGGAGAAAATCGAAGCCCCGCCAGCCGCTCGCGCAGCCCAGTTCCATGAGCATGCTCACATGCACCTTGGTGGGCGACATGCTGGCGAACTCCTTGTCGTAGGCCGGCTTGTAGAAATAGAACCAGCCCTCGGAAAGGAATCCGTAATGGAGGGACACTCGCCTGCCGTCCAGGAGCAGGCTGGACAGGTGCAGGCCCTTGCCGAAAAGATTCCTGGCCAAGATTCCGTAGTAGTCCTGATGGGTCTGGTTGGCGAACTCGCTGGGCTGCGATTCGGACAGCCACTTGCGCTGGTGCATGGCGAAGAGGTCCTCCAGCCAGGCCGGGACATCCTCGGCGCGCTCGATCACCTCCAGGGACAGGCTGCCGGCGAGCTTGCGCCTGCGCCTGCGCACGTCCTGGCGCAGATTGCTCTTCCAGCGCTTCTCGACCTTTGCATAGCTGCCGGACAGCCGCAGGTAGGGGCAGACGCTCTTCTCGGTCACCACGGGCCAGCCGCGCGCCGCGAAATAGTCCGGGATTCTCCTGGCCTCGGGATGCGTGAGCGGCAGGTTCCGCCACAAGAGCACCTGTCCCTCGGCCCCCTGGAAGGCGGTGTCGAGCATGGGCTCAAGGGCGGCCTCGCACCCTTTGGCCAACACGGGCGTCTGATAGTCCGCGAAGTAGCCCGTCATGGGCTCCAGGTAGGTGCTGAAAAAATCCACATAGCGGCCGCGCGTCAGGGCCATGGGCAGAAGGCCCACGAGCCGGCCCTCGGCACGCGCGGCGATCAGCCTGGGCCGGCAGGCCGAGCCGTAGGCCTCCAGCCAGGCCAGGTGCCACTCGGGCCTGGAAAATATCCAGGGCGCCCCGTACACCTCATCGGTGACGGAATCCTCCACGAGAGCCCGCCACTCGGGCGCAAGCCCGACAACTCCCTCCAAGCCCTCGACAAGGCTTATCTCGAACACTCGCGCCTCCCCTTATTCATCCGCCGGGTCGCGCCGAGCCAACCCGTGAAAGGCGATTTCTCCAAGGCGGCGCCGACCCAAAGAGGAGCGCGCCCTCCTGGCCGGGACAGGCCCTTCCCGCCCCCGTATCAACCTCGTTCGCTCTCGCATATCTTCTCGCGCCCATGACGCGCTTCGCAGGTCTCTTTACAAGGGCCTTGCCAAACCGTATCCGCAGGCAACCATCTGATATGGCTTAATGAATTAGAAAAGGCTCCCAGGCCGACAAGAGGCTTTCTCGAATGCCAAGAACACTTTCTCAAGAAACGAGAATCGTCCTACAGACTTTGACCTGTTCGGCCAAAAGCGCCGCGCAAGGCTTGGACATCCTTGCTGATGAACCTGGCGATACGCATGGCGGATTGATTGGCGGCTGCGTGGCGGCGGGGCAGGCGGCGGAGGCTGGATCAGCGTATGTTGTGCTTGCGCAGGAGGCTGTAGAGCCGGGCTTGGCTCAGGCCCGAGATGAACATGGCCTGCCTGAGGTTCCCGCCCGAGGCGCTCATGAGTCGCGAGAGATAGCGCTCCTCGAGGTTCTCCAGGCCGCGCTTGCGGTAGGCGCTCCAGGCGGTGATCTCGCCCGGCGCGATCTCCGCGGACTTGGCGGCCAGCTCCGGCTTCTTGACCTTGCCCTTGCCGTTGCCGTTGCCCGAGGCCACGAACTGCAAGCGCAGGTCCCTGGGCAGATGGGGCGGGAAGAGTATCTCCTCCATGGGCGCCGAGGCCACCAGGGCCTCGACCACGTTGGCCAGCTCGCGGATGTTGCCCGGCCAGGAGTGGCGCGAGAAGAGCCGCAGCAGCTCGGGCGAGACGATCTTCCGAGGCAGGCTGTTCTTGCGGCAGACGCCCGTCACGAGGAAGTTGACGAGCTCGGGCAGGTCGTCCAGCCGCTCGCGCAAGGGCGGCAGGACAAGGAGCGAGGCTTTGATGCGGTAGTAGAGGTCCTCCCGGAAGCGCCCCTGGGCCACGAGCTTGTGGAGGTCCTTGTTGCACGCGCAGACCAGCCGGAAGTCGCTGGTCTGCTCGCGTTCCTCGCCCACGGGCCGGAAGGAGCGCGTCTCCAGCACGCGCAGGAAGCTCTTCTGCATGTCCATGGCCAGCTCGCTCACCTCGTCCAGGAAGAGCGTCCCGCCGTTGGCTCGCTGCACGAGCCCCGTCTTGTCCATGGTCGCGCCCGTGAAGGCCCCCTTGCGGTGGCCGAACAGCTCGCTGCCCATGATGCTCTCCTGGATGGAGGCGCAGTCCACGGTCACGAAAGGCCCGCCGGATTTCGGGCTGTTGGCGTGCACGGCCCTGGCGAACAGCTCCTTGCCAGTGCCGGTCTCGCCTTGGATGAGCACGCTGGCCCCGCTGCGCGCGGCCTTGGCCATGGTGTTGACGCACTCGAGGATCTTGGGGTTGGAGCCGATGATGCCCTCGCGGCGGCTGGGCAGCGAGGCGAGCTTGCGCTCCTGGTAGCTCAGCGCGCGCAGAAAGGACAGGCGAAGGCTCTGGGGCGTGTCCGTCTTCTCGATGTAGTCCCAGGCTCCGTTCTCTATGGCCAGCTCAGCGCCGTCGGGGCAGCCCGAGGAGGTGATGATGATGACCTCCGGGCCATGGGCCAGATTCTTGAGCTTGGGCAGGAGGTCCAGACCGTCGCCGTCCGGGAGCCCCACGTCCAGGAAAATGAGGTCGAAGTCGGTCATGCGCACCTGCTCCATGCCCTGGGCCAGGCTATGCGCGCAGACGACCTCGTGGCCTTCCCGACGGATCAGCTCCGACAGGGCGAGGCTGAAGACCGCGTCGTCGTCGATGGTGAGTACTCTGCCCAAAACACTCTCCCGCTCTAGCGCCTGCGAAATGGCGCGGGCCACCCTTGCGCCGGACATGCCGGTTTGGCGCAGGACGCTCCACATGCCCTTCGGAACGACTCTCCGGCCATGGCCGAGACTGAAGGCCTCCGCCGCCCCCATGTGGCCTTGGGTGGCGAAAAGCCGCTTCCAACAGACTGTTGAAAACCGCCGTCCTGACTTTTCAACTCCGCAAGACCTGAGCTTGGATCAAACATCGCTCGCGAATGCCGCGCATCCGGCGGGTCATCCTGGCCCGCGGTCTGTTTTCAACATGCTGCCGACACATGACTAAAGCAGCTTCGAGATTATTTACAAGCAGGCACGGCTATAATCCGGCGGAAGCTTCGCGTGGTGAATGCCGGGAAAATGCCGCGTGAATGCGCGGAGCGCGGGCATGCCCCGCACTCCGCTCCCTGGGGCATCAGACCCCGGTACGGGCCGACTCCCCGGCCACGGCCCGGGATTCGGGAGGGAAATGGATGATCTGGCCCACCTCGATGGTGTCCGGGTTGGCTATGCCCGGATTGGCGGTCAGGACCGCTTGCACGGACATCTTGTCCGCACGGCCGTAGACTTTGCGGCACAGGCCCAGCAGGGTATCGCCCGGAGCCACGATAACCCGCCGGCACGCCCTGCCCGGCTCGCAGCCGGCGCCGGGAACGGCCGGGGCGCGCACCACGGCCATGCCCGGGATGGCCCCGGCGGCGTGGGTCTCCACATCGGCCCAGACAGGCGAGGGCGCTCCGGCGATCCACGGAGCCTCCAGCCGCTCGACGACCGCCGAGGCCTGGCCCAGCAGCCCCCCGGCCAGACGCTCCAGGCCCGAGACCAGATCCTGGCGCGCCCACCAGACGCCGGCGGAAACGAGCAGGAGCAAGGCCGCGGCCAGGGCCACGGCCTTGCCCACGGGCAGGGGGAACGGCGCATGGCCCGGAAGGCAGCCCACGGCCTGCCTGACCATGCCGCACGTGACCGGGAAGCGCCCGCTGGCCTCGCCCGAGGCCTTGGCCGCCTCGGCGAGCATGTCCAGGAGCCCCGGCACGCCCCGCGACAGGTCCGCGAGCCTGTGGCGCGCCCTGGCCGTGAAGGCCTGGCCTCCCTCGGGTGCGCTCCCGTGCTTCCAGCGCAGGTAAGCCTCGGCTTCCCTGCGATCCATGGGCCGCAGCTCGGCGCGGCTGCCGCAGAGCCTGCCCAAGGGCGCCAGGTCCGGGCCGTCCAGTCTGTCCAGGAGCTCTGGCCGGCCCACGAGCACGAGCTGCACGGCGCTGCAGCCCGGCTGCCATGGGTTGGCCAGGTAGGCCAGCGCCTTGAGGGTGTTGTCCTTGAGCGCCTGGGCCGCGTCCACCACGAGGGCCACGTCGCTGCCCAGCTCCCCGGCCTCGTAGAGCATGCGCAGAGCCGCGGCCGACCCGCCGGGCGGCTCGGTCGAGGGAGTGAGCCCCGCGGCCCGCAGCACATCGCCGAGTAACCGGCCGAAGCACAGGTTCCGGCCGTCGGCCAGCACGGCGCGACCTCCTCCGGCCACATGGGCCTGCGCCAGGGCGCGAGCCAGCACGCTCTTGCCCATGCCCGGCTCGGCGGTCAGGCAGATGAAGCCTGCCTTTTTCCGCAAAAACAGCAGCAACGACTCAAGAGTTCTGTTCTGAACCCTGCTTTCAAACCAGCAGCTCGCGTCGTCCTCGCGGTCGAATTGAAACTGCTCCTCCATGCCCTGCGAGCAACGCATGGCAATCCGCCCCCTCCCGGACACACCGGTTCAACAGCCGCTTCAGTCCAGCTTGGCATCCCTTCCACCCCGAGCGGCCTCGTCCTTGCGCCCCCACGGCCAAGGCGGGAAGGGACATGTTACGCAGACTGCATGTGTCCGGGCATGCAAACAAGGATTCTCGGGCGGGTATTTTCTCATTGCGCCCGACGCGCAGGGCCGTGTCCATGCACTGGGGCGAACATGCTCGCGGCGCGGCATGCGTCAGGGCGGGAATGCGCTTCAACGGGCGGGAAAGGCGGGCGGGCAGGCCTGCGTGCGCCTGTCCACGGTGTGGATGAGGGCTTCGGGGCTGTCCATGACACCATCGGAAGCGGCCATGGCGACGGATGCGCCAGCCACGGAAGCCTCAAGGCCACGGATGCCATGCGCGCGGCCCACGGGGAGCCGGCCGGGCGGCCCATGGCCTCGGGCAGGGCCTACTCCGCCGGACCCGCCCACCTGGGCAGGAGCACGCGCACGGTGGTGCCCTCGGCCTCGGAGGTCTCGCAGGCGATGCGCCCGCCGTGGGTCTCGGCGGCGAGCCTGGCGCTGTAGGTGCCCAGGCCCGTGCCGTGGGGCTTGCCGCAGGTCACGTACTTCTCGAAGAACCGTTCGCGGATGGACTCGGGCACCGTGCCGAGATTGTGGATGGCGATGGAGACCTCCTCGCCGGCCAGGCTCTCGATGGCCAGGCCGAGCGGCCCGCCCTTGGGCGAGGCCTCCAAGGCGTTGGTGATCAGGTTGGCGAGCATGCCGTGGCAGAGCAGCGCGTCGCCGCGCATGGGGAAGCTGCCGTTCTCTCGCGGGGGGCAGCCGTCCACGCGAACCTCCACCGCGAGCCCCTTGCTCTCGATGCGCTCGCGCAGCTCCGTAAGCACTCGGCGCAGCACCGACAAAAGGTCCATGTCCTCGGCCCGCAGCAGATACGTGCCCTGCTCCATCTTATACAGGTCCAGGGAGCGGTTGATCATGGCCAGCATCCTGTAGGCCGAGGACTCGACCATGGCCGTCAGCTCGTGCTGGCGCGGAGTCAGGCTCTCCCTGCGCAGCATGCGCGGGATGTAGATCATGGCGTTGAGCGGGGCCTTGAGGTCGTGGCGCGTGATGCGCTCCACGTCCTCGCGCAACTCCTGGGCCTGCCTGCGCGCGCTGATGTCGTCCACCAGGCAGATCAGGGCCTTGGGCCGGCCCTGGCCGTCGCGCAGGAAGGTCGCGGTGAGTTCGGCCCACAGGACTCGCCCGTCGAGGCTGCGCAGGCGCAGCTCGCCCTGGCACTCGTCCACGGCCTGCGCGCGCCCGGAGGACCTGCCCCTGGCCGATCCGATATCCTCCATGTGCGCCAGGTCCTGAAAGCGCCTGCCGCGCAGCTCCTCGCCGGGAAAGCCGACCATGCGGCAGAAGGCCGGATTGGCGCTCTGGATGGAGCCCTGGAAGTCCAGGACCACGATGCCCGTGCCCGCGTGCTCGAATACGGCCCTGAGCCTTGCCTCGCTCTCCCTGAGCTCGGCCTCGGCGGCCTTGCCCGCCGTGATGTCCACGATGAGGCCGAGGATGGACTCCAGGCCGCCGTCGGCCCGGTGAATGGGCGTCACCGAGAGGTCGCCCCAGAACACGCTCCCGTCCTTGCGCACGTAGCGCTTCTCCAGGCGATAGGACTCGATCTCGCCGGCGGCCATGCCCTCCATGCGCATCCGGCTGACCTCCAGGTCGTCGGGATGCGTGAACTCCAGGTGGCTCATGCCCCAGAGCTCCTTGGCCGAGTAGCCGAGCATGCGCCGCAGCTTCTGGTTGAAACGCACCAGACGGCCGCGGGCGTCGAACAGGCCGATGCCGATGGCCGCGTTGTCGAACACGGCCTGCAGCCGATGCCGGCTGCGGCGCAGCCTGCGCTCCGAGCGCGCCAAAGGCGTGTGGTCGCGCACGTGCACCAGGACGTAGCCCGGCTCCACAAAGGCGTACTGGAGCAGGACCTCCAGGCCCTTGCGGCCGCGCAGGACGTGCTCGGCCTCGCGCTCGAAGCCCGAGCGCCACTGGAGGCAGTTGCGCAGATCCCGCACGAGCTCCGGCCGGTCAGGGTAGACCTCCTCGGCCAGGCAGCCGAAGTGCTCCGCGGCCTGGCCGCC
This sequence comes from Pseudomonadota bacterium, assembly GCA_023433925.1. Classification (GTDB taxonomy): domain Bacteria; phylum Desulfobacterota; class Desulfovibrionia; order Desulfovibrionales; family Desulfovibrionaceae; genus Desulfocurvibacter. The sequence goes on along the minus strand of JAEYTO010000007.1, from coordinate 13,657 downwards.
GGTCAGGCGCTGCGCCGCGCCGTTGCAGCCGATGAGGACGATGCCCCGCTCCGAGCGCCGCCAGACGAACACGGCAAGCGGGTTGGCGTCGAGCAGGGCCTGCCACTGGGGCGGGAGCCCCAGGACGCCGTATGGGGCGAAGGGGTTTTCCATGTGCTGTCTCGTGCCGGGCCGGCGTGCCGATGCGGTCGTGGGCGGTCGCCCTTGCGCCGTCCGCCGGCGGAACGCGCGCCGGCCGAAATAGTCCCGGCCCAGCCGCACCCGCCAAGAATACCGGCCCTGCGCCGCTGGCTGTCCGGATCAGGTTTTCATGAGCTCAGCGCGAACGGACATAACAAAAAATGCCCCCGGACTGAATCTCCCCGGTTCAGGCATCCTGACCCGCCCAAGGCCGCCGGGCCGGAGCAGTCGCGCACAGGAGAGCGACGCTCGGGCGCATGGCGCACGGCAACCAAAGCGGTTTGCACCGGGAAGGGCTTTGCTCCTCCCGGACTCCACCCGTCAAGGCCTGCTCTCGACAAGACGGCCCTTGGAACCCGCACCTTTGTGGACTGCTCCAAAGCGATTTGATGCCGCGCACGAATTTTGAATCCGCGCCGATCCAGACCAGACCGGGCCGGCGGTTGCGCGAGAATGGCGTTGTGATCCGATGGTCGAGGGAGGGCAGGGAAGAAGGAGGCGGGGCTAAAAAAGATTCGCCGTGGGCGCGTAGTACCGCTGAAGCGGCTGATTCCCATTGGCTGGCTGCCGGGAACCTTATCGCGCACGGGCGAATCTTGGAGTGGCACTCAATTGCCAGGTATGATGGGTAGATGGCTTAACTCTGACTACCCTCCGTTGCAGTGACTCCGATCTGCGACGGGACCATCCCGATGCATTGATTCCCTTGTACACCTGCGCCCGGTTCCCTGTAAAGCCCCCGGTGCGCTTTTTCTAGACGAATTTTGCAGTTGCAAGGGGCGACGACTACAGACATTTTCTCGCCGCCCCCTGCAAGCGCTAGACATTGAAGAGAAAATGCATGACGTCGCCGTCCTTGACCTCGTACTCCTTGCCCTCCACGCGCAGCAGGCCCTTGGAGCGGCAGGCGGCCTCGGTGCCGCAGGCCACGTAGTCCTTGTAGGCGATGACCTCGGCGCGGATGAAGCCGCGCTCGAAGTCCGTGTGGATGACGCCCGCGGCCTGGGGCGCCTTCCAGCCCTGGAGCACGGTCCAGGCCCGGACCTCCTTCTCGCCGGCCGTGAAGAAGCTGATGAGGCCCAGGGAGGCGTAGCCCGTGCGGATGACCTGGGCCAGGCCTGACTCCTTCACGCCGAACGACGTGAGGAACTCCAGGTACTCCTCGTCGGACATGCCCACCAGCTCCTCCTCGACCTTGGCCGAGATCTTGACCACGGGCGCGCCGCGCTTGGCGGCCAGCTCGCGCACGCGTGTCACGTGCGCGTTGTCCTCGGCCAGGGCCTGCTCGTCCACGTTGCAGCAGTAGATGACGTTCTTGGCCGTGATGAGGCCCATTTCCTTGAAGAGCGCCTTGGCCGCGTCGCTGTCGCGGCCCGCGAAGGTCGCGGCCGGCTCGCCCTTGCCCAGGTGCTCGGCCAGGGCCTTGGCCGCGTCCAGCGTCGCCTGGAGCTTCTTGTCGCCCTTGAGCTGCTTGGACAGCCGATCGGCCTTGTTCTCCACGATCTGCAAGTCGGCCAGGATCAGCTCTGTGTCGATGGTCTCGATGTCACGCAGGGGGTCCACACTGCCGTCCACGTGCACCACGTCGCCCTCGAAGCAGCGCACCACGTGCAGGATGGCCTGGCACTCGCGGATGTTGGCCAGGAACTTGTTGCCAAGCCCCTCGCCTTTGCTCGCGCCCTTGACCAGGCCGGCGATGTCCACGAAGTCCACGGTGGTATGCACGACCTTCTGCGGCTTGACCAGCTTGGCGATTACGTTGAGCCGCTCGTCGGGCACGGGCACCACGGCCTTGTTGGGCTCGATGGTGCAGAAGGGGTAGTTGGCGCACTCGGCGTTCTGGGCCTTGGTCAGCGCGTTGAAGAGCGTGGACTTGCCCACGTTGGGCAGGCCGACGATGCCTATGGACAGGGCCATGGTGAGTCTCCTTGATATGGAAAAACAGGATGCCGCCGAGCCGTTGTCCCTTGGGGCTCTAAGGCTGGCGGGCGATTGGCTTCGTTTCGTCAAAAAGGAATCGAGCGAGGTGCGTTCCGGTGGGGAAACAACCTCGCCCGTGATCTCTTATACCACAAAACGCCCGGCGGCCCAAGACCCCAGACTCCCGGCGCGGGCGTGGCCCGAGTCTTCGAGGGACGCGACCGCGCCGAAACACGGGTTCCAAGGGCCCGTGGCCCTTGGCGGGGTCCAGGGGCAGCGCCCCTGACAGGGGCTCGGGCGACGTCCCCGATTGGGCAGCGCACGCTTACCAGAAGCGCCGGGCGCGGGCAACCTACCGGCGCAGGCGCGGGTCGAGCAGGTCGCGCAGGGACTCGCCCAGGAGGTTGTAGCCGAGCACCGTGACGAGAATGGCCAGGCCGGGCAGGATGGACAGCCAGGGCGCGATCTCCAGGACCTCCTTGCCTTCCATGAGCATGTTGCCCCAGCTCGGGGTGGGCGGCTGCACGCCCAGGCCCAGGAAGGACAGCGACGACTCCACGAGGATGGCCCCGGCCACGCCCAGGGTGGCGGACACGAGCACGGGCGCGAGGGCGTTGGGCAGGATGTGGATGAACAGGATGCGCAGCGGCCCGGCCCCGGCCACGCGCGCGGCCTGCACATAGTCGCGGCGCTTGAGGCTCAGGGTCTCGGCGCGCACGAGGCGGGCCACGCCCATCCAGGAGGTCAGGCCGATGACGACCATGATGTTGAACAGGCTCGGCTCCAGGAAGGCGATGACCGCCAGGATGAGGAAGAAGGACGGGAAGCAGAGCATGACGTCCACGCCGCGCATGACGATCTCGTCGGTCAGGCCGCCCCGGTAGCCGGCGATGAGCCCGAGCACGAGGCCGATGGCCATGGACAGGCCCACGGCCACGAAGCCGACCCACAGGGAGATGCGGCCGCCCCAGAGCATGCGCGAGAGCACGTCGCGGCCCAGGCAGTCGGTGCCCAGGACATGGCCGGCCGAGAGCGGCGGCAGGAGGATGGAGTCCACGTCGAGCAGCGCGGGGTCGTACGGCGCGAGCCAGGGCGCCAGGATCGCGGCGACGGACATGACGCCCACGATGAGCGCGCCCGTGACGAACATGCCGTAGCGCGAGAAGAGGTAGCCTGCGCGCGCGGGCTTGCGGAAGGCGAACTCCGTGGCGATGTTATCCGGCACGGCCGCCTCCGGAGCGGATGCGCGGGTCGGCCAGGCCATATGCCAGGTCGGCCAGCAGGTTGCCGGCCAGCGTCAGCACCGCGCCGAGCACGAGGTTGCCCATGATGAGCGGGTAGTCGCGGGCCATGACGCCCTGGTAGAAGAGCTGCCCCAGGCCAGGCAGGGCGAAGATGGACTCGATGATGACGCTGCCGCCGATGAGGCCCGGTATGGACAGGCCCAGGATGGTGATGACCGGCAGGAGTGCGTTGCGCAGGGCGTGCTTGAAGACCACGGTGCGCGCGGGCAGGCCCTTGGCCCTGGCCGTGAGGATGTAGTCCTGGCGCAGGACCTCCAGCATGCTCGCGCGCATGAAGCGCGACATGCCGGCCAGGCTGCCGAAGGTGTAGATGAAGATGGGCATGGCCAGGTGCGCGGCCAGGTCCATGATCTGCTCCCAGGTCGTCATGTAGGCGAAGTCCAGGCTGGTCAGGCCCGATATGGGCAGGAGCTGCCAATGCACGCCGAGCCAGAGCATGAGCAATAGCGCCAGCCAGAAGCCGGGCATGGCGAAGCCCAGGAAGACGAAGACCGTCATGGCCCGGTCGAACAGGCCGCCCTGCCAGTAGGCCGAGGCCACGCCGATGGGGATGGTGATGGCCAGGGTCAGCACGAGGGACAGCATGTTCATGCCGAAGGTCAGCGGCAGCCGCTCCTTGATCTTGTCCCACACGGGCCGGTGGTCGCCGGACATGGAGCGGCCGAAGTCGAAGGTCGCCAGGCGCGAGACCCAGGTCACGTACTGGACGTGCAGCGGCTTGTCGAGGCCGTACAGCTCCTCCAGCCTGCGGCGCGACTCGGCCGAGACCTCGGGGTTCATGGTCGTCTGGAGGTCCGTGGGCGAGCCGGGGGCCAGGTGGATGACCCAGAAGCTGATGACCGTGATGCCGAAGAAGACCACGGCCACCCACAGGAGCTTGCCCAGGATGCGGGTCAGGATGCCGAGCATGTTGCCCTCGAAAGCGTTCCGATCATGCACCCTTGTAGGCCAAGACGCGGCGCTAGGCAACGCGGGGAACGGCGGGATGGGCCGGGCGGGGCGGTTTTTTTCGGCAGGGTTATTTTCCGGGTTGACAATCCGGCGCTTTTGGCTATTTTCACCTCCTCCAACGGCGTGGGGCTGTAGCTCAGTTGGGAGAGCGCTTGAATGGCATTCAAGAGGTCAAGAGTTCAATTCTCTTCAGCTCCACCACGATAGGAAGCAAGAAAGGCCGCTCGAAAGAGCGGCCTTTTCCATTGCCTTCTGACTAAATCTTCGTCTCAGGTCACGCACACATTTTAGAAGTTTGAAACGTGTTGCGATCACCCTTACGATGGAAAACACGCGGGCTTGGCCAACTGGCGAACAACTTGATTCGTCATAGAATTTGCGCTATTTTTTGGTTTGTTAATTTTACCAAAAAAAATCGATTTGCGCATTTCTGCCCAGGTGTTACATGGTTTACACTTGGATTTGGCATATTAGGAGGGAATTGGTTTGCCCACGTACAAAAAGAATTTTCTTACGAATGTTATAGCAAGGGTTGATTTTAATCCAATACTCTCCATTAAGAGCACTGAGCCTGTAGATTTTCAGGATGCGATAAGAAGTAACTTCCCAAGGCTTGAGAGAGTAGATGGTGTAGAGTTGTCCATAGGGCCAACAGGAGCGACTTCAAATCAGGCGCCTACAGTTTGGAAATTTATTTCAAAAGATAATAAAAGATCAGTTAGTTTGTGTTTTAATTATCTTGCGCTTGAGTTTACTTCTTATTCCGATTCCAAGGAACTATTTGCCCAGCTTGAACCCGTCTTCGATGTGTTTAACAGAGTTTACAAACCAGATATAATTAAGCGGATTGGCCTTCGATATATAAATCAAATTAGTTTGTCAGGAAATCCCTTCGAATGGACCGGCTATATTAATCCTACGCTCTACTCTTTCTTGAGTTTCATGCCAAAACCTCAAGATAGTGTTTACAGAGCGATGACGCAGATGCACATAAAAGTTGATGATGCTCTTGTTATATTTCAACATGGAATATTTAATACTCAGTATCCTAATAGCATTACGAAGAAAGAATTTGTCCTTGATTTTGACTGCATCAATAGTGATGAGAGAGATGTAGACTCTACGTTGCCTTGTCTAAAAAGGTTTAACAAATACATCGAAGATCTATTTGAGAGTAGTATTGGAGATAGTCTTAGAACCGAGATGGGGAAGCTATCATGAAGTATGATAAGGAACTTTGCGAAAACACGTATTTTGATTGTCACTCAGAGCATGTTGCCTCAAGAGTGGAAACTGCAGAGAGGGGGTCTGTTGTAAGCTTTTCTATGTCAACAGAAAGATACTCAACTAAATCTGATAAACCAGATGAGCCTATATTTAAAAAATTAAACTTGTTTGATCAAGTTTCTGCCAAATACGGAGAGACAAAAGTTAGAAGGAATAGATTTATCTTTAAAAAAATTTCCTAAAAATGTATTTAAAAAATCCAAATCCAATCCGGCCGTGCCAAGGAGATATTTACTCTAACGTTGAGTATTATATTCCATACAAAGTTAACAATGATGAGGAGGGTGGTGAATATCCAGAGCTAGAATCTATCCAGTATAACTATTGCGTTATTCTCTCTCAAGAGTGTGACTTAGAGCAAGATTATAAGGTACGTACCTGCGAGAAGATTATTTCTCATGATAAGTTGCTGCCGTCTATCATAATTGCGCCAGCATACTTAGCCGAACAGCTAAGATCAGGTGATCATCTTCAGTCCTTAGAATACAAAATGGATAAGATTAATAGGGAAAGATGGTCTGTCATAATTAAGAATAAGAATGATAGATATCATTACCTTGAGAAGGACTTAGATTTAAATATTCCAGAGATGGTAATTGATTTTAAGCATATAATCACAATACCAACCGAATTTTTTTACAAGAATATACAGCCAAAAATGTATACAGCCTCACTACCGTATCTATATCGTGAGTTTCTCTCACAAAGGTATTGCAATTTCTTATCACGGATTGGTATTCCTGAAAGCGAAACGGAGATTAGAAATCATTTCGAGGTATTTCTTTCTAAAAATACAAGCGTGAAAGAGCCTCTGCCGCATAATATTATTGATAACTAATTCTAAATTGGTTCGAATGCTTGTTGGATATTTCTTATTAGCCTAACGCGCGAAGGAAGAATATAGTTAACGGTAGATTCACCAAGCGATATCAGGATGTTTTATAGTTCACCTATAAACCTCTGTCCGTTTTCATTGCTTATAATACTATTTCCCAAGCAGAGATTTCACTCTCCTGCACCAGTTTAGTCCGATTTCTCACTCCATGGTTTTTCCCCCGAAGCCCGCCGCAGGCAACCCCCACGGAGCCCCACATGCCCCCTCTGACCTCAACTTCTTCCGCGACCTCATCGAGAACCAGCTGCCCTTCAACAAGTTCATGGGCATCAAGCTCCTGTCCCTGGAGCCGGGCTCTGCAAGCTCTTCATCCCCTACAAGGACGAGTTGGTCGGCGACGCGCGGCGCGGGGCGCTGCACGGCGGGGCGTCATCGTAGCCGGGAACGATCGCTAAGTTGCCGTCGCCAGCGCAACAGCATACATTCCCCCCACCGTGACCACCCACAGCCCCAACGTCATCATCATCGCCGGCCCCAACGGCGCGGGCAAAACCACTACCGCCCCGGCCCTGTTGCGCGACATTCTCGATGTTCCGTTCTTCGTGAACGCCGATGTCATCGCCCAGGGCCTTTCCGGCTTCAGCCCCGAGAGCGCGGCCGTGCAGGCCGGGCGCATCATGCTGGAGCGCCTCAAGGCCCTGGCTGCGGAGAATGCGGACTTCGCCTTTGAGACGACCTTGGCGGCCAAGAGCTATGCCGCCTGGATACGCGGCTTGCAGAAAGCGCAGGGCTACGCCCTGCACATCGTTTTCCTGTGGCTTCCCAGCCCCGAGATGGCCCTGGCGCGCGTGCGGAGCAGGGTGTGCCGCGGCGGGCACGACATACCCGAGGAGGTCGTGCGCAGACGCTACGAGGCCGGCCTGCGGAACTTCTTCACCTTGTACATGCCCTTGACCGCATCCTGGCGCTTCTACGATAATTCACGCAAAACCGGACCGCGCCTCCTGGCCATGGGGTCGGGCGAGCGGGTTCTGGAAACTCCCGCCCCGCGCGAATGGGCAGACATGCGAGCCCGATATGGCAGAGAAGAAAAGCACTAAGGACATCACCGCCATCCTTCTGGAAGGCCGAGGACTCGACGAGGCGCTCCAGGCCGCCGTGCGCAAGGACCTCCTGCGCCACGTGGCCGATGGCGTGCCTGCCGTGGTCTGGGAGGACGGCCAAGTGGTCGAGATTCCGCCCGAGAAGATTCCCGAGCGGCTGTCCCAGGCATCTCGCGCCGAGTGATCACATGCCGCCAGGCCGCTAGATTTGTCCTGTGCGGCGTCTTCCGCTATCCTCCTCCAACTGTTCGACTGATTCCGCAACGCAAATCCCGCCTGCCCACCCGCTTCGAACGCCTTTCTCCGAAGCCCGCCGCAGGCAATCCCCACGGAGCCACTTCATGACCCCCCAGGAACTCGAAATCTTCCGCGACCTCATCGAGAACCAGCTGCCCTTCAACAAGTTCATGGGCATCAAGCTCCTGTCCCTGGAACCTGGCCTCTGCAAGCTCTACATCCCCTACAAGGACGAGCTGGTCGGCGACGCGCGGCGCGGGGCGCTGCACGGCGGGGTCATCTCCACGCTGGTGGACACCTGCGGCGGGTTCGCGGTCTGGAGCATGTGCGGCATAGGCGACAAGCTCTCGACCATCGACATGCGCGTGGACTACCTCAAGCCCGCCCTGGGCCGGGACGACCTCGTGGCCGAGTCGCGCGTGAAGCTCCTGGGCAACCGGGTGGGCAACGCCTCCACGATCCTCCACGCGCGCAACGAGCCGGACGTGATCCTGGCCGAGGGCCGCTCGGTCTACAACATCCGCCGGAGCTAGCCCGGCCTCGACCGGCTCCGGCGCGCACGCCTCGACACGGGCGTTGCCGGCAGGCACTCCGCCGCCAGCCGCGCCGCCCCAGCCCGCGCTACTTCTTGAGCCGTCCAAGATGCGCCGAGAAATCCCTGCGCCCAGGCTTGTACCCGCTCCCGAAGTGCCGGCTCTGCACGAGATAGTCGGCCGTGGCCAGGTTGAAGGCCGCCGGGACGTTGTGCAGCACGGCCATGCGCAGGAGCGTGCGCACGTCCACGTCGTGCGGCTGCGGGCTCATGGGGTCGATGAGGAACACGAGCAGGGCGATGCGCTCCTCGGCGATCATGGTCGCGAGCTGGGCGTCGCCGCCCAGGGGACCGGACATGAGCCGGCGGACATTCAGGTCCGGGAAGCTCTCGGCCAGCAGGCCGCCCGTGGTGCCGGTGGCCACGATCTCCTGGCCCAGGAAGCGCTCCCGGTGGGCCGCGACCCAGGCCAGCAGGTCGTCCTTGCATGCGTCGTGGGCCACGAAGCCGATGCATTGCGGCATGGCGTCCTCCTGGGCATGGCTGGTGGGGCCGGTCGCGGATTGGCTCGCATCCGGCCGCGGACTGCTTCCGGCCATGCTACAGGATCGCACCGCGCGCATCCAGGCCTGAGCCGAGCCAGGCCGGGATCCGGGCTTGCCAAACGCCTGAAAAGCGTTACATGCACGCCCATGACCGAAGCAACTCGCGCCTTCATGTACGGCAAGCTGCACCGCGTGACCGTGACCAACGCAGACATCGATTACGTCGGCTCCGTCACCATCGACGCGCTCCTGCTCGGAGCGGCCGGCATCTATCCGCACACCATGGTCGACGTGGTCAACGTGACCACGGGCGAGCGCATCCAGACCTACGCCATCGAGGGCCCGGCCGGCGGCGGGGACATCTGCCTCAACGGCGCGGCCGCGCACAAGTTCCGCAAGGGCGACCTGGCCATCGTCATGGCCTACGAGCAGGTCCCGGCGAGCCAACTGCCGGGCCGCGTGAGCCGGGCCGTGCACGTGGACGACGCCAACCGCGTCGTGCGCGTGGCCGAGCACGTCACGCCCAGGCTGGACGAGCTGGGCCGCGCCAGCCGCCTGGGCGAGCGCTACGAGCGCGTGGAGTGCGCGGCTAAGAGCTAATGCGCATTGCACTTGAATCGGGAAGGGCGTTGCCCTCCCCGAACCCCACCCACCCAGGGCCAAGGGCCCTTGGCGATTTATCTGCGCTATCTAGGTAACCATTTAAAGATAGGTAATTCCCTGCCAAACCGGACCTGTGTTAGGCAGGGAATTACCTGGAAAATGACAACTAGTGTTAACAAACCCTAGCCCCGGCCTTCCTCCAACTCCTCCATGACCCTGACCTCCACGCGCCGGCCCAATATGCGGAGGCGCTCGGCCAGCCGTCCGGACTCCTCCAGGGCGTGTTCGCGGGTGGCGTGGCGGCCCACCACGAGCTGAGCCCGATCATGGTCGTCCCACACCCAGATGTGCTCGCTGAGCGCCAGGCCCAGCTCGCGCGCAACCTCGGCCAGGCCCTCGCGCATGCGCTCGCGTTGATCGAAATCATCCGCATCGAGCGTCCCCCCGCACAGGAGCACCCACCAGGCCCTGCCGCGGCTCATGGCCGCATGCTCCCGCGCCGTGGAGGCCATGCGTTCTATGAGAGCCGCGAGCCCCTTTGCATCGTCGTGCATGAATTCACCAGATAATGGTTGTCTTCGTTCAGAAATAGGTTGTAGTATACAATACATGAATACGTTCCCTTCCACGTCGGCGGAGCCGATCATACAGCACATACTGGTAATAGACGATGACGCCACCATGCGCATCTTCCTGCGTCGTCACCTGGAGAGAGAAGGCTATCGTGTCAGCGAGGCCGAGGACGGGGAAGAGGCCATGCGCCGGCTGGAGAAAGGCTCCGCGGACCTCGTTATCGTCGATATCTTCATGCCCCGCAAGGACGGCTTCGAGACCATCCGCGAGCTCAAGCACCGCCGGACGCCCTGCAAGATCCTGGCGATCTCCGGCGGGGGCGCCATCGGCCGCCTGGATTATCTAGACCTGGCCAGGCTCTTCGGGGCCAACGCCGTGCTGCCCAAGCCCATCAGCCGCGACGCGCTCATCTCCACGCTCAGCACCTTATCCATGGCCTGAGAATTTACCGGGCCGTGGAAAAGGTCCGGGCAGCTCAAAGTCAAACTGCTCTATTCGGACAGGTCCTTGGAATACTTGCGATACAGCCCCCTGAACTGGTCATAGCTCAGGCCCATGAGCGCGGCGGCCTTGCGCTGGTTGTGGCGAGTCGCGGCCAGTGCCCGCCGCAGAAGCCCCAGCTCGAAGGCTCGCACGGCCTCGGCAAAGGGCACGGATGAGTCGGGCAGGGCTTGCGCGGCGCATCCTGGCCAGCCCGTTGCCGGGCCGCCAGGCGGGAACGGAGTCTCCAGGCCATCAAGCGGGCCAGAAGACGCCGGTCGGCCGGGGAATGCTCCCCAGTGGGCTTCGCCGGCCGTCCAGGGCTTGGATGTGGAGCCTTGCGGGTCGCGCCGGGAGCCTGGGTTCTCCATGGCCGCCGCGTCCCCCATCTCCGGCATGTCCGCCTTCCCGGCCAGGCCCGCCACATCCGCGCGACTCGGCGCGCCCGCCTCGAAGGGCGAGACGACGATCTCGCGGATGACCGGCCCCTGGGCGCGGAACAGGGAGCGCTCCACCACGTTTTTGAGCTCGCGCACGTTGCCGGGCCAAGGATGAGCCATGAGCGCCCGTTCGGCCGCCCGCGTGAAGCGCGGGGCCTCCGTGAGGCCAAGCTCGGCGGCCATGCGCAGGGCGAAGTGGCGGGCCAGGGCCAGCACGTCGTCGCCGCGCTCGCGCAGGGGCGGGATGCGGATGACCTCGAAGGCCAGCCTGTCCAGGAGATCCTTCTTGAAAAGGCCTGCCTCGGCCATGGCCGGCAGGTCGGCGTTGGTGGCGGCCACGATGCGCGCGTCCACCTCCACGGTGCGCGAGCCGCCCACGCGCTCGAAGGTCCCGTACTCCACCACGCGCAGGATCTTCTCCTGCGCCACCAGGGGAATGGTCCCGATCTCGTCCAGGAAGAGCGTGGACTCGTGGGCCTCCTCGAAGCGGCCGGCGCGCCGGCCCTGGGCGCCTGTGAAGGCCCCGGCCTCGTGGCCGAACAGCTCCGACTCGATGAGCGTGGGCGAGAGCGCCGCGCAGTTGAGCGTCACGAGCGGCTGCCGCCACCTGGGCGACAGGTAGTGCACCTTGCGCGCGGCAAGCTCCTTGCCCGTGCCGCGCTCGCCGATGAGCAGCAGCGGCCGGTTGACCCTGGCCGCCTGGGACAGGCGCTCCTGGCAGCGCAGGAAGGCTTCGGAGCCGCCGATGGCCTCCTGATGGCGCGGCGTGGTCTCACTGGCCATGGCGGCTGTCCTGGGGCATGGTTATTTTAGCCAACATGAGGCTTGGTTAACCTCGTCCTTGGTCATGGTCAAGGCCGGCGCTGCTCCCAAGGCCTTTAAAAAAGTGACATGCGAATTCTGGGCATGCTTCGTGCTTCTCCTGGCCCAGGTTTGGCGAACAAGACCATAAAACGGAGGAGACAATGGGCATTTTCACCCGCGTGCGGGACATCATCAGCTCCAACCTCAACGCCATCCTGGACAAGGCCGAGGACCCGGAAAAGCTCATCCGGCTCATGATCCAGGAGATGGAAGAGACCCTGGTCGAGGTCAAGGCCTCCTGCGCCCAGGCCATGGCCAGCCGCAAGAAGATCGGCCGCGAGCAGGAGGCCGTGCTGGCCAAGCTCGAAGCCTGGGAATCCCGCGCCCGCAAGGCCGTGGACAAGGGCCGCGACGACCTGGCCCGCGAGGCTCTGGTCGAGAAGCGCCGATTCGCCGAGCGCGCCGGCGGCCTCAAGGCCGAGCTGGCCATGGTCGAGGAACACGTCGCCCAGTACCAGGAGGACATCTCCAAGCTGGAGGAGAAGCTCGCGGCCGCCCGCGAGAAGCAGCGCGGCCTCGTGGCCCGGCACGCGCGCGCTCGCACGCGCAAGCAGGCCTACGAGCATCTGCGGCGCTACGATTCCGCCTCGGCCATGCTGCGCTTCGACCACATCGAGAACCGCATCGAGCGCATGGAGGCCGAGGCCGAGCTTGCCGCGCGTCCCGGCAAGCCCAGCCTGGAGCAGGAGTACGCGCGCCTGGAGCAGGATGAGGAGATCGAGCGCGAGCTGGCCAGCCTCAAGTCCGGCCAGGCTCCCGTGAAAACCAGCGACTAAAGGCGGAGCCCCCATGGAGGAGTTCTTCTTGTTCCTGGCCACGACCGTGGCCGCCGGAGCCAAGGTCATCGTGGTCATCATCGCCGGCTTCTTCATTCTCGCGGCGCTCAAGATCGTCTTCGGCGGACGCCAAAGCCGCCGCGGCGGCGACGAGGCCCGCCAGGTCCAGGAGCTGCACCAGGGTCTGGAGCGCCTGGAGCAGCGTCTGGAGGCCCTGGAGACCATCCTCCTGGAGGACAGGGAGGCGCCACGCCGATGACGACACAACCATTCCGCCGCCCGTACCGCTCGCGCAAGGGCCTCGTGCTCGGCGTGTGCAAGGGCCTGGCCAATTACCTGGGCACGTCGGCCTTCGCCGTGCGCATGATATTCCTGCTGGGCATGCTCTTCACGGGGCTGTGGCCGCTGCTGGGCATCTACTTCCTGGCGGCGCTGCTCATGAAGCCCGAGCCGGCCCTGCCGCCGGCCAACCTGGAGGAGCAGCAGCTCTACGACCTGTATGCCCGCGACCCGGCCCGCGCCGCGCAGTCGCTGCAAACCCGCTACGAGCGCGTCGAGCGCCGCATCCGGCGCATCGAGGACCTCGTGACCTCCCGCTCGGCCCGCGAGGCCGACTGGGACCGCCGCCTGAACCGGGGATAGAGCCAAGGCATGTGGGGAGGGCGCCGCCCCCCCCACACCCCACCCGCCAAGGGCCGAGGGCCCTTGAGGATTTACCTGCATATTTCACATAACCATTCAAAAACAAAAGCTTTCCAGAGTCTCCGCCAACTCCTATTCAGGCGCTGGTCTGTGCATAATGTGCAGCATTTTAGCTGGATGTGCATGGTTGAGCAGGAAAAGGGAACATATGGGTAACACAATAAGACACGGGGCCGACTTAAGCGCGGCTCCGTGCCATCTCATTCCAATTCTAAATAAAATATGCCATAATTATTTCATCGGAGGATAATTATGGCACGTCCAGCGCGTGGTCGGGATGTCTTGGAGATAGCTCAGAGCCTACTGGCAACAGCCACTGAGGCCG